>CAXSDZ010000128.1:0-13049 GCA_964235505.1 uncultured Chthoniobacteraceae bacterium
GAGACGGCACCGTCTGGGCATGGGGAAGCAACGTGAACGGCCAGCTCGGCGACGGCACCACCACCAACCGCCTGGGGCCTGTGCAGGTGAGCGGGCTCCAAAGTGTTGTCGCCATTGCGGCGGGTGGATTCCACAATCTGGCGCTCAAGGCCGATGGCGCTGTGTTTAGCTGGGGCAGCAACGCCGCAGGGGCTTTGGGGGTGGGGATCGGACGCGGGTCGCTGCTGCCCGCCATCGCTCCCGGCCTGAACGTCTTCCAGGGCGCGCCCACCGTTGCCATTTCCAGCCCGGCGAATGACACCGCCTTTCTGCCCGGCGAGCCCTTCACCCTGCAAGTGCAGCCGAGCGATGGCGACGGGGTCATTTCCCGGGTCGAGTTCTACCAGGAAGGCATGAAGCTGGGCGAAAGCTCCGTCGCGCCCTTTGCCTTCCCCTCTGCCCTGCCTTCGTGGGGCGACCTCCGGCTCAGCGCTTTTGCGGTGGATGACGACGGCACCTTTTCCCTGCGCAGCGCGCCGGTCACCCTCCGCGGGCTGGTGCCCATCTGGGCCAGCGCCACCGCGAAGGCCGCCGCCGGGGCGCAAATCGTCACCACTGTCGAGGTCGCGTGGAGCACCAGCGCCGCGCCCGATGCCACCGAGGTCGCCGTGGAGCGGCAGGGCACTCCCGCCACTGCGTGGGTCGAGCTGGTGCGCGTCCCGGTGGGCACCACCACCACCTACACCGATACCGGCCGCCAGCGCGGCGCGACCTACACCTACCGCGTCCGCGCCATGAACTCCGCCATCGTCAACCCCGCCGCCCGCGAGATCGCCCGTTCGTGGCCGGTTTCCGTCCTCATCCCCTTCGATCGCGACGACGACGGCCTCGACGACTCGAACGACCACGACCCCGACAACGCGGATGCCGATGGCGACGGCATTTCCGACGGCGAGGAAGGCTACGGCGACACCGACAACGACGGCACCGATGACGCCCACGATACGGATGCCGACAACGACGGCATTCCCGACGCGCTCGATCGCTGGCCAAAGGACAAGCGCCGCAGCGACTACATCCCCGTCAAATACTACGGAGCAGTGGACCTGAGCGCCTCGTTGGAGCGGCCCCTGCCGGTCCAGACCCGCCTGCTGGACAATGGCCGCACCGGCGCCCTGCTCAGCCTCGGCGAGGACGGCACCGTCGCCTTTGGCGGCTTGGAAGACTCCGCCGATCTCGACCCGGCCGATCTCAGCCCGCCCCAGGGCGTGCTCAAGCAACTGCGCGTCGTGCGCTGGCGGGGCGGGGCGGTGATTTCCGACACCCCTTCCGAGTCGATCGGCTTCTACAGCGCCGGCAAATGGAACTCAGTAAGTCTCCAGCCCGCGGGCATTACCTCCAGCGGCTTCGTCGCCGGCGCCTTCGGCGCTCAGACTTTTTCCCCCGGCCCGACAGGCGCCCTCAAGGGCGACAGCTTCATGTGGGGCGGCACCTTCGCGTTTAGCTCCAGCCTGAGCTACGACCCCACGGCACCCATTTCCCATCCCACCACAGATCCTCCCGTCCTGCACTGCGACGGGAGCAAGACCGTCCGCCTGGTGGCACCGACCGGCGAACTCTTCGGCACCCGGATCGACTCGCGGAAAATCACCGAGGTGAACGACGGAGTGGAGGTTGAGCACTGCGAGAGCACCTACACCCCCTACTTTGGCCAGGTGCGCTTCAGCGACCGCGCCTTTGTGGAGACGCCCGGGGTTTCGCCGCCGACCTTTCAGGCCCTCTGCGCGAGCACGGGAGAGACGCCCGGCACCACCACCGGCGCGAGGCTGCTCTGGCGCAGGACTGTTTCGGTCATCGAGGAAGGAGTTCCTCGCGAAGTGGGCACCACCTATCTTTGGGACGGCGAGGTCAACGTCGAAGTGTCCCTGCCCGTCACCTCCTACGCCATCAACTTCCAGCAGCAGGCCGTCGGCAGCCTCGGCATGACCGACCCCGCCCACCCCGAGAAAGGCGAACTCGGCTTCTTCTGGGATCTGGAAAACGGCACGCGGCAGTTCATCGATTGGCTGAGCACAGGGGAGAACGCTTATCTTTCGCAGTTCCGTGGCCAGCTTCGCTCCGCCATTCCTCATCTTATTAGCAATGTAGATTTGAATACTGGCGCTATGTCAGTCGCGTTTTCGGCAGAGAGTTTGGAGGAGGCGGGAAATGGAGGCGAGCCGCAGTGGGCGGCACGGGAATTCATGTGGACGCGCAATGCCGACGGTTCGGTGACAATGAATCGCATTTTGCTTCCTCGCGGCGCTACCATCACCTCGCTAACTAGTATAACTAAAGACGGTCTTTGCGCAGGGGTAATTTCGCTGGAATCAGCAAGTGACGCCGAAGCTTCCGCCAGTGCAGTGGCCACTCCCGCTGCTCCTGATACAGCCGCCGCGCAAGCCGCATCTCCTGCAGCAGGGCCGCGCATCGTGCCCGGCCTCATTGGAAACTGGGAGTTCGCAGCAAGAGACAAATTCGCCGAAGGCTTTGACCCGCCACTACCAGGAGACGTCCACATAGACCCGCAAACAGGCGAAAAGACGAGAGACGAGGACGACCCGGATTGGTCCGCCTGGACCAGCGTGGCGAAATCTGGAAACGTGAATGCCATCAACCGTCGGCTCAAAGTCGTCGCTCCGGCTGGTGTCGACCCTCGGAAGTATGAACTGCATGTGGCGGATGCGTCTCAAAATCTCATCGGGTTGACCAGCTCAGCGCTTCCTACTTACGCACTCACGGCAAAGGAAACAAACTTCGAGATCGTCGGCAAAGCGGGTGATGATGAGATAGTTGACGCAATTGTTGAAGTGCGGACAAGCGACGCAACCAAGCAAGTGGTGCGACGCTTGAAAGTGATGGTTCTCCCACCACGCGGGCCTCTCACGGTGACCTGCTATGCCGTGCGGAACAGCCGATATGGGGCGGATAATTTTTCCGGGCAGCGGACCGACGAAAGAACGGAAGTGCCGCAAGCATATAACCACGTGCTTAGCTCATTGGGTGTTGCCAAGCCAGACGTAATCCTCATTGAGATCGCCGACCGCATGGCTCCATGTGCGGTGGATGTTCAGCTTGGATCAAATCCAACTCCCGACAGGATCATCCAATCCGATACAAAAGTGCGTGACCATAAACTTGCCGTAGAAGAAGGCGAGGCGATTAAAAAGGTTCAGGGCCAGTTCACGGGGCATTGCGCAATTCTCTATGTGCCCGATTTACTCACTCCAAACACTGGTAATCTTTATAGCTCATCTGGGCGCTATATTTATGGTAGCAAATGTATTGCACTAAACGTAAGCATGTTTTATCGCGCACCCGGGTCAGCTTATCAGCCCCCTCAGGAAGATCCGAAGGATGGCAGCGTCAGATCTATGCAGAGAACTGCCGCGCACGAGTTCGGTCACTATCTTACTATGAGCGTGCGGCAGTGGAACAAGAGCCCGCAATTTCCGAATGTGGGGCACGATGATGGTGCCTTTCCTCCAACCACCGCTCCTTTGATGAGAGAAGGAAATAAAGATTTGCTGACACCGACGCCACTAGGCCGCTGGACGCGGCATGAGGATTGGAAGGCAGCAAATCGGCGCGCCAAGGAGATAATTAAATGACTCTTCATGCTTTGCTTGCTGTGGTGGGGTTTGCTCTTCTGCCTCTCACGGAGGAAGAAAGGATCGAGAACGTAATCCGCTACCTTCGGGGTAAAGGCTCCAAGGCCGAATTGCATGTCGTTACTCCAGACATTCGCGATGCGGTGATCGAGCAACTAAAGTTGTATGCCTCCGGCAAGCACCCAAAAAGCAATCAATATTCTAAGGATCCCGACGATTACACCATGCTTTTGCGGCTTGGGGATGAAAGGACTATCCGATGGGTCGCCAATATATATCAGGAACGGCATGCTGCGGGAATAGGCTACGATTTCAGCCCCGAAATGGAACGCTCCGCCCAACCAGCCCTCGTGCCACTGCTCGCCCCTAATTTCTTTCTTGATGACGGCTCCGACGTGGTTTGGAAATCCGACGAAGACATCGCCTACCAAGTTCGCCCCTTCTCAATCTACTCGGCCCATATTGCCCTACAAATCATCTCTAAAAGTGAATCCATTGCGCCTTCCGTGCGAGAATGGGCAATCGACATAAACGCTCATATCGACAACGATCCAACTATAGGCAGGAACATCCTGCGAGAGTGGTGGCGGGCTAATGAGCACTTCTTTGCCGAGAAGAACTACAAGGCAGTGCGCCCAGGGCGGGAAATGCCGCAGCCCAAAGGTGAGCTGGCAGCATCCGCGATCCCAGAGGAACCTGCCACCCACATCGCAGTGCCGACTGCGATCCCAGCGTTTCCTTCTGGTGAGATCTCCAAACGTCCAGCGGACGCTACCACTTTTACATGGATGATATGGACGGCAGCGGGCACCGCACTGGCAGCCACAATAATCATCGTCCTTTTCCGCACTACCCCTCGTTCCCGGAACTGAAGAAAGCGCATGACGAGAGAGCGTAGAGGATGGAGCTAAGGCAAACGCTGTCACCAGCCTGTGTTTCGAACAGCCATGAGCGCTCTGTCTTTTCTGCTTCCGCTGCTGCTCCTTGCGCAGATTACCTCGCGCGATCAGATTCCGCCCGCGATCCGAGCTGACATCGAAAGCTTGATAGGTGCTCCGACTGAGGCGCGCCTTGACCGGCTGGAAACCTATGACGAACAGTATAAAGCCGAGCTAAGGAAGTGGGGAAGAATCTGGGTCGAAACTAGGCCGTCCTACGAGCCGCTCACCGTTCACCACATATTCCTGTTTGATCTCGGTGATGAAAAAGCATTTGAGCAGGAGATTAACGAGGAACTCTATGGAGATGGTAACAGGATGGTCCTCATCTACTCCAGGAATCCAAAAGTTGTCCCCGCGCTCGCGCCGACAATGTTTAGAGATGACTTGCTCAAAGTTGAGCAAATTAGGCGCACGTTGAATCCGCCTCTGCCCTACGCAGTGGCTGGGACAATCATATGTCTCCTCCAGCTCTCGCCGCAGTTTTCTCCGGAGGTCCGGCATTGGGCACTCAGTTCGGCAGCGTTTGGCGACTACGATCAAGAACTTGCGATCATGCGCGAATGGTGGCGGGAGAATGAAGTGTATTTCAAAGCCGGTGACTACGCGGCAGTGCGTCCGGGCCGGACGGCAGCTACCTTGGTAGCTGCGTCGCCTGCTGCGGCTCTGTCTGCACCTGCACCCGCTGAAACCTCAGTGCCTGCAAGCTCCACGCCGCCTCCGACCGCTGCAAGTCCCACTGCAACATCCGCCGGTTCAAGCGCGTCCTTATGGACAGGTGCCGCGCTCGCGCTCACCGTGCTGGTGGGTTTGCTCCTACTCCGGTTGAGAAGATCAAGGTCAGGCAAGTATTCTTGACCATCCGCGGAATCCTTTGGTTGCCCCCTCTTCCCGTGCTGTTTCCCGAAGTGCGGAAACGCAAATGTGAGGCAATGCTTTTATGCATATCAGCATAAGCACTACTCCGTGGATGCGTCATGAGGATTGGAAAGCAGCAAACAATAAGGCTGAGCAGTTCAAGCCATGAAAACGACCATAGCTTTTGCGTTTATCTTGCTGGTGTTTCACGCTTGGGCCTCGCCGGATGGAGATTTGGTAGAGCGAATGGTTCGTTATCGTGACATGAGTCCTTGGGAGCGAGCGCTTGAGACATATAGAATGCCCGAACGTGAAAGGCAGCAGCTTCTCGCTGTCTTCCGTGGTGCGTATGAACGCCATTCAGTCCCTGACCAGGGACTTGAACACATACTGCTCGCTTTACGTGACGAACGCGTGCGTCAGAAATATATCGATAAATTCATGGACGATCCGGCTGTGACGCCATGGCTCGGTCTTACCCGAGACCCTGAAGTCCTGCACGGCGTGGCAAAGCATCTCGAGGTTGATGATTGGCCGATTCCCCGCGATGCGTCCACTGACCTCGCGTGGGGCACGCCATGGGGCTATGCGCGCGATACTGTGCTGGAGATCCTACGCAATGCACCAGACTTCCATGAGGACGTGATCAATTGGGCTCGCAGGCTCGACGATCAGCAAGACTCAGAAGAACGCGCTATCCTGCGCGAGTGGTGGCGGGCCAATGAGCACTTCTTTGCCGAGAAGAACTACAAGGCGGTGCGCCCAGGGCGCGACCTGCCGCAGCCCGCAGGTGAGCTGGCAGCTTCCGCGTCCCCAGAGGAACCTGCGACCCGTATCGCAGTCCCGACTATGCTCCCGGCGCTTCCGCTTGGTGAACTCTCCACTGAGCAAACGGACGCAACCTCTTTCACATGGATGATCTGGACGGCAGCGGGCGCCGCACTGGCAGCCGCAATAATCATAGTCCTCCTCCGCACTACCCCTCGCTCCCGGCATTAGAGAAAACGCATGAGGAGAGAGGGAGAAAGGGAACCAGTCGAGAATTCTTGACTGCCTGTTCAACAAAACCCTTTTCCGAGCCCCTCCCTATTCCAGCCTTTTGCAGGCTTGCCTCCCGGGGGGCGCTTTGCTTCTCTCCACGCCTACGCCCGAGCTCGCACGGGATTCCGGTCGGTCGGGGGACGGGCTGGGGTTTGCGGCGGGAGGGCGGATGGCTCCCAAGAATCTCTCAACCCTCCCAAACCCCTCCACGAACATGCCCAACAACCAGATCTCCGCCACGCTCAGCCCTGCCGACAAAGACGCGGTGCTCGCGGCTCTCCAGACGATCAAGACGAAGCTCCCTTTCCTCGTCGGGCTCCCGGAGGATGCGCGGGGCGAGCTGGCGCGGCTGGGAACCCGGACGGTGGGGTTCGACCAGGATTGCGCGGCGGCGATGGCGTCCAAGCCGGAGCTGATCCCGAGCTTTGTGAACCAGGCCGAGCTGGGGAAGGACCGGGCGCTTTGGAGCCCGCTGGGCGAAATCCTCGGGCAGATCGAGCAGCTCTTCGGGTCGGTGCGCGATACTTTCGACGTGCTGGGAGCGGAGATTTACGATGCGGACCGCGCTTTTTACAACAACG
Organism: uncultured Chthoniobacteraceae bacterium; assembly: GCA_964235505.1. GTDB lineage: Bacteria > Verrucomicrobiota > Verrucomicrobiia > Chthoniobacterales > Chthoniobacteraceae > CAXSDZ01. The sequence goes on from CAXSDZ010000128.1 coordinate 7,048, forward strand.
TGCGCGAAGCGGCGAAGCGCGGGGTGCCGGGCGCGCAGGCGATCTACGACACGCTGAAGGTGCGCTTCCCGGGGCGTCCCCGGGGGAGCAGCGGCGGAAGCGAGGCGGGCCGCAGCGGCGGGACGGGGAGCGCAGGCGTCGGCGGCAGCGGGAACTAGGACGCAAGTCGCTCTCCTCAAGTAGGTTGCGAGGTGTGCCAATCTGCTCTTCGACGACAAAAAACACGTCGCGGAGGTGTTTTTTCTCCTGCGCGACGTGTTTTTTCTCGGTGGCGACCTGTTTTTTCTCCCGCTGCGGGCCGGGTTTGTCGCTTCGGAGGCCGGGTCCGGCCTTTCGAGCGTCGGTTTCGGGGTGCGAAGTGCCGCGGGCGGCGTTCGGAGGGCCGGGCGCGAGGTGCCGGAGGAGATTTTCCTCTCTGGCGGCGGCGATCTTCTGCTCCGAATCCAAAAAAAAGCGCGGCCCTCCCGGCCCGGGCCGCTGTTTTCGGAGTGGTTTGTGTTTGCGTGAGCCCTCGCCGCCTTCGCCCCGATCCCTCCACTGCGTTCCGGGTCGCATTCCTTTCGCTAGGCTACGCCGCTCGGCCGGAGCTTCGGTAGGGATGACACCGCGCGGGGCGGGGAGCTTATCCACACGGAATGCGCTCGGCGTCTCTGGCTTTGGGGCCGGCGCTCCGTGCTTTTCAGTGTGGTTTGTCCGGCTGCTGCTCAGCGCCGCGGCAGTGCTCGGCGTGCGCCGCCGGACGCGCTCCACCGCGAACCGCCGCCGCTCCTTGAAGGCTCGCGGAACGCGCCCGGCCGACTTGCCGCTTGACCCTGTCTGCCGCGCCCCGGACCTTGTCGCGCCTTGACCGTTTCCGCCGCACCGCCCAAGCCGCCCGCCGCCGCGCGCTGGCATGAGATTCTCGCCGCCGACGGATCGACGCGCCCGCGCTACGGCGGCCTCGTCGCGCATTTGCAAGAGCTGCCGCGCGCCGTGCTGCGCACGCTGGAGGAGCAGATGGCCGCGACGCTGCGCGAGATGGGCGTGACCTTTGACGCCACTCGCGGCAGCGATCCGTGGGGGCGGCTGCCGTGGACGTGCGATCTGCTGCCGCACGTTTTCGACGGCGCGGAATGGCAGACGATCGTGCGCGGTTTCCGCCAGCGGCTGCGCGCGTGGGAGGCGCTGCTCGCGGATGTGTATGGCGAGCGCGCGATCCTGCGCGCGGGCGTGGTGCCGGTGCAGGCGGTGCTCGGCAGCGCGAGCTACCATGCGGCATCGATCGGCGTGCCGCGCGCGCGGGGCGCGTATTTCCATCTCTCCGGCATCTGTCTCGCGCGCGACCGGCGCGGCGCCCTGCAGGTGAAAAGCCACCACTTCGCGCACGCCGCGGGCATCTCCTACATGATGCAAAACCGGCGCGCGCTGGCCCGCGTGGCGCCCGAGCTTTTCTCCGAAGCGGCAGTGCAATCCGTCGCGGAGATTTCGGTGCTGATCGCCGAGCAGTTCCGCGAAGCGGCGGAGCACTGCGAGGGCGAGCCGCGCGTGGCGATGCTGGTGCCGGGCGAGACGGGCGCGGCGTCGAATGAGCAGAGCTTCCTCGCGCGGCGCATGGGCGTGCCGATCGTGCAGGGCGGCGATCTCGTGGTGGTCGATGACGGCGTTTTTCTGAAAACTGTGCGCGGTCTAGAGCGCGTCGATGTCATCTACAATTGCGTGCCGGATGCGTGGCTCGATCCGCTGGTCTTCCGGCGCGACTCGACGCTCGGCGTGCCCGGTCTCGTGCATTGCCTGCGGAAAGGCCGCGTCGCGCTGGTGAATGGCGTCGGCAGCCAGCTCGCGGACGATGCGAGTCTGCTGCCCTTCGCCTCGCAGATCATCCGCTTTTATCTCGGCGAAGCGCCGGTGCTCCCGAGCGTGCCGACGCTTTGGCTGGGCGATCTCGATCAGCGCGAGCTGGCGCTGGGGCATCTGGAGGAGTGGTGCATCCGCCCGATGAGCCGCGCGCGCGCGCTCGGGCCGTGGGACGACGCGGACTTCAAAACCGAAGACGCCCTGCGCGCCGAGGTGCGCCGGCAACCGCAGCTTTACATCGCGCAGCCGCGCGCGACCGGGGCGGCGACGCTTTGTTTCGAGGAGGGGAAAATGCGCGAGCATCCGCAGGATCACGTGGTCTTCGCGGTGCGCACCGGCGCGGATTTCGATGTGCTGCCCGGCGCGCTTTCCCGCGTGGATACGAGCGGCACGGGCTGCGGCAGCGACTGGACCAGCAAGGACACGTGGGTGCTGGCCGATGAGCTGACCACGCCGCTGCTGCCGCGGTTTGCGCGCCGCGCGGGCCCGGAGGCGCACGCGCATCTGCCGCGCCGCCAGGTCACGAGCCGCGTGGCGGATGCGTTTTACTGGATGGGCCGCTACCTCGAGCGCGCGCATCACCAGGCGTATCTCATCTCCGTCATCGAGACGCTGGAAACCGAGGAGCTGAACTCAGCGGAGCGGAAGCATTACCAGCCGGTGTGGAATCGCCTGCTGCCGCCGCTGGAGAAAAGCGCGGGCACCAGCCGGCGCTCGATCGCGAACCGGCTCGACCGCTACCGGCTCGTGCTGCTGCCGGAGCCGGGCTCCGTCCTGCGCACCTACGAGCGGGCGCTGAGCAACGCGGGCAGCGTGCCGGAAAGCATCAGCCCGGAGGCGTGGGCCACGCTGAACGAGCTGCGCACGCGCTTCGCCCGCACGCGCTACCATGCGAGCACCTCGGAGCCGAATGCCGTGCGCGCGACGCGGCGGCTGAGCGACGCGGTGACGCAGCTCATCCCGCAGTTCTTCGCCATCGCCTCCAATACGATGCTGGCCGACGACGGGTGGCGCTTCTGCGAGATCGGGCAAATGCTGGAGCGCGCGGTGATCACGGCGAACTCCGTGGTGTCGCTGAATGTCTCGCTGGCGCGCCGCGACGGTGCCGCAGCCGGCGCGGTGCCGTATGCCTCCGACATCGAGCTGAGCGCCTTCCTGCGGCTGCTCGGCACGCGCGACGCGTATCGCCGCATCTACCAGATGCGCGCGGAACCGGTGGCCGTGCTGGAGCTGCTCTGGCAGCACCCGGAAGTGCCGCGCAGCGTGCGGCGCTGCCTGGAAAAAAGCCGCGATCTGCTGCGCCAATCGATCGCGCCGGAAGCGCAGGGCGGGGCGCGCGCGCCGGTCGTCATCGACGAGCTGATCCACCGCATCATGCGGATCGACTGGGCGACCCTCGTGCCATCGCTGCCACCGGAAGAAGACGCGCCGGCCACGGAACTCCTGCACGTGCCGCCTGCGCCTGCGCCCGGCCTGGAGCCGCTGCTGCGCGGATTGCTCGACTCCACGCTGGAGCTGCACTCGCTGATCGCCGACAGCTTTCTCAACCACCAAACGCACATCGCGCAGCTCTCCACGCCGCACCTGCGGGGGCTGTAAAAGTGGAATGTGAGAGTGGAAAGTGACCTGCCTTTTCCACGCCACGGCATTCCACCGCTCACTTTCACTTTCCACCTGCCGCCATGGAATTCGAGATCACGCACACTACCCAATATCGCTACGGCCACTCGGCCGCGGAGGCGTATGGCGAGGCGCGGCTGACCCCGCCTGATCTGCCGACGCAGACGGTGCTGTCGCACCTGCTGAAGATCGATCCCGCGGTGCCGACTTCCAACTACACGGATCACTTCGGCAACCACGTCGATTTCTTTTCGCTGCCTTTTCGGCACACGCATCTCGTCATTTCAAATCGGCTCGTCGTGCGCACGCAGCCCGCGCCCCTGCCGGAGGCGAGCCTCGCGGTGAGCGTGGAGGAAGCGCGGCAGATCCTGTCGTCGGCGATTGTCGATATTTTCGACTTCCTGCAGCCGACGCCGGTGGTCGTCATCGGCCGCGAGGCGACGCAATGGGCGCGGCGTTTTTTCCCCTCCCACGCCACGCTCGGCGAGGCGCTCACCCGCTTGAATGAAGCAATCCACGACGAGTTTGCCTACCGCGCGGGAGCCACGGAAAACTCCACGCCGCTTGCGGAGGTCTGGCAGAAGAAGACGGGCGTCTGCCAGGACTTCGCGCACATCGGCCTGTCGATCCTGCGCACGGCGGGACTGCCGGCGCGGTATGTGTGCGGCTACATCGAAGCCTACGCGCCGGACCCGACGCGGCGGCTCACGGGCGCCATCGCGACGCACGCGTGGATCGAAGTGCTCGTGCCCGGGATGCGCTGGGTGGCGATCGATCCGACCAATCGGCAATGGGTGAATGAGCGCTACGTGGCGGTTTCCTTTGGCCGCGATTTTCGCGATGCCACGCCGCTGCGGGGAACTTTCAAGGGGAGCGGCGGCCAGAGCATGAAGGTGCGCGTGTATATGAAACGGCGGGCGGAAAAGGGGAAGGCGGTCACCGCACCATGAACTTCCTCGAAATGCAAAAGCGCGAGCGCGCGTGGGGGGAAGGCAGCAAGATCGTCGGCGCAGAAGCATGATCGCATGACCATCGAAATTCTTTACCAGACCCAATACACCTACGCGGAAGCCGTCAGCTTTTCGCCGCATCTGTATCGGCTTTTCCCGCGCGGCGACCGGCACACGCTGGTGCGCAGCGTCGCATTTCAGACGAATGCCGACGCGGCGGTGAACTACCGGCGCGACCTTTTCGACAACGAGATCGCGTCCGTCTTCTACCCGGAGAAATCCGCGCTGCTGGCGGTCCACCTGCGCATCGTGCTGGAGGTGGAGCGCAAGAATGCGTTCGGCTTTCTGCTCGCGGGACACGCGCTGGAGTGGCCTTTCGCCTACACGCCGGAGGAGGCGCGCGTGCTCGCGCCGTATCTCGCAAACCCTGATGGAATGGGCGTTTCGCTCCCATTCTGGCAGCCGCCCGCGGCTCCACAGCCGACCGTCTCCATGCTCGTGAGCCTGAACGAAGCGCTGCGCGGGCACCTCGCCTACGAGCGGCGCGAAGAAGGCGCGGCGCGCTCGCCGGCGGAAACGCTCGCCTGCCGCAGCGGCGCGTGCCGCGACTTCGCGGTGCTGATGGCGGCAACGCTGCGCGGCATGGGCGTCGCCGCGCGGCTGGCGAGTGGCTACCTGGGAGAGTTCGGCGTGGAGAAATCGGAGCGCCGCGCGGAGGGCGCGCTGCACGCGTGGGTCGAGGCGTATCTGCCCGGCGCAGGCTGGGTCGGCTTCGATCCCACGAATGGCACGCTCTGCGATCACCACCACCTCACCGCCGCGGTCGGCCTCGCGCCGGCGGATATCTCGCCGGTCATCGGCCGGTATTTCCATGCGTCGCACGTCCCCGCCCAGATGCTCGCTTCACTGCAAATCCATGAAATCGCCTGACCCGCTCGACGCCCTTTCGGAGAAGATCGACGCCACGCTCGCGCGCCATGGGGTGCGGCTCACGCTCGGCGGCGAGCCGACGTATGTGCCGGACGCGCCGGAGGGGAGCGAGTGGAGCATCACCGCCCTCGGGCCGACCAAGCTCCGCCATGCGCATGCGCTCGCGGATGCGCTCGTCGCGCAGACGCTGCCGCACGCCATCGCGATCTTTTCGCCCGGCAAGCTGTATCCCGGCGAGGTGAACCCGCGCTGGGCGATCAACCTCGTGTGGCGCGCGGATGGCGCGGCGGTGGTGAAGCGAGTGGGAAGTGAGAGTGGGAAGTGGGATGCGGCTGCGGCTGGAAATGGCGATCCGCGCGGCGCGGAAAAGCGGGTGACCGCGAGCATGGCGAAGGACTTCCGCGAGCGCCTGCTCGGCCCGCTGCGCTTGAAGGCGAAATGGCTGCGCGCCGCCGATCCACTCGATGCCGCGCGGCAGGTCTGGGTGCTGCCGCTGGATCATGACGGGAAGCGCTTTCGCACGGAAGATTGGCATCTGGGCCCGCGCATCACGCTGCTCGGGGCGGAAGGTCCGGCGGGCTTGCGCCTGCCGCTCGCCTCGCTGCCGCCGACCGCCAGCCGGCGCGCGCTCACGCTGGAGCTGCATGCCGATGGACGGCTCCACATCTT
>CAXSDZ010000129.1:0-8724 GCA_964235505.1 uncultured Chthoniobacteraceae bacterium
GAAGAACGGATCGAGCAGCGCCGCGCCGTGCGAGTCGATGCACGCGCGCATGGGAAGACCGTCATACTTCAGGTGAGCAATGAGCTGCTCGCCGCGGGGAAAAAGCTGCGCGAGCTGGCCGCCGGACGTGAGCTGCGGGATGCGTCGGAGCACATCGCTTTCCAGCACGGCGAGATCGACACGGGCCTTTTGCAGAGTGCGCTTCAGCCACGGCGCAAGCGCGAGAGTGCCATCGCTGCGGCGGGTGCCGATCGCCACTTCGCGACCGTAGCGCTTTTCTCCGGCTGCGGTCGTGAGCCTGCAAAGGGTGCCGGCGGTGATGCCATCCAGTGAGCGGGCGAGCGACAGCGCTGGAAGCCAGCGGCCCGTGAGCGGAGTGGAACCGGCCGCGCACTCCGCCTTGGAAGTTGGAAGTTGGAAGTTGAACGTTGGAAGTTTCTCGTCCGTCCCCGCGGCCTCTCCGCCGTCCCCTTCCCACACCAGCGCCGCTCCCAGCGTCACCTCTGTTTCCGCGGCTGGTCTGGCCTCCCACTCGCCTCGCGAGTTCAGCATTTCCAGCACCCCGCGCCGCGCGAACCGCGCCCGCTCCATATCAACCCAGAGGCCGCAAGGCATCGGTCCGGTGCCGAGTGAGTGCTCCACTCCGAGCGCGATCTTTTGCGTCGAGAAAAGGCGCTCGTTCAGCTCCAAAGCCGCATGGAATGGGACTTCGAGCGCTGAAGGCGGTGCTTCGGGAGTCAGCGGAAGCTCGGCGCCGAACTCCCGGCTCAGGACCGAGCCCTGCATCACTGCGATCAGCGTGGGCCAGTCGATTTGCGCGGCACGCCGGAGCTGGCGAGGGCGCGCATCGAGCAACCGCGGCGGGTGGCGGCCGATCAGCGCGTAGCCGGTTTCATCCAGGCCGCGACGCCCGGCGCGGCCATACATTTGCAGCAATTCATCCGGCTGCACCTGCCGCTCAAACGCGCCGACCATGTAAGCGGTCCCCGTGATTCCGACCGAGCGCATGGAAAAGTTGATCCCGGCGGCGAGCCCCATCGTGGCCACCACCACGCGCAGCTCGCCGGCCTTCGCCAGCGGCTCGATGAGGCTGGCGCGCTGCGCATACGAGAGGCCGCTGTGGTGGAACGCCACGCGGCTGCGGAGCAACTTGCCGAGCTGCCCGCCCGCGAGCTACTCCTGCCCCGCGCTGAGACCGAGCGGCCGATCCGGCGGCAGCGCGGCGGCGAGCTGCTGGGCGAGCTCTTCCGCCGCATTGCGTCGCGGCGCGAACAGCAGGACCGGTCCGAGATCCGCGCGCAGCGCATTCGCGATCATCCGCGGCCACCACCCCCGGCCGGCGTTGCCCGGGCGATCCGGGAGATTTTCTAAGTCCACTTCTTCCAGCGGGACGGGCCGGACCGCGTGCGACACCAGCACCGCATCGCGCCCGATCCGTCGCAACCACCCGACGACATCCTGCGGATTGGCGACGCTGCCGCTGAGCAGCAGGAGCTGGGTATGTGAGGAATCGAAAGTCGAGGGACGAGGGACGAGGGCGTGAAAGGCTGCGCCTGCCGCGCGTTCATTCCCGGCTCTCGTCCCTCGGCTCTCGTCCCTCGACCCACCCTGCGGCGCAAGCGCGATGGACAGCTCGTAATTCACGCCGCGGGTCGGGTCCGCGATCATCTGGTATTCATCGACGACCAGCAGCGCGGGGCCGTGGCGCTGGAGGAAGCGGCCCTTTTGCGTTTCCAGCGTGGCGACGACGACCCGGGCATCGAGCCGGTGCGCCACGTCGCCGGTCGCGATGCCCACGTCCCAGCCGCGTCCCTGCCACTCGGCGAGCTTGTCATTGGCAAGGGCGCGGGTCGGCACCGTGAAGACCGCCTGCCCGCGCAGGGCCGGGTGGAAAAGCTCAAAGATACGCGTCTTCCCAGCACCGGTCGGCGCATGCACCACCACATCCTTTCCTTCGCGCAGCGCATGCACCGCCTGCTGCTGCCAGAGATCCGGGATCGTCAGGCTTTGAGAAAGAAAGGCAAAGGCGGACATGAGAAGTGATGCGCCTGGCGCTGGCGGAACTGCGGACGCCGAACGTTCCACTCACAAGGTCGAAGTTTCAACGCCGCATCCCGGCGGCTATCCGCACATGGTCGCGCCATCCGAGCGTTGGACGTTGAAAACCGGGCGGGAGACGTGGAGCTTCCGGGACCGCGCACCGCTTCGGCACGCCGACTTCCATGCCGCCCATATCGCCCCCTCCGCTCATCGAGGTCCGCCGCTTCGCGCGCCTCGTCGATGCGCGCGAAAGCTCGCTCGCGCTGGCGGCAAAGGATCTCGCGTATGTGATCGAGCGCGATGGCGACACCTGGACTTTGCAAGTGGAGGAATCTGCGCTGGGAATCGCGGAGCTTGAGCTGTCGAGCTTCGAAGCCGAGCAGCTCCAGCGGCCCGTCCCCGAGCCGGCCGCGGACGACGGCAAGATCCCGACCCTGTCGCTGTATGTCGCTGGCTGGATCTTGAGCGCCTTCTTTCTCGCGCAGCAATTGGGCGGACCCGAGTGGACCGGGCGCGGCGCGGCGGGCAGCCGAGCGATCGTGGAGCAGTGGGAGTGGTGGCGTGCCCTCACCGCGCTCACGCTGCACGGCGATCTCGGGCACTTGGTCGCGAATCTCGGAGCGGGGCTTTTGTTTGTCGCATTTCTCCTCCCGCAGCTCGGCACGGGGCTCGCGTGGCTGCTCGTCGTGCTCGCCGGCGCAACGGGAAATGCGGTGAACGCGTGGGGTTACCGCGGCGAAGAGCATCTCTCGATCGGCGCGTCCACGGGCGTTTTCGGCGCGCTCGGGCTGCTCGTCGGCATCGAGTTTTTTGCCCGCTGGGCGCATCCCGCGCCGCGGAAGCGCTGGCAGATCGTCCTGCCCGTCGGCGCGGGATTCGCGCTGCTGGCGTATCTCGGAGTCGGCGAAGCGCACGAGCGGGTCGATTTCATGGCGCATTGGTGGGGCTTCGTTTGCGGCAGCGTGCTCGGCGGCGCAGCGGCGGTGTTGCGGGGGAAAGAGCGCATCGGAGCACGGATGCAGCGCTGGTTTGCGCTCGCCGCGACGCTGCTCATCGCCGCCGCGTGGATGCTGGCGCTGCGCTCATAGCTCGCGGTTCCCGCGGGAATCGCTCAGCCTTTCTCCGTGCTTTCCGCTGAGTTTCTTATCGCTTCCGAAGACGCCGGGCGGCGTTTCGATCAGTTCCTCGCCAGCCAGCTCCCCGCGGTTTCGCGGTCGCGCCTCCAGGATCTCATCAAGAGCGGGCACATCACGCTGAATGGCGGGTCCGTGAAGCCGAGCGTGAAGCTGCGCCCCGCCGATCGGATCGTGGTGGATGAGCCGCCTCCGACAACGCCCGTGGACACGCAGCCCGAGGCGATCGCGCTCGATGTGCTTTTTGAAGACGCCGATCTCATCGTGCTGAACAAGGCTGCCGGGATGGTCGTGCATCCCGCGGCGGGCAACTGGCAGGGGACCATCGTCAACGCCCTGCTGCACCACTGCGCCGAGCTTTCCGGCATCGGCGGCGAGCAGCGTCCGGGCATCGTGCATCGGCTGGACAAGGACACCAGCGACTTCGCCTCGTCGACGTCCTGCACGAGCAGCGGCTGCCTCGTCGCGGCGAAGAGCGACTTCGCGCACGGGGCGCTCGCCCGCCAGTTTGCCGGGCGCGAGGTCACAAAGATCTACCTCGCGCTTTGCGCCGGGAGCTTCACGGAAAAGCGCGGCACGATCGAGGCGCCGATCGGGCGACACCCGGTCCACCGGCAGAAGATGACGGTGCTGGATGCCGCGCGCGGGCGGACGGCAAAAACCGACTGGCGCGTGCTGCGCGAGATCGCCGCGCCTGAAGCGCACGGCGGCATCGCGACGCTGGTGGAATGCACGCTGCACACCGGCCGCACGCACCAGATCCGCGTGCATCTGCTCCACCTCCGCCACCCGCTCGTCGGCGACGAGGTGTATGGGAAGCGCGCCGGTTTTTCCCGCCAGATGCTGCATGCCTGGCAGCTCGGGTTTTCCCATCCACGCACAGGGGAAGCGCTGCGTTTTACCGCCCCGCTGCCCGCCGATTTCCTCGCCGCGGGGGTGGAATGAAGAAACCGCCAGCACCGCATCGTTTGCTGCTTGGGCGCACTTTTCGCGGTGCTACCGTCTCGCTCCCACCCACATGAGTTCATCCGAAGACGCCCTCGATTTCGTCCACACCGCACTGCGCGACCTGCATGCGCGCGGCGTGCAGTTGCGCGCTCCGAATGCGGTGCTCGCTGCGTTGGCAGCGACTGCAAGCTCTCCCGCGTCTCTCGCAATCCAGCCGGCGCAGGAAGCCGCGGCCACTCCAGCACCACGCGAGGGGAGACCAGCAAGTCTGCGGGAAGCCGCTGCCGCGCCGCGCACTCCGCCGCCCGCCACGCGAACGCTGCCGCCCGTGCCAGCCGCGCCACTGCCGCCGGAAGTCGCGCGTCCGCTCCCGCCCGCCCCAGCCGTGCCGCTGCTGCCTGTCGGTGAGCCGGTGATCGTGCCGGGCGGCGATCCGGCGAGCAGCCAGGCCGAACGCATCGAGGCATTGCGCGCGGTGGCGCTGCCCTGCACGCGTTGCCCGCACCTCGCGCGCACGCGGACGCAGGTTGTTTTTGGCGTCGGCAATCCGCAGGCGGAGCTGATGTTTGTGGGCGAAGCGCCGGGCGAGGATGAGGACCGGCAGGGTGAGCCGTTTGTCGGAAAGGCTGGGCAGTTGCTCACCAAGATCATCGAAACGATGGGCTTTGCGCGCGGTGATATTTACATCGCGAACGTGCTCAAGTGCCGGCCCAACATGCCGCCGGGCACACCGGGCAATCGCAAGCCGACCCCGGCTGAAATGGCGACCTGCCTCCCGTATTTGCAAAAGCAGATTGCAATCATCCAGCCGCGCGTCCTCGTGGCGCTCGGGGCGACTGCGATGCAGGGGCTCACCGGCGAGACTGCAGCGATGGGCCAACTGCGTGGCAAGTGGCACGACTTCCACGGCATCCCGCTGATGGCGACGTATCACCCGGCGTATCTGCTGCGGAACCAGGCGCTCTCCGAAAAGCGGAAAGTTTGGGAGGACATGCTGCTCGCGCTCGAGCGGCTGGGCCGCACGATCTCGGGAAAGCAGCGGAGCTATTTTCTGCCGAAAGAATGATGCGCTGCCCAGCGCAGCGGCAGGTTTGAAATCGCGACGAGCGGCGCAAGTGCCAGCGCGAAGCGGACGGTGCGGCGCGGCACTTTCACTCGCTCGGGCGTTTCAAGTGGCGGACGCGCGGCCAGCAGGGCGAGCGTTTGGACTCCCAAATACCACGGCAAAAAGCAGGCCGCCCGCAGTCGCGCAGGACGCAGCGCGGCGATGTAGCGGTGGCCGTCGTCGAGGCATTCGGCGGCGCGCGCGTGCCAGCGGGCAAAGACCGGCCGGGCGCTTTGCGGATCGCTGAGCAGCGCGGCGGGCGTGGCGCCGGCGGCAGCGAGCTCATCCGCCGGCAGGTAGCAGCGGCCTTCCCTCAAATCCGCGGGAAGGTCGCGCAGGATGTTCACGAGCTGCAGACCTTTGCCGAAGTTCACACCCCAGGACGCGAGCATTTCCGGCGGCTCCGCTGAAAAACGCGGGAGACGCGCGAGGCAGAGCCGCGTCCAGAATTCGCCCACGCAGCCCGCCACCAGATACGTGTAGTCTTCCACCTCCGCTGCGCTCGCCAGCGCGACGACCGGGCGCGCGCCCGGCGTGGGAAAGCGCTGCACGTCGAGCGATTGACCGCGGATGATTTCCCGCAGCACCGCAGCGATCTCAGCGCGCTCGTTTTCATCGATCGCTTCGAGCCATTCCAGACAGCGGGGAAGCTGCTCGATGAGCGTGCGCTCGGCGGCTGCGGCGGGCTGAATGTCGCGCTCCAGCTCGGCCAGCGCGCCGGGATCGGCAGCGCCGCGCGCAACCATTCCGTCGAGTGCCGCGAGGTGCCGCAGCCGGATCTCCGCGGGTGCGTCGGCGCTGTCCGCGATTGTGTCGCTGGCGCGGGCAAGCAGATAGGCGAGTCCGATCGGAGCGCGCAGCGGCGCAGGGAGCGCACGGATCGTCAGGTAAAAAGAACGCGAAACTGAGGCCAGCAGCGGGCCGTTCAAATCCGCGCGCGTCATGGCAGGGCGGGCAAGGGCTGCACGACGATCCGCTCTTCCGCGAAGTTTCCGAGGCCGATCGCTGCCGCTTCCTCCAGCCACGCCGCGCGGCGACCGAGCGGCGGGAGGTTTGCCTCCTTGCGCCAACGCTCCATCAGGCGCAAGGCGGTCGCATCGAGCGCCACGGGATCTTTGCTGGCGTAGAGCGTCGCGTGCGGGAGGACGTAGCGCGGATTGAACTCCGGCCCGGCGGCGTATTGCGCCAGCAGGCCGTCGAGGACGTGCAGCACGACCTTTGGCCCGATGCGCGCGTCGGCATACAGATCGCAGATGGAGGAGGCCCCGCTGGGCTGGGTGAAGCGGCGGACATTATCGACGTTTGGCACCGTCACGTTGTAGAGCGCGCCGGCCACGCCACAGCCCGCTTCGTCGGAAAGCACCGCGAGGTTGATGATCTTCGTCACGTCGCGCGTGAGCACGGAGGCGAGGTGGCTTTCCGCGCTGAGCTGATCGCTTTCCGCAGCAGTGTGGGTAAGCCCCGGGGCTTTGCCGCGGAAAAGCAGGTCGCCCCAGATCAGCTTCCCAAGCACCGGCGCGACCACCTTTGCCGCGGGATCCCAACCGCCCGGCGGATCGATGCCGCGAACCCGGACGCCGCCCCTTTCTTCCACAAAGCCAGCAACCCGCAGCGTGGCCGATGAGCGGTCCCAGATGGTGATTTGCGCCGCGGGCACGCCCGCCGATCTCAAGCCGCTGACGACCGCGCCGACAACTCCGCGATGCGAAGAAAAGTAGCGCCCGCCAGCAGTGGCGACTTTGATGCCGACCCGGTCCGCAGGCTTCACGAGCGAGCGCCACGCACCGGCGACGTCGCGCTGGCCAGTGACTGCGAGGACCAGCCGATCGAGCATGCGGGCCGTGGTCGCAGGCTGCTCCTCGAAGCCGGAAATCGCCGACGAGTCCGACGCGGAAAAGACAATCGATCTCGCGGCAGGAGAAGGGGTGGAATCCGCCGTTTGCGCGGAAGAGCGGGCTTCTCCAAAGCTCACCACGAGCAGCACAAAAGCAAGAATCCGAAGCACAGGCGGCGAGTATTCCGGCGGTGCTCCGATGTGTCAAACGCCGGTGCCCGGCGAAGCTCGCAGGCGCACCGGCGTGATGAACCGGAGACCCTCAGAGTTACCCAATGCCCAACGCGCGCAGCAGGCTACTATCGATGCGGCCGGTGACGGAAAGCCTGCGGTCTGCCTGGTAAGAGCGTATCGCGGAACGGCTGCCGGGGCCGATGTCTCCATCGACCGGGCCGGTGTAGTAGCCACGCCGTTTCAGCGCGCGCTGCACATCGACTGCGAGGTCATCCGAAGCGTCGGAACTCGAGTGGCCACGATAGACACGCGTCGTTTCGTAAGCATAGCTCGGCTCACTGTAGTAGCTGATGCCCACTGACGGGCCATAACCGTATCCATAGTAGGGTCGCGCGTAGCCGTAGTGAGATCGGCTGTAGCCGGACCCATAGTAGGACCCGCCGTGGCGGTAGTAATCTCCGTGCGAATAGTTTCCCCTGTGGTGATCGCCGCCACCGTGATGATCATGGTCATCGTGCTTGTCTTTAGCGGAGCCCGTGATCGGGAGCGCCAAACACGCGCCGACGAGAAGAGTGGAGAGGTAACGGAGAGATGGAAATGAGCTCATGTATTCGAGAGATGATTCGAGGATGTGCGACGTGGTGACGGGGAACTTTCTTCACGGAAGCTCTGATCGTCTTTGTGGCGAAACGGTGCGGAGAAGGGGGCCTTCACTCCGCGCGCCCCGGCGTCTGCCGACGACTCAACGGTGGGCAGTAGAGCCCTTTTTCCTCACGCCGCCACCAGGCCGGCCCTTCTCCAGAGCGGGTGAAATGATAGTCGTAAAGCACCGCGCGGATGGCGCGCGGTGGTGCGTCCGGGAAAGGATTGGTCTTCAGCAGTGCGAGCACTTCGGGCGTCCCGTCCAGCAACCGGCCGAGGAAACGGATGAACCAGGCGTTTTCCCGCGGTGTGCCAAGTGCCGCGAACCACATCTGCCAGTCGAGCCGCGGTTGATGCGGCGCGACCCATCTCGGTCGCGCTTGCAGGTCACCCGGCTTCCAGCGGAACTCATACGGCTTCCACGTTTCTCCATCGTCGCTGCCTTCCACCACGATTTCGGGCCGCTCGGTCGTCATCACCGCGAAGAGGCCGTAGGAATTGAAGGAGCGCAGCGGGGCGAGCTGCGCGTTCAGCTCACCGAGAAATGCGGGCCAGCGAACAGGCGGGAAGAGGCCATTCAACCACGCGAGCGGCTGCGGCCAATCAACCCTGCTTAGCGTGCTCCAAAGCGGCGCGGCGGTCACCAGCACTGCGGCGGCTGCGAAAGGCGCGAGCGCGGCGGACGCCCACCGCGCGCCGCCGCACGTGGGCGTGCCGGGTGCGCCTGCCAGCCGCTCACGCAGGCGTGCCGGCCAGTGCGTGTCATCAAGCATCGGCACGCAAAGCAGGATCGTGAGCCAGTTGAAGAAAGCGAAGTTTCCGGTGAGCAAGATGCCGAGCTGGAGCGC
>CAXSDZ010000129.1:8734-12923 GCA_964235505.1 uncultured Chthoniobacteraceae bacterium
CCACGCGGAGAGATGCCGGAGGCGGCGCGGCGCGAGGATTCCGAACGGCGCGAGAAACTCGATCGCGAACGTCGCAAGCGTCTGTGCCTGGTGCAGGAAGAGCGGAGCGCGGTGCGTCCACCACGCGGCCGGCAGAGGCAGCGGCTGCGTCTCGTAGTGAAACGTCATGGCAGTCAGATTGCGCCACTTCGGGTCGCCGCTCGCGAGCTTCACAAGGCCAGACTCGAGCATCAGCCGGAAGAGCAGAAACAGCAGGAGCCAGCGCCCAAGCGTCGCGACGGGCGGAGCGATACCCCAGCGCGGACGCGGACGCCACGGAAGATAAACCGCCGCTAGCAGCCCGGTCTCCAGCAGCAGGATATCCCATTGGAAATCTAGAAACGGACTCCCCACGGAGCTCAGCGAAAGGTAAAGCCCCCAGAGCACCAGCGAACACGCCCCGGGCGCGAAGCCGCTTGCCATCGCCGCAGCCACCGCGACCCCCAGGCCGCATGCCCCGAGCAGCGCGGCGTCGCTGCTGCCGATCCAGAAAAGCGTGGGCAACTGGCGATATGCCTCGGCTCCGAGTTGCTGCCGCGCGAGCGGGAGCAGGTCCGCCGCCGGCATGATGCCGTGAGCGCCGATGAGGCCGCGCACCTGCACCGCTAGCGAGGCAAATGCGCTGAGGAATACGAGTCCCAGCCCATGTGCGAAAACCCGCCGCGCAACCCCGAACGTGGACGGCTGCGGATCTGATCCCCACGCCGCGCGCGTGAGAAATGAAAAGACGCTGCGATGCCGTGCGATGAACCGATACGCCACCCTCGCGAGCCCCAGCAGCGGTGGCGCTTTTCGCACAAGCTTTGAAATCCATCGCCACCTTGGCGCTTCGCCCAGCACACGAAACACTGCGTCCGCTCCTGAACAAACCGAGCCGTCGCGTTCGATGAGCTGCACCGCCTCCTCAAACGAAGCACGCGGGATTTCCCGGAACTGCGCCGCCACTTCCTGAAACGGCGCGAACTGGAATTGATGCCCAGTCATTCCCCGCCAGCGTTCGATCCAGAAGCAGCAAAACGTGCAGGTGCCGTCGAAGACGACCAGCGGCTGGCGCGGAGGATGGGAGATGCGGCAGGGCGTGACCGTGCTCATGCGAAGGGCGTATCCCAACTGCTACGTGCCGTCGCGCGATTCTGCGCGTCGGTTTCCCCCATACCATCAGCCGCTGCCGTCAGTGCGCCTGACCACTGAGAGTAGTCGTCGGTGCTGTGCCTCCGCGAAAGGTGTTTGGCTTCCACGGGGTTTCGCTGCCCGTGCCGGTTTGCTTGGGGTCGAAGTTCCGCGAGTAGCGCACCATTCCATTGCGCACCCGATAAGGAGCGCGGTCCAGCGATGTGCCCGCTGGCTGCCAGTTTTCTATCGTGCGGCGCGGCTCCACCTTTGGCGCGAGCGCCTGCTCTTCTTGCGCGATCTGTCCGCGGTCGAGTGCCCGATACCGCAGCGGCTCATCCCACCCCGCAAGAATGACCGCGGCCAAAACCGCGCCCAAAATCAACACGCGCACGAGACTCTCAAACATGGCGTCGCTCAGTGTTTATCGGATCTTCCAGTCGCAGGCTTCTGGTCCAGCGCGGAGCGCTCCCACATCCACGGGGCGGTGCGGACCGGCGCCCGCGCCCGCGCTGACGCCTCGCTCCCATTCCAAGCCGTCGCATCCACCCGCGTCGGGGTCGGGGGGCCTTGCTGCGCTTGCTGCGTCTGCCGCGCGAAGCGGCTGGGCGCGATGCCGAAGTGCGGGAAGAGAGACGCGAAGTGATCGCGAAACGGCTGCCGCCAGCCCGCCACCGCCACAAGCACCACGATCGAAATTTCCAGGAGGAATCGCATAGCGAGCGCGACCGATAACATAGCGGCGCGGGAAGTCCAGAGACTACTTTTTATCAGCCAGCCGGACGATGATCTCGAACTCCTGCGGCGTGACCGGCAGCACGGAAAGCCGCGATTGGCGCAGAAGCGCAAGGCCGCTCAGCGCTGGCGTTTTCTTGATCTGATCCAGAGTTACCGGATGCGGCAGGGGCTCGACGGGAGCGAGATGGACGCACACCCATTCGCCCTCGGTCGCGGTCGGATCAGGGTAGGCTTCGCGGGTGACTTCAGCGACGCCGACGACAGCCTTTTCAGTGACGCTGTGGTAGAACAACGCACGATCTCCGCAGCGCATCGCGCGAAGATGAATGCGCGCCTGAAAGTTGCGCACTCCCGTCCACGCTGTTCCACCATCGCGCACGAAGTCGTGCCATGCATAGGCGGTCGGTTCCTGTTTCACCAGCCAGTGCTGCGGAGGGGGCGGGGTGGCTCGGCGGCTCATGGGGCGAGGAAAAAGCGGCAGATCGCGCAGGAAGGCAAGCGCCGCCGCAGCCTCCCGGTCATGTCACTGCAAGAGATCCTTCAGCGCCGGCTCCAGCTCGGGAAAGCGAAAGCCAAAGCCGTGCGCGGTGGCAGCGGCGGGGACAACCCGCTTCGAGTCGAGCAGCTCATGGCTGAACTCGCCGAGCAACCGCACGGCGGCGGCTGGCGCACGGAAAAACGCGGGCCGGCGCACAGCGAGGGCAAGTGCGCGGGTCCAGTCGCGATTGCGCACGGGCCACGGGGCGGATGCATTCAGCGCCCCGCGCACATCGAGGTTTTCTGCCGCGAAAAGGGCGAGCGCCGCTTCGTCTTCGAGGTGGATCCACGACATCCATTGGTGCCCATCGCCGATCTGCCCGCCAAGGCCCGCGCGGAAAAGCGGTGCCATGGCGGCGAGCGGACCGCCACCTTTGCCGAGCACGAGGCCGGTCCGCAGCAGCACCACGCGGGTCGCTTCCGCGCGCAGGGCCTCGGCTTCCCAGGCGCGCACCGTGTCTGGCAGGAAACCGGTGCCGCTCGGCGCATCCTCGCCGAGTTCCGCATCGCCGGAGTCGCCGTAGAAGCCGATCGCTGAGCCGCACACGAGGACTTCCGGTGGCTCTGCCATGACCCGAATTGCTTCCACGAGGCGGCGCGTCCCGAGCACGCGACTGTCGCGGATGCGGCGCTTCTTCGCCGCCGTCCACAGTCCCAGCACAGACTCGCCCGCGAGGTGGATCACCGCTTCGCATCCACGCAGGTCAGGCGCATCTTCGAGCGAAAAGTGGCGCATTTCGCAGCCTGGAATCGCGCGGCTTGGGTTGCGCGAAAATGCGGCGACTTCATGCCCGCGCCGCAGTGCGAGATCGACGACGCGTTTGCCGATGAAGCCGGTCGCACCGGTGATGCCGAGGAGCATGTGAAAGGTTGAGGGTTGAGGGTTGAGGGTTGATTGGCAGCTTGCGCCGGAACGGGCCTGGCCCGCGATCCTCGCGGGATATCTTCCGCGCTTCAGTCGCATGCAAGTGCGGCCAAAACGCGGCGCTCAACCCTCAGTGTCTAATCGAAAGTGGTGTGCAGCCAGCGATACGGGAAGCGGTCGCCGGGGCAGTCGGTCGGCCAGCGGGGCGGGTTGATTTCGCGGTGCGCTTTCACAATCGCCCATTGGCGATCGATCTTGCCGACGCGCTGGCGCACGTAGCGGATGAGCTCCTCGGTCGCGGCGAGCTGGCGTCGCGTCGGCTCGTCGTGGTTGAAATCGCCGACGAGGCAAATGCCGAGCGCGATGTTGTTCAAGTAGTCGCTGTGGACGTGGCCGCCGTTGATCTGCCGGTGCCAGCGATTGCCGATTTCGATCTCGCCGTCGCCAGACGAAGAGCCGTTGCCGACGACGAAATGATACGCGAGCCCGTTCGGCATTTTGCGCACGTGCAAGTGGTAATATTCAAACGCCTTCGCGTTCCCTTGCCGCGTGCCGCTGTTATGCACAGCGATGTAGCGCCAACGCCGCTTTTGCACCGGCGCCCGATCGATGTCGCGCCGCACCGTGGCGGAGAGATATTTCCAGCGGGTGAACCAGCCAAATCCTCCCGCGGCCGGTTGCATTCCGCGCTCTTCTTCAAAGCCGGACTTTTCCACCACCACCGGCGCAGGCTCCGGCGCAGGGGTTGAAGGCGGGGGCGCAATCGGCGGCGGCGTGACCGGCACGGGTGTCACCGTGACCGGGCGGGGCCGGGGCGTCGGCTCCGGCTCGGGCCTGGGTTGCGGCCGGGCTGGGCGAAGCGGGCGTAGACGAAATAAGCGAGTCCGCCGAGGACGACGA
>CAXSDZ010000130.1:0-460 GCA_964235505.1 uncultured Chthoniobacteraceae bacterium
CGCACGCCTGAGCGTGTGCCCGGGTGCTCTTCTGCGCCAACGGCGCAGCCTCATACCAGCCCCGGGCAACGTCCCGGGGTTGGCTGCCACGCAGAGCCAGCGCTGAAGGCGCGATTCATCCGCTGGAGCGACGTGAGATGAGCCGCGCTTTCAGCGCTGATGCTTGTTTGCTGCCTACCCGGGGCGCTGCCCCGGGCTGGTATGAGGCTGCACCTTCGGCGCGACAGCACGCTCGCGAAGACTCCCGCCCTTCCAAGGAGGCGGCTAGGAAGAGTGGATGCCGGTGATGGGCGAGCCGTGAGCACGACTGGCCGGGCTCCTGCCCGATGAAGCTGTTGCTCCTTCCAGCCGCGTCGCGGCTGAGATCATGGCCGTTTCAGGGCTGAAAGCTGGGCTTGCCAATGTGCTCGAATGCGATCTGCCCTCCTTGATAAGCCCAATCCCAGCGAACTTCAGACCG
>CAXSDZ010000130.1:470-5478 GCA_964235505.1 uncultured Chthoniobacteraceae bacterium
GACCGGCAGGCTTGCGGCGGCGGGAGCGGTGTGGCAGGGAACGCATCCCTCGATGAAGTCATTCCTTTCCTCCCTGCTTCTTCTGCTCTTCACGCTCGCTGCCCACGCTGCGTCGGGACCGATCCGCGTGCTGTTTCTTGGGAAAGAAGGCACGCCGGCCGCGCGGCATTGCGCCACAGCGATGCGCGAGCTCGGGCGCGACGCGGTCTGGCTTGAATACACCGCGGACCCGGCGCAGGTGACGCCGGAGTGGATCGCGCACTTCGATGCGGTGCTGGTCGATGCGCCGCAAGCGGATTTCGCGGCGCTCGCAAATGTGGACGCAAAACGGCTGGTGCAGGGAGAGTTCGCGAGCGAGGAGCGGGACTGGGCGGACGCGGGATTCATCCGTTCGCTGCGCGACCGCATCCTTGCCGCGGTGGGCGATGCGCGGCGCGCGGAGTGGCAGGCGTTTCTCGCGCAGCGGGAGGAGGAAAAGCGGGAGGCGAATCCGAACGTCGCGAACTACGAGAAGCGTCCGGAGCCGGTGTCGCTCCAGCAGCCTTTCAGCGTGAAAGGGAGCGTCGAGCGGACGCAGGTCGCGCCGGATTTGCGGGTGGAACTTTTCGCGAGCGAGCCGGACATCGCCAAGCCGATCGCGATGGCGTGGGATGAGCGCGGGCGCTGCTGGATCGCGGAGACAAGCGATTACCCGCACGGCGTGCAACCGGGCGGCGAAGGGAATGACCGGATCAAGATTTGCGAAGACACGGACGGCGACGGCAAGGCGGATAAATTCACCGTCTTTGCCGACAAGCTGAACCTGCCGACTTCGCTCGTCTTCGCGCGCGGCGGCATCATCGTGTCGCAGCCGCCGAGCTTTCTTTTTCTCAAGGACACGGACGGCGACGACAAAGCCGATGTGCGCGAGGTGCTGATGCAGGGCTGGGGAATCAAGGATACGCACGCGCAGGCGAGCAGCCTGCACCCCGGATTCGACAACTGGATCTACGGCTGCGTCGGCTACTCGGGCTTCAAAGGAACCGTGGGCGGGAAGCTGCACGAGTTCACGATGGGAACGTATCGCTTCAAGCCGGACGGCTCGGACCTCGAGTTCCTGCACCAGTTTTCCAACAACTCGTGGGGCCAAAGCACGAACGCGGCGGGGGATCAATTCGGCGGCACGGCGAACAACGCGCCGATCTTTTACGGCGGCATCCCGAGCGCGGTCTGCCCGCCAGGGATGCGCGTGATGACCGCGAAGAAGATCAACGTGGAAGACAAGGCGCACGCCATCACGCCGAACTTCCGGCAGGTCGATGTGTTCGGCGGCTATACGGCCGCAGCCGGCAGCGCGTTCATCTACTCGGCGAATCTGCCGGCGCGCTTGCAGGGCAAGGCGATGGTGTGCGAGCCGACGATGAAGCTGATCTCGCTGATGGACGTGCAGCCGGACGGCGCAGGCTATGTCGCGAAGGACGCATTCAATCTAGTGGCGAGCAGCGACGAGTGGATGTCGCCGGTCTTCGCGGAAGTCGGACCAGATGGTGCGGTGTGGTTCGCGGACTGGCAGAATTTCATCATCCAACACAACCCGACGCCGAGCGTGGAGCGCGGCGGCTACGCGGCGAAAACAGGCGTCGGTGGCGCGCACGAAAACCCGCTGCGCGATCACGCGCGGGGGCGGATTTATCGGGTGGTGTGGGAGAACGCTTTCAAACCACCGCAAAAGACACAGGAACGCAAAAAAGCGGATTGGGTGGCAGCACTCGGCAGCGACAACCAATTCTGGCGTCTCACCGCACAGCGGCTCCTCGTGAATGGCGAGCGTAGCACAGGCATCCTGCCTGTGGGTGGGCAAGGTGGCGCAGGCGTCCCGCCTGCCAGCCTCACAGGCGAGACGCCTGTGCCACGTCTGAAAGCTCTCGCGGCGCAAACCGAGGGCGGTGCCGCGTCGATCCATGCCTTGTGGACCCTGCAAGGTCTCGACGCGCTCGACAATGCAACACACCGCGCGGCGCTTTCTGCCAAAGATCCCGCGCTGCGCCGCAACGCGATCCGCGCCATTTCCGCCGATGCGCGCGGCCAGGCGCTGCTCTTCGGCGCTGGTGTGGTGTCCGATCCCGATCCGCACACGCGCCTCGCCGCGCTGGTGAAGCTCGCAGAATTCCCCACCACGCCAGAAGTGCAAACGCTCGTGCGCGGCCTTGCTAGCGATCCCGCCGTGAAAGCCGACGAGTGGCTGGCGGAAGCGGCAAAGGTGCTGACGAAGAAGCACAACGCACAGCGCTTCCGCGAAGGGCCGAACCTGCTGCCAAACCCCGGCTTTGAAAGCACGAGCATTGATGGGTTGCCGGAAGGCTGGAAGCGCCGCGATTACGGCAACCGCGAAGGCAACGAGCGCGTAAAATGGGAAACGCTCACTGGCCCCGGCGACGCGCACAGCGGCGCGCGCGGCGTGCGTTGCATCACGTTTGCGGATGGCGACACGAGCCTCTTCGCCGATGTGCCGCTGAAGCCGAACACGCAGTATCGGCTTTCCGGCTGGGTCAAAACGCACGCGCTTCGCGGCAAGGTGAGCCTGAACCTTCACGGCACGCGCTTCGAGACAGAAAAGGTCACCGCGGGCGACAGCGGCTGGAGCGAAGTGGAGACGACTTTCGACAGCGGCAACACTCCGCTGGCCAGCGTGAACATTCTGCATGTGGCGAACGGCGATAGTTATTTCGACGACGTGAAGCTCTGCGAGCTGCTGCCCGATGCAGACACCGATAAGATGCTCACCGGCAATCCCGCGCGCGGCGAGACGATCGTCTTCAAGCACCAGACCGCCGCGTGCGTGCTCTGCCACATGATAAAAGGACAGGGGAGCGCAGTCGGTCCCGCGCTCGATGGCATCGCCTCGCGCGCCACGCCGGACTACATCGAGCAGAGCCTCATCGAGCCGAACAAGGTGCTGGCGAAAGGCTACGAAGTGCTCGGCGTTTCGCCTATGCCGCCGATGAATCTGGTGCTCCAGCCGCAGGAACTCGCAGACGTGAAGTCGTATCTCCAGACGCTGAAGTAAGAAGGTGTCTGTCAAAAGCGATGCGTGTCGCGATTGCTTCCGCGCCGAAGGCGCAGCCTCGTCCCAGCTTGGGGCAACGCCCCAGGGGAACGCATTCCACGAGCATCAGCGCTGAAGGCGCGATTCATCCGCCGTTGAGTCGCGCTTTCAGCGCTGGCCGCATTCTGATTCTGAAACCCGAGGCGCTGCCCCGGGCTGGTATGAGGCTGCGCCTTCGGCGCGAAGAACGATG
The DNA here is from genome assembly GCA_964235505.1 of uncultured Chthoniobacteraceae bacterium. Taxonomy (GTDB): domain Bacteria; phylum Verrucomicrobiota; class Verrucomicrobiia; order Chthoniobacterales; family Chthoniobacteraceae; genus CAXSDZ01. The sequence continues at coordinate 3,749 of CAXSDZ010000130.1, forward strand.
AGCTGAGCGTTCAACCGAACCGCTTCTAGGTGCCGACTCCGTTCTTTTGCCGGTGCCGCCAGCGGTAAAGTGCGGTGTTGCTTTTCCCCAACTCCACAAGCCAAAAAACCTCCATGAGCACCTCGAAGAAGTTCAACATCGCAGTGGTCGGCCTCGGCTTCGGCGCTGAGTTCATCCCCATCTGGCAGAAGCATCCTCACACGAACTGCTACGCCATCTGCCAGCGCAACGAGCAGAAGCTCAACGAGGTGGGCGACTACTGGAAGGTGGACAAGCGCTACTCTTCGTATGAAGAGCTTCTAAAGGATCCGAACGTCGATGCGGTTCACATCAATTCGCCCATCCCGAACCACGGCGAGCAATCGATCGCGGCGCTGAAAGCCGGCAAACATGTGGCCTGCACGGTGCCGATGGCGACCAGCGTGGAGGATTGCCTGGAGATCATCCGGCTCACGCAGGAGACCGGTCTAAGATACATGATGATGGAAACTGTCGTGTATGCGCGGGAGTTTCTTTTCATGAAAGAGCTGCGCGACAAGGGAGAACTCGGGAAGTTGCAGTTCATCCAGGCGAGCCATCAGCAGGACATGGATGGGTGGCCGAACTACTGGCCCGGCCTCCCGCCGATGTGGTATGCCACGCACTGCGTCGGCCCGGTGCTCGGGCTCGCGGGCGGCGATGCGGAATACGTGTCGTGCTTTGGCTCAGGGAGTGTGCGCGAGGAGCTGGTGAAGCATTACAACAGCACCTTCGCGGTCGAGACGGCGCACATCAAAGTGCGCAACTCGGACCTGTCGTGCCGCGTCATCCGCTCGCTCTTCGACACCGCGCGGCAGTATCGCGAATCGATCGACGTGTATGGCTCGAAGAAGTCAGTCGAGTGGCCGCTCGTGGAGCACGAGCCGCTGGTCATCCACACGGCGAAGAAGCCGGAGCCGGAAATCCCGGAAACGGTGAAGTGCCCGGACTTCGCGAGCCGTCTGCCGGAGGCGATCCAGCGCTACACGACCAAGGGCGTGTATGACGCGGACGAAGCGACGCACTTGAGCTTCACCCAAGGCGCCGGCCATGGCGGCTCGCACCCGCACCTCGCTAATGAGTTCGCGATGGCGCTGGCCGAAGGGCGCGAGCCTTTCCCGAATGCAAAGCAAAGCGCCAACTGGACCTGCACCGGCATCCTCGCCCACCAGAGCGCGCTGGAAGGCGGCGCGCTCAAGCACTTGCCGGCCGAGACGCTGAGCTGATCGCAGGGCTTTCCGGTGGGGAGTTTTCGAGGCTGTAGCGGCGGCTCTGTTCGGCGCTCAAGCCGAACGTGCCGCCTATCTTTGAGTCTTCCGCGCCAAGCAACAGGCGGCACGTTCCTCGTCGAACTCGGAACAGAGCCGCCTCCCCACTCCGAAAGCGCGCCTCACCGCGCCGACACCACGGTCGCGGGTCGCTCGTCGGGTTGGTAGTATTCCACGTAGCCGAGCATCATCTCATCGCTGGTTTGCGGACCCCACTTCACCGTCTTCGCCGGGTCAGGATTGGCGGGATTATTCGCGCTGTTGTCATACCAACCCGTCGCGCGAACGCGGCTTCCGGCGGGCAGCAGCGGCGGTTCGGTATAGCGATAGGCGAGCTGCCAGTTGAAGTTGTAGCGCGGCACATCGAGCAGCGTGCGCACCGTGCCATCCGGCAGCAGCGCCTCGAAACGGATCGCCTTTCCGCGCACGTGCATGTGCGGCATG
>CAXSDZ010000130.1:5488-12881 GCA_964235505.1 uncultured Chthoniobacteraceae bacterium
AAGCCGAGCAGTCGCACTTCTTTCGGCACCGGGATGGTCCCGCTCTCGGGATGATTCTCCGCGCCTGCGGGAATCCTCAGCCGCGGATTGGAGATGCCGATGATCCGCACGATGTGCTGCGGCGGCTCGGCGGCAAAGCGGAGGCCGATGCGGATCTGGTCGCGGGTCGCCGTGCCGTTTGGCGTGTAGTGGATTTGGAAGAGAAGGCGCGCACCGGCCGGGACCGACTTCGCGAAGCCCTCGGGATAGACGACCGAGTTATTGCCCGGCACATACGCGGCGAAGAACCCGCCCAGCTCCCCCTCGCCCCGCGGCATCGGCTTCCCCTTTTCCAAGACGAAGATGAGCACGTGATGCACGACCTCGCGCGCCGTCGGCTGCACCTCAAAGCCGCGCACCCACTTCTCCTCCGCGAAGCCGGTCTCCACGCTCGCGTATTGGTAAGGCATCGTGCCCGTCGCCTTCACCTCGATCGGCTGCGGGATCTGCAGCACGGCGTCCGGCGTTCCGCTAGCCCATTCGCCCGGCCAGGTGCGGGGAAGCGGTGCGTCCTTCGCATCGCCAAGCGGCTTGCCGGCATCGAGCCACGCGAGCAGATCGGCGCGGTCGCGCTCGGGCAGCGAGCGATCATTCATCCAAGCGGTGTGCGCGCCCGCCACTGGAGGCGCGGCGAACCAAGGCGGCATCAAACGGCGTTCGACCATCTTCCGGATCATGCCCGCCTTCGCCACGACCTGCTCCGGTGTTTCCATCGCGAATGGCGCGACGCCGCCCGCGCGGTGGCATTCAAGGCAGTTGCTTTGCAGCACGCGCGAGATGCGGTTGTGGTAAGTGACCGCAGAGTTCATCGCCGGTGCCGGCGCGGACGTGAGATCGAGTGCGCAGCCCGGCGCTTCCGTCGCCGCGATGTCGGGCACGCGACCCGCGAGCAGCGCATCAATCGCAGCCGCGAGGTAGCCATGCCGCGGCGCATCGAGCGAATAGCCGAGTCCGTATTGATCGTCGATCGCGCCGCGATAGATCAGCGTCCGCGCGCCATCGAGGAGAAAGGCATCCGTGCTCGCCGTCGCGCCGAGCGCGCGGGCAAATGCACCCGTGGGATCAGCGATGCAGCGCACTCCTTCGAGCCCCGCACCTTTCGTAGCCGATCGCAATTCATCCGCCGTCTCGGTCGCATTTGTCGCGACGAGGAGAAATCCAACGCCCTTCCCGCGAAACTCTGCCGCGAGCTGAGCAAGCGTCGGCAGGTAGCGTTTGCTCACCGGACAGCTCGTGCTGACCAGCGCGACCACGAGCGGCTTGCCACCTTGGAAGCCGCTTAGTTGCAGCTCCTGCGCGTCGATGTCCCGCAGCGCCGCATCCGCGACCATCGTCCCAATTCCATGCTCGCTCGCCTTGAGCCGCTTCGGCTCCTGCCGCGGCGAATCGGTCAGCTCAAATGCCGGCGGTGCCTCCGCCGTCACGGGCTCCACGGCCGCGGGCGGGCGCATCCATTTGCCGAGCCCTTCCTGCGCTTCGGCCAGCGTCACCGCGCCATCACCATCGACGTCGAGATACTTCACCCACACGACTTTGCCCAGCTCATCGCCCGCGATCTTGCCATCGCCATCGAGGTCGAGCTTCTTGAACTGCTCCGCGATGGCGGCGACCGGCGGCGGCGCATTTTGCGCGAGCAGAAGTGCAGTGCCGGCAAACGGAGCGAGCAACAGCGCGGCGAGAGAGCGGGCAGAACGAGTCGGGAGCATGGTGGGCAAAGACGGAGGGAGGCGGCGCAGAGTTACGGGGGAAACGGAAAGCAACGCCCGCACCGCCGGGCCGCATCGTTCCCACGGCATTGGTGGCGGCGCAACCTCCATCCACCATTGTCCTAGCTTGCAGTGCCGCTGCCCTGCGACGCGCCCGCGCCTTCCTTCCGTCCCCTGCGCCGCTTGGCGGCGTCTCACGAGGATGCTACTCTCCGCGCCGTGAGCACCGCCCAGCTTCCGATCCAGTTTGACAAGGGCGTCTCGCGCAGTTTTGCCGCGAGCGCGGCATCTGGCAGCTTGCGGTGTTTGGCTCAGTGCTGCGCGACGACTTCGATCCCGCGCGCAGCGATGTCGATGTGCTCGCGCAGTTTGAACCCGGTGCCCTGCGCGGCGTCGGGCTGCGCTATTTCGACTACGCGCACGACCTTTCCGCGATCCTCGGACACCGCGTGGATTTCTACTCCCAGCTCGATCCTGCCCTCCGAAGCCGCGTGGAGCAGGAAGCCGTTCCGCTTTATGAGCGAGCGTGAAGTCGCGGTGACGCTGCGGCAGATCATCGCGTGCGCCGATCGGCTTGGAACGTGCCTTGGCCTAGATATGTTCTGGTCATGAGAATCGTTCGTGTTGGACTTATTGTCTTAGTGGCTCTCGCCGCCTTGGCTGTCCTGCCTTTCACGTTCGTGACGCTGAGTTACAGCGCAGTCTGCCCCCGGTGTTTGCAGACCGCGTCGGGTGTCACGAAGAGCTTCCTTGGCATTCCTTACTGGCACCGAGAACGTCTCACACGAGGGACGGGCGGGTTAATGAGTCCGGCCATCTTTGGGCCCAATGTCCCTCCGGCTCCGACGAGCTTTTACCAGGAGGTTTTTGGAATTCCTTGCGATCATACGTTTGTGCGGACTGGGTTCTGCCGATATGGCGGAGGAGCTGTCGGCTGTGGCAGCTTTGGTGGCGGTCGCCAATATGAGCTGCGGATGGCGCTGACGGCGCAAATTTACCAAACCTACACCCGCATCCCCGACCGCAAATTGGCCCGCGAAACATGGCGGTTGATCGACGCCAAGTGCCCGGTCGCTCCGCATTCTAACAATGGCGCGCGAGATCGTGACAGCGAGTGGAACGGGCCGGATTTCCTGCTTCTGGTCGGCGAGGGAGAGCCGAGTAAACTGAGCAGCGGGCTTGATTTGGCGACTACTGCCGACGACTGGCGCGAGCTGCTGACCGCAGTGAAGGCAGGGCAGTGGCCACAGTGGCTGCTGCGTCGTGAATTGATCGTGCAGCGGCTTGCGCACGATGACCCCTTGGTTCGTCAGCGCGCCATCATTCTACTCGCGGCGGCGAATACTCCGGATTCGTGGGCGGATGTGGCTGCCGCGCTCAAAGACGATCGCTTGCGAGGTGCTGCCGCAAAAGAAATTGTCCGGGCTCGTTACGTCCCATTCTTTGCCGCCGCGCTGGAGGCGGATGCTGGTGATCGTGGTCGTCAGCCGGATCTGAACTCGTTTCTACCGTTTTCGGACGCTGTGCTCCAAAATATTGGCATTTTCACAGATGAAGAGATGCGCAAGCTTCTAGCGGAAAAGCATCCGCTCATAGATTGGATTTGTCTGAAGCAGATTGCGAAGGATCGTCACTTGGATTTTCTCCCGGAAGCGCTGCAAATTCTGAATCGCGGTCAGCCATCTATTGCACGTGACACTATCAAGGCTTTGTTTGCTGGGCTGGACGTGTGGGGTGTGGAACCCCTCACTAAATACGGCGAAGACCCGCTACGATGGTTGATTGCCGAGACCTCCCTCGCGCCGTTGCACACGCTGGTGCTGACTCCAAGTGGCAAGCGCACGCAGCCTATCATTCAAGACGTAGTCCGCTGTGCAAAGGAACCGCATCCCAAACATTGGGAAAAACTGCGAGAGCTTGCTCTCCAATGGCAGCAGCTACGTGGTGCAGAGCTTTGGTCAGCGGCGTTCATTGAGGCGATGCATCAGAGCGACCGGGCACGCACGGAAAGATGGCTGTTAGAGGCGCTCGCCGCAGCCGACCCGGAGGATAGTAACACGAGTCATTTTCTGGGCGGAGCCGGCACGATCGCCGACCCGAAGTTCTTGCCGGCAGTCGAGGCTTTTTCGCGGAAGGCGGAAGGGCATCTCTTCGGGACAAATTCCTACTACACGAGATACCTTCACTTTGCGCTGCACCGCTGCCGCCAGATTCACCGTTGGCAGCTCACCAAGGATGCAGACGGACGGTGGGTCGTCGATAAGTCAGCCAGTGATGTGGATCGCTGATGAAGTCGGCCCGCGGATCGTCGATTGAAGACTGGTGAAGCTGGCAAAACAACGATCCTTGATCGCCGGTCCACCTTTCACGAATGCACGCGGAGTTGCGCTATTCCCGCGGCTTCACGGCGGAGTCGGCGGTGACGGCGTCAGGCGGGTGGAGGATGACGCGCTGGCCGGCGGAAACGCCGCCGAGGACTTCGGCCTGGATGCCGTTGTTGTGGGCGATTTGGACGCGCTGGAGCTGGGCGCAGCCGGTGTCGGCGAGGAAGCACATCCAGTCGCCGCCGCGGCGGAAAAGGGCGCCGGTGGGGATGCGGAGGACATCGGGCGCAGACCAGGTGATGATGCGGGCTTCCACGCGGTAGCGGTCGCCGAGCTGGTGTTCGCTCGTCGGCAGATCGACGAAATCGACACGCACTCGCACGCGCTGCTCTTCCACGCCGAGGGCGGAGATTTTCGTGAACGCGGCGGGCTCCACGACGCGGACGGTGGCGCGCAGCGGGTTCGGGCCGCCCCATTTTTCGATGGCGACATCCGCCCCGGGGCGCACGCCGGCGGCGTCGGTGGAAAGAAGCTCGATCTCGGCTTCGAGGTCGGTGGCGTCGCCGACTTCCATGATCGGTGTGCCGGCGGGCAGGACGCGGGCGCTTTCCTCGAAAACATTCAGCACATAGCCGCTCACCGGCGCGAGGATACGCAGCGGCTCGGCACCGGGCGGCGTGCCTTGTGGGTCGGCGGCGTTCTGCGCCTGGAGCAGCGTGGCTTCGGCTTGCTGGAGTTCGAAGCGAGCGACTTGCAGGGCGAACTCAGCGGAGCGCAGCTCCCGTGCGCGGACGGCGGCTTCGTTTTCCGCGGTGTCGGCTTCGCGCGCGGAGGCGGAGCCGCTCTTGCGCAGAGTGGCAGTGCGGGCGCGTTCCTTTTGCGCGAAGTCATTTGCGGTGCGGACGCGTTCCAGATCGCTTTCGCGCCCATTCAATGCGGCTTCCGCGCCTTTGACGCGGGCTTCGGCTTCGGATTGAAGGCGTGGATTCAGCAGGCTGGCGGCCTCCGCGCGGATGGCGGCGAGCACCGTTTTGCCGACCTCAATGCGGTCACCCGCACGCAGCTCCACACGCTGAAGATGGCCGCTCACGGGCAGCGAGATGGTGTAGCGATGGCGGATGCGCGTCCTGCCTTCCTCCAGCACTGAGACGGCGAGCGGCCCGCGATCCACTGCGGCAATCTCGACCGGCGTCGGCTTTGGGCGAAGCCCAAGCACGATTGCGGAAATGACCGCCGCGCCGAGGAGCCACGGGATGAGCTTGCGGAAATTGCGGCCTTTTTTCCTCGCCGGGCGCGGGTTTGCAGCGGGCGAGATAGTGGGCGAGGCGATGCCGCGCGACGGATGCGGAGGTGAAGGTAGGGCTTCGGTTTGCACGGCGCGAGAAGGATGCACATCCACGCGGGAGAAGCCAGCAGGAGGCTGTAGCACAGGCGTCCCGCCTGTGGCACTCTCCCCACCCACAGACGGGACGCCTGTGCTACGGTTGGCCTTCAATCCCTCGCCTTCAGCACTGCCAGCAAGTCCAGGTCGCGGATGCGGCGGCTGACCACGGCAAAGGAGAAGCCGGCGGAAAGGACGACGATGAGCACCGCCGTGGCGTAGGTGCGGGAGGTGAGGACGAGCGGGAGGCGGACGGTTTCCGTGCTCGCGGTGTGGATGATCCAAGCGGCGAGGCCGCTGCCGATGAGGAGGCCGAAAGGGAGCGCGAGGAGCATCAGCGTGAGCAGCTCGGAGATGAGCACGCCGGCGACTTCGCGGTGCGTGAAGCCGATCACGCGCAGTGTGGCAAGATCGCGTGAGCGCTCGCTCAGGGCGATGCGCGCGGAGTTATAAACGACACCGAAAGCGACAATCACCGAGAAGGTGAAGTAGAGCCCTTGCAGCAGGTTGATCATCTCCGCCGTGGTCTTGCGGAAGCTTTCCTGCGTGGCTTCCTTGATCAGCATGGAGGCGATCCGCGGGGTGCGTTTCACCTTCGCCAGGAAGTCGGCCCAGCGGTTTTGATCCACGGCGAGATACGCGCCATTCACGGTGCCGCCTTCGCGCATCATGCGGCGAAGCGCGTCGATTTCCATGAAGGCGCGCACGCCGGCGTAGTCGGTGATGAGGCCGTGGATGACGACTTCGCGCACGGGCCGCTCGCCTTCCTGCGCTTCCAGTGTGATGCGGTCGCCGGGTTTGGCGTCGAGGATTTCGGCGAGCTTCGCGGAGATGAGCAGGCCGTCCGGCGGAAGCGGCACGGGGATGCTGTCGGCGTTCAGCAGGCGGTTGAGATGGGTGTCGCGGGGAAGTCCGGTGACGCCGAGCTTGCGCGAGCGGTGGCCGTAGCGCAGCCGCGCGGGGACGCTGCGGAAGGGCTCCGCGAGCATGACGCCGGGGAGATGCGCGAGATCGGAAAGCGCTGAGGCGGAGCCGGGCTCGATGAGGCCGACGGTGACGTCCTGCCGCTGCGCGACGTCCCAATCAAACGAAAGCAGGTAGCCGATGCCTTCGCGCATGGTGCCGGGAATGATCGGGATTGCGGTCGCCAGCGCGAGGCCGAGCGCCGTGAAAAATGCCTGCCACGGGCGGCGTTCCAGATTCCGCAAAGCCATGCGGAAGGTGGTGCCGATGAATCGATTCAAGCCGAGGCGCTCGATCAGCGAGGCTTTGAATTCGGCGGGTGGCTCCGGGCGCATCGCCTCCGCGGGAGGAAGGCTCACGGCTTGGCGCACCGCGCCGATCACGCCCAGCACAGAAGCGCCGACGCTCACCAGCAGCGCGATGCCGATGGCCGAAAAGTCCGGCTGAAAAGTGAGCGCTGGGAAGCGGAAGAACTGGTCGTAAACGCCGACGATTCCTTTGCCTAAACGGATTCCGACGAGCGAGCCGACGACCGTGCCGACGGCGACAATCGCGAACGCAAACTTCAGGTAATGCACGCCAACCTGGCGCGACGAATAACCGAATGCTTTCAACTGCGCGATTTGCTCGCGCTGGAGCCGCACGAGCCGCGTGAGCACGGAGGAAGACATGAACGCCGCGATGCTCAGAAACACTGCGGGAAAGGCGACGGCGAGGCCGCGCAGCACGCGGAGTTCATCGGATAGCCGGACGGCGCTGGGGTGATCTTTGCGCGAGATCGCGCCGCGTGCGCCGTAGTCCGCGAGGATGCGGTCGAGCTCGAAGATGACCGGCGCGGGATCTTCTCCCGGCGCGACATCGACGAGCACGTTGTTGAAGGCGCCGTCGAGGTCGAGCGCAACGGACAGCTCTCGCTCGTTCATCCTGAAAACGCCGAAGCGCCGCGCGTCCGGCAGCGTCTCGCCGGGGCGCGCTTCGAA
>CAXSDZ010000131.1:0-360 GCA_964235505.1 uncultured Chthoniobacteraceae bacterium
GGGCGCGTATGTGGGCATGATCGACAAGTTCCCGTTTGGCGGTGCGATGAACAAAGGGCTCACCATCAAGATGGGTCAGACGCATGTGCAGCGTTACAGCCAGCTGCTGCTCGGAAAGATCGAGGCAGGCGATATCGATCCGTCCTTTGTCATCACGCACCGGCGTCCGCTGGAGGAAGCTCCCGCGCTTTATAAGACCTTCCGGGACAAGGAAGACGGCTGCATCAAGGTCGTGCTCAAGCCGTAAAGCGCAGCCTTGGCCGCACGGGTGGACTTTTCTGGAACCCGGCGCAATGCGCTTTCGAGGGCTCTGCAATGGTTTCGCCCCCGCGGCTCCGTCTTGTTCTCAAACAACCAAAC
>CAXSDZ010000131.1:370-12862 GCA_964235505.1 uncultured Chthoniobacteraceae bacterium
TAAGAACAAAGTTCAAACACAAACAAAGAAGAAGAAAACGATCCGCAAAAGCTTACCTCAAATGAACGGAAGGTGCCCACGCGCCGGCAATTTGTCGGTGGCTTGACCACTGGGCTCGTCGCCGCAATGGCCGCTCCGGCGCTTGGTCAGCAGGCGAGCAAAGCGGCGGACCCAGCGGCAGCTCCCGATCAAGCGGTGAAGCAAAATCCGCTTGAGCAGTATCCGAAACCGCCGTTCCCGAAGCAGCAGCAGGAGTGGCCCGGCCTCGCCGGCAAGATGACGCCGCGCCCAGATCACGGCGAGAAGAGCTACGAAGGCCGCGGCCGTCTCGCGGGCCGCAAGGCGCTCATCACCGGTGGCGATTCCGGCATCGGACGCGCGACCGCGATTGCTTACGCCCGGGAGGGTGCGGACGTCGCGATCAACTATCTGCCAGCTGAGGAATCCGACGCGAAAGAAGTGGTCGAGCTGATCCGCGCCGCAGGCCGGAAGGCCGTCGCGTTGCCGGGCGATCTTCGCGAAGAAGCGTTTTGCACCAAGCTCGTCGCAGACGCGGTGCGTGAGCTCGGCGGGCTCGACATCCTCGTCAACAACGCCGGCCGGCAGCAGTCGCGGGAGTCGATCCTCGACATCACCACGGAGGATTTCGACGCTACTTACAAAACGAATTGCTACGCGCCATTTTGGATCACCAAGGCCGCCGTGCCGCATCTCCAGCCCGGGGCGAGCATCATCTTCACCGCTTCGGAGCAGGCGATGGAACCCTCACCCAATCTGGTCGATTACGCTTCCACCAAAGCCGTGAACGCGAACTTCGCCAAATCGCTTTCCAAACAGCTCGCGCCGAAAGGCATTCGCGTGAACGCCGTCGCGCCCGGGCCGGTGTGGACGCCGCTCCAGGTCAGCGGCGGCCAGCCCTTGGAAAAGCTGCCGAAGTTTGGCGAAAAAACCGCCCTCAAACGCGCCGGCCAGCCCGCTGAACTCGCGCCCGCCTACGTCTTCCTCGCCTCGCAGGAGTCGAGCTTTGTGACCGGCCACATCTATGATGTTCAAGGTGGCAAAGCGGATTCGTAACGGTTCACAGCCGCACTGAGGATTGCGTTTGACGTCCGGGTGGGCAGCCGGAAGTGCTGCTGAGTGCAGCGCGACGCCTGCCTCACGCATTTCCGGCTGCGTCGCCTTCCAGTCAGTCTCACCGCACCAGTCTTCGTTGTTCCGGGCGAGCGGCAGTGCAGTTGCGATCAAGAAAGCAGCAGACTCGATGATCCCTTCCAATTCGACAATCGACGCCCTGCGCGAGCGACTGCGCGGCTTGCCGTGAGCGGCCCGGCAGGAGCAAAACGCCACGGCAATTTCCGATGCACGAATGGTCATTTCGCGCTCGGCCTACGCCAGTGAAGTGGAGCGCGGGCGGCAAGGCGGGCTGCTTTGAAACGGATCGCTGGCATTTGCCGAAGCATTGCAATCTGCGATTGGCGCGTTCAGGAAAAACGCCCAGTTTAGGCAAAGACGTATGCCCGACAAAGCTTCCGACCCCAGCGAGCATCCTTCCGAGGAGCCTGAGTCGAGGCCGGGCTTGACGTTTCCCGTGGTCGGGATCGGCACTTCGGTGGGTGGGTGGGAAGCACTGGGACAGGTGTTCCGGGCTCTGCCGCCGGACACAGGCATGGCACTCGTGGTGATGTCGGACGGTGATCTGGGGAGTGCGCGTGAGCTGGAGGAAATCCTGGCGCGCTCGACGGCGATGCCGGTGCTCGCGGTGGAAGATGAGCCAGCGTTGGAACGCAACCACGTCTATGTCCTACCGTCGGAGCGAGACATGGTCTTCGCCGGAGGCCGGCTGCGGCTGGCTCCGCCGCGCAAATTGGGAGGGCAGGGGGTCGATGGTTTTTTCCGCTCGCTCGCGCAGGATTCGGCGCATCTCGCAGTGGGCGTGATGCTGGGGGGCAGGGCGGGCGATGGCGCGGTCGGGCTGGAGGAGATCAAAGCGGCGGGCGGCGTGACTTTCGCGCAAAGCGGTGGTTCGGCGCAGGGGGCGGTGTCTTCGGGGTGCGTCGATTTCGTGCTGGCGCCGGCGAGGATCGCGGCGGAGCTGGCGCGCATCGCGCGGCACCCGTATGTGGCGGACGAAAGCGCAGCGGCGGACGGGCAGCTGGCGCACGCGCGGATCGCGGAGATCGTGCGGCGGGCGACCGGCGTCGATTTCACCCACTACAAGGCGAACACGCTGCACCGCCGCATCACGCGGCGCATGATGCTGCACCGGCTGGCGACCGCGCGTGATTACGAGGAGCATCTGCGCCGCACGCCGGCGGAGGTGGAGGATCTTTACCAGGACATCCTCATTGGCGTGACGAGCTTTTTCCGCGATCCAGAGGCGTTCGAGGCGGTGGCTCGCGATGTTTTCCCCCGGCTCATCGCGGCCTGCCCGGCGGGTGAGGCAGTGCGTGTGTGGGTCGTCGGGTGCTCCAGCGGCGAGGAGGCATACTCGCTGGCAATCGTCTTCAGCGAGTGCGCGGAGGCGGCCGGCAGCGCAGCGCGGCTGCAGCTTTTTGCCACCGATGTGAACCAGCGCTGCGTGGAAAAGGCGCGCGCGGGGCTGTATGCGCGCGGCATCGAGCACGATGTGTCGCCGGAGCGGCTGAGGCAGTTTTTTCTGGAGGAAGGCGGCGGCTATCGCATCCAGAAAGCGATCCGCGAGCGCTGCGTTTTCTCGCGGCACAATGCGCTGTCGGACCCGCCGTTTCTGCGCATGGATTTCCTCTCCTGCCGGAATCTGCTGATCTACCTAGAGCCGGCGTTGCAGGGGCAGTTGCTCCCGCTTTTCCACTTCGCACTCAAGCCCGGCGGCTGGCTCTGGCTTGGCTCGTCGGAGTCGGCGGGAACAGTGCGCGACTTGTTCGACACGGCGGATGCGCGGCACAAAATCTTTTCGCGCCGCGCGGGCGGGCGCACGCCGTCGGCGCGGTCGCTTTCGACGTTCTCCTCGCTGGCGATGCACGAACCGGCACACGCGCGCCCTTCGTCCCACGGCGGGCTGCCGCGGGATGCGGAGCGGCTGCTGCTGTCAAAGTATGCGCCGCCGGGCGTAGTCGTTTCCGCCGGGCTGGAGATCGTGCAATTTCAGGGCGATACCGGCCCGTATCTCGCACCCGCCGCGGGAGCCGCCAGCCTGCATCTCTTGAGGATGCTGCGCGAAGGATTGCCGACCGCCGTGCGGGATGCGCTGGGACGCGCGGAGTCGGCGGGCGCGGCTGTGCGGGTCGAAAATTTGCGGGTGCGCAGCAATGGCGGCTTCCGCACGCTGACGGTCGAGGTCCTCCCCATCAAGGCCGGCGCGGCGGAGAAAGGTGGCGGCTTCGTGGTGCTCTTCGATGAAACTGGCCGCTCGCCGTCGATGGCTGCGTCCCACGGCTGGCTCAGGCAATGGTGGCAGAAGATGCGCCGCACCGCGGAGGCGCCGCCAGCCGGCGGAGAAGCCGAGGAAGTGCTCCACCTGACGCAGGAACTGGCCGCCGCGCGCGAAACGCTGCAGGCTTCCGCCGAGCAGCACGAAGCCGCGAATGAAGAGCTGCAATCGGCCAACGAAGAAGCGCAATCGGCGAACGAGGAGATGCAGAGCATCTATGAAGAGCTGGAAAACTCGAAGGCCGAGATCGAGGCGAGCAACAAGGAACTCCTCGCGCTGAGCGACGAGCTCGCGAGCCGCAACGCCGAGCTCAGCCGGCTCAACGGCGAGCTGCGCGAAAGCGAATCGCGCATCCGCGCCCTCGCGGAAAACATCCCGCAGCTCGCGTGGACCGCGAATCCCGACGGCTTCATCCACTGGTATAATCAGCGCTGGTATGAATACACCGGCACGACGCCGGCAGAGATGGAAGGCTGGGGCTGGCAGCGGGTGCATGATCGGCGCGAGCTGCCAAAGGTGCTCGAAAGGTGGAAGGCATCCATCGTCAACGGAGAGTCATTCGAGATGGTTTTTCCGTTGCGCGGCGCCGACGGGCAGTTCCGTCCGTTCCTCACCCGCGTGCATCCGCTCAAGGACGCGGAAGGCCGGGTGCTGCAGTGGATGGGGACGAATACCGACGTCGGCGAGCTGACGCGTGCCTAGGCCGCGCTGCGCTTGAGCGAGCAGCGTTTCCGCACCGCGGTGAGCATCGTCACCTCGCTCATCTGGACGAACAGTGCCGAAGGCATGATGGAAGGGCCACAGCCCGGCTGGGGCAATTTCACCGGACAGACTGAGGCGGAATACCAAGGCTACGGCTGGGCGCAGGCGGTGCATCCCGAGGATGCGCAGCCGACGCTTGATGCGTGGAATCAATCGGTCGCGGAAAAGCGCCTGTTCGAGTTCGAGCACCGCGTCCGCCGCGCCGATGGGGCATGGCGTCTGTGCGCCATCCGCGCGGTGCCGCTGCTCGGCGAGGGTGGCGCGATTCTGGAATGGGTCGGCGTCCACACCGACATCACCGAGCGCCGGCAGGCGGAGGCGAATCTCGTCTTTCTCGCCACGGTTACCCAAGATCTCGTGCGGCTGGACGGCGTGGACGAAATCATGCGCGCCGTCGGCGAGAAGATCGGCGCGCACTTCCGGCTCTCGCTCTGCAATTTCGTCGAAATCCGCGAAGCGGCTGGCGAGTCGGAGGTAACGCACGAATGGCGCCGTGATGACGTGCCGAGCACGCTCGGCACTTACCGGCTGGCGGATTGGCTGACGGCGGACTTTCAGAAAACACTGCGCTCCGGCGAGCTCTTCGTCGTCCGCGACACCGACCTCGATCCGTGCATAGACACGGAGAAATTCCGGGCGCTCGAGATGCGCGCCTTCGTGTGCGTGCCGCTGGTGCTGGAGGGCGAGTGGAAGTTCATGCTCAACTTCCACGACTCCATCCCGCGCGATTGGCGTGACGACGAGCTCGGGCTGATGCGCGAGTTGACCGCCCGCGTCTGGGCGCGCCTGGAGCGCCTCCGCGTCAATGAAGCGTCGCGCGAAAACGCGGCGCTCTTTTCCACCATTATCGAGCAGGCGCCAGGCGGCGTGTATGTGGTGGATGACCAGTTCCGGCTGAGCCAGATCAACGCCGGGGCTCGCCCGACCTTTGCCACCGTCGAGCCGCTGATCGGCCGCGACTTCACCGAAGTGATCCAAATCCTGTGGGGGGCGGAGGTCGGAGGCCAGATCGCCGGCACCTTCCGCCGGACGCTGGAGACGGGTGAGCGCTACGTTTCCCCGCCTTTCACCCAGCAGCGGCAGGATCTTGGAATTGCGCAGTCCTTCGAGTGGGAAACGCAGCGCATCACGCTGCCGAACGGTCGGCAGGGCGTGGTCTGCTACTTCAACGACGTGACCGAGCAGCGTGTGCTGGAGGCGGCGCTGCGGGCCAGCGAGCAGCGCGCTACGGGCGTGATCCAGAGCATCGCCGACGGCTTCCTCACCTTCGACCCAGAGTGGCGCATCACGTATCTCAGCCCGCGCGGCGCGGAGATTCTCGCGCCGCTGCAAAAGACGACGGAGAACGTGCTCGGGAAGGACTTTTGGGAAGAGTTCCCCGCCACCGTGGGGACGGTCTTTGAGGAGAGTTATCGGCTCGCCCTGCGCGAGCAGAAGTTCGTCCAATTTGAGGCTTACTATCCGCCGCTGGACAGTTGGTTCGACCTCCGCGCCTATCCCTCGCCCGGCGGACTCGCCGTTCATTTCCTCGACGTCACCGAGCGCAAGAGCGCCGAGGAGGCGCTCGCCACGCAGACTGCCGCGTTGCGCGCTGCCGACCGCAGCAAGGATGAATTTCTTGCGATGCTCGCGCACGAGCTGCGCAATCCGCTCGCCCCGCTGCGCAACGCCGCGGAGTTGCTCAAAGCCGAAGACGCGCCTGTTTCCGAGCGCGCGCAGGCCCAGCACATCATCCGCCGGCAGATCGAAAACATGAGCCGGATGCTTGACGATCTGCTCGACGTTTCACGTATCACCGAGGGGAAGATCGAACTCCGCAAAAAGCCCGTGGCACTGGAAGGAATCCTCACCAGCGCGGTCAGCATGGTGCGCCACTCCTGCGCCGTCCATCGCCAGGAGCTTGCCGTCTCATTGCCCGCGGAGCCGGTCTATCTGGAAGCCGACGCGACGCGGTTGGAGCAGGTTTTTGGCAACCTCCTCAGCAACGCCTGCAAATACAGCGGCGAAGGCTGCCACATCTCGCTCCACGCCGAGCGGGTTAAACACGCCGGGGGGCTGGAGGTCTGCGTCACCGTGCGCGACGACGGCGCGGGCATCGACGCCGAGCTGCTGCCGCGCATCTTCGATCTTTTCGTGCAAGCCAGCCGCACGCTCGACCGCACCCACGGCGGCCTAGGCATCGGCCTCACGCTCGTGCAGCGGCTGGTAAAGCTGCATGGCGGCAGCATCGAGGCGCACAGTGGGGGGCTCGGCTGCGGCGCGGAGTTCGTCGTCCACCTGCCGATCCTGGCCGAAGCCCCGGCACCGACTCCCGAGCGGCCCGCGCCTCCCGCCGCCGGGCGTGAACAACCCCGCCGCATCCTCATCGTGGACGACAACACCGACGCCGCCCGCAGCCTCGCGTCGCTGCACCGGCGCCGCGGCCACGAGACGCGCACTGCCTTCACCGGACCCGATGCCGTCGCCGTCGCCGCCGAATTCCTCCCCGAAGTCGTGCTGCTCGACATCGGTCTCCCCGGCATGGACGGCTTCGAAGTAGCCCGCCGCATCCGCGCGATGCCCGCGCTCGCCGACGCGCTCCTCATCGCCATGAGCGGCTACGGCCGCGAAGAAGACCGCACAGAGGCGCGGCTCGCCGGCTTCGACGAATACATGGTCAAACCAGTGGATCTCGATGCTCTGCGCGAGCGGCTGAGCAATCGGATATGAGCGGCGCGACAGTAGCTGTGGTCCAGGTCGCCGCCGGCATCGTTGCTGCCGCTGCCGCTGCCTTTGCCAGTGTTGGGGCCGGAGTGCGGGTGTGAGCGGGCACTTTCGTCGTCTATCGGTTTATCCTGCCCAGTCTGTGTGCGGCTGCCAGGTGTGCCAGGCTGACTGCCGCTGTGCGGAACGAGTTCACCGAGGCCATCGCTGATTTCCTCTCCGGCCGAAACACTTTCATCAACTAAAACGCCGAACCTTTGCTTTCCAGCAACAACCACGCGATGGAGGCGGTAAGCGCGCACCATCCCCAGCCTGGCGACAGGGAGGCAACCGGAGTCTTTGGGCGGCAGCACGGAGGGCGTATGCGACGGATACACTCATCGTCTGGGTGGCGGCACAGATCTCTTTTTGACCTTCAGCTCTGCCCCATTCTACTCTGTCGCTCTGCGATCACTTCCCCGCCTTTTTATGCTGGGTCTGTGCCAAGGTTTTACGCTGCTCTCGCTTTGCCCTGCACAGCCGCGGAGGATGCGCCGGAACTTCCCAACCCGATGCTGCGCAGGGTGCGTCCCGTGCAAGGCTGGACGATGTTGATGAATGAAGGGGAAAACCTGCGAATCGAGCACGGGAATCAAAGATCCAAACACCGCTTCAGGGCCATTCCCGACGCCGCGCCCCTCGCCGGTGAAGGCCTAGCTCCGCATTGCCGGCGATTCCATCGGTTCTGCCATGTCAAACCCTTCTCTTCTGCAACCCGGCTGGCGCGAGAGCCGCCGATCCATCAACGGCGTCGCCTTGCACCTCGTCGAGGCAGGCCCGGAGGATGGGCCGCTGCTGGTGCTGCTCCACGGCTTTCCAGAGTTCTGGTGGGGAGGGCGTCACCAGATCGGGCCGCTGGCGGACGCGGGCTACCACGTCGTGGCGCCGGACATGCGCGGCTACAATGAGAGCGAGGCGCCGCAGGAAGTCTCCTCCTACCACCTCGACACGCTGACGGCGGACGTGGTGGCGCTCGCCGATTCGCTCGGCGCGGAGCGGTTCGACTTGGTGGGACACGATTGGGGGGCGGTGATCACGTGGTGGGTCGCCGCCCGGCATCCCGCGCGGCTGCGGCGCGCGGTCATCATGGACGGGCCGCACCCGGACGTGTGGGGCGCGCAGGCGCTCAAGCACCCGACGCAGGCCGCTCGCAGCATTTACGTCGCACTCTTCCAACTCCCGTGGCTTCCAGAGGCCACGCTGGGCGCGTGGGACTTTGCCGCGCTGCGCAAGTTCATGCAGGCAACGGCGCGGGAGGACACGTTCGAGCTGGGCGCGCTGGACCGCTACGCGGAAGCGTGGGCGCACCCGGGCTCGCTGACGGCGATGCTGAATTACTACCGTGCCTTGCGCGAGCGAACCCCGGAAAAACTCCCGGCACGGATCACGCCGCCGGTGCTGCTGCTGTGGGGCGAGCGCGACAGCTTCCTGGAGCGCCACGTCACGGAGGCCAGCTTGGCGCAATGCGACCGGGGCCGGCTGGAGATCGTTCCCGGCACGACGCACTGGCTGCACTTGGAAGAGCCGGAGAAGGTCAATGCCGCGATCCTCCGATTTCTGGCGGAGAGTGCAAGCGAGACGGCCTGATTCTAAGGCGTTCTCCCCGCTCGCTGGTCCTCGTGGCGGAGTGGTGCGAGGGAAACTGCTCTCCCACTGCCGAGGCCCGGCAGGAATCGGGAAACGAAGACTGACGGTGAGCCAGCCTTGGCATCGAACCCTCGTTTGCAACCTGTCGCGACTAGATCGTCGGCAGAGTCACCTCGAAGTTCGCAAGACCCTACATAGTCTTCGCGCCGAGAACGTTCACGCCTTCCACGCCTTGGATTGTGTCGGTGCCTTGCCCGCCATCCACGAGGGAACTCGCGCTTTCAAAACGCGCCTGGTTGTTTGGCTGGCCAAGACCGATGAGCACCGTGTCCGTGCCTTGGCCGGTGAGGATACGCGCGATGCCGCGGATGAGGGGCGAAAGGGCGTGGTTGCCGCCTCGCTCAGCCGCTGAAGGCTGTCGGTGGCGCATCATTGGATCGGCGAACCCGAGCGCGGTTTGCGCGAAGTAGGGGAACGGTCAGGGAGGGATTTAAACCCTCGATACCTACAAGCGCCAGAGTGACGGCCTTAAAACCCGCATAAACGCTGGCGTCCGTGACTTTCTGAACATCCTAAATTTAATTGACTTGTTCTTAAAATAGTTCTTACTGCTTCCCCTATGGCAAGCGTTTGGAAGCATCCGAAAAGCCCATTTTGGACGGCGTGTTACAACCTGCCCGACGGGCGGCGGGTGAAACAAAGCACCGGGCTAACCAACCGCGCGGAGGCTGAACGCGTCGCCAGCTCGCTCGAATCGGAGGCGCGGGCGCGGTCGGGGATGAGCGAGAAGCGAGCGCGGGAGCTGGCGTCCAGGCTGTTTGAATTGTTCGGAGGGGAGCGGTTCGCAGGCGAAGCGGTGCGGGCGTTCTTCGACCGCTGGAACGCTCGCAAGTCTCGCGAGGTGGCAGCCTCGACGGCGCGGACCTACCGCGACACCTCCAAGCAATTCCTCGACTTCCTTGGCTCGCGCGCGGCCTGCGACATTTCCAGCATCACCGCGCGGGAAATCACCGCCTTCCGCGATGGGCAGGCTGCGCGGCTCGCCACTGGCACAGCGAATCGCAATTTGAAAATCCTGCGCATCGCCTTCGCCGATGCTTTCAAAGCGAAGCTCGTGAGCGCGAACGAGGCGGCGAGCGTGCCAGTGCTCAAGGCTGCGGTGAACACGAAGGAAGGCCGGCGTCCGTTCACAGAGCCGGAGTTGCGCCGGCTGCTCGACGTGGCCGGGCAAGAGTGGCGCGCAATGATCCTCACGGCGCTTTATACGGGCGGGCAGCGGCTCGGCGACGTGGCCCGGCTCAATTGGTGCAATGTCGATTTGGAGCGCGCGGAGGTTCGGCTTGTGACTCGCAAAACAGGGCGGCGGCAAATCCTCCCGATGAATGCGCCGCTGCTCGCCTGCCTTGCCTCGCTTCCCAGCTCCGACGATCCGCAAGCGCCAGTGTTTCCGCAGGCCGCGGCGCGGATCGCAGCAACGCAGGGCGGGGGCGTGGGCACGCTCAGCAACCAATTCCGTGAGCTGCTCGTGTTGGCTGGGCTCGCCACCTCGCAGACGCATGAAAAGGCGCTGAACGGTCGCAACTCGCGGCGCACCGCTGCCGAGCTGAGCTTTCATTCTCTGCGCCACACCGCAACGAGCTGGATGAAGGATCGCGGCGTTAGCGGTCCCATCGTGCAAGATATTGTCGGGCACGACTCCGCGGCGGTGTCGGCGCACTACACCCACATTGACGAAGATACAAAGCGCGCCGCACTGGCGATGCTGCCGGACCTCACCGCGCCAGCCAAAGCGACCGGCAAAGCGCGGCGGGCGCAATAAGCGCACGTTTATCGTTCAAGGATTTAGCCTTTCACCCCTTCACCCCTTCACAGGTTCATGGAACGCAGCATTTAACAGGCGTGGAACGGTGAAGAGGGGGGCGCACACGCGGCTTCGAGAGCCGCCGCACGCCTATTCACGCCCGGCAAAATAGTGTAAGAAAGTGCTTGGAGGGGAGGGAAGGGGCGCATTCGGGCGCTTGGGCAGGCGGTAGCGGCAGAACGGTGCGGCGGTAGTTGTGGGCCGCGCAGGCGCAAACCGGGCGGCGGGAGCCGCAATCTAGCAGCGTGCCGGCGCATTTCGCGCCGGGCGTCTTTGCCATGGTGTGCGCCAGCGATGAAACACACGAACTTAACGAAGGCACGCGCCAGCCATAAGAGCGCGCCGGCACAAAGCAACGCGCCGGTGAAAAGCGATGCGACCGCACAGAAAGTGGGCGGGGAGACTGAATGGGTGCGGCTGCCCAAAGCCGGGCAACTGCTGCTCGGGATGACGCGGACTTACTTTTACCACCTCGGCCAAGCCGGACTGATCGAAACCAAGGCGATCCGCATGCCCGGCAAAAAGCGGGGCATCCGGCTCGTGAATCTTCAATCGGTTCGCGCCTTCCTCGCTGCCGATGAAGGCGCGGAAGCATCCAACCAGGTCGCCGCATGAGTCGCCCGCCCGACCTTGCTACGCCGAGCCTTCCCGGCCTTCGGAGTGCCGGCGTGGTCGCTGTCGCCGTGCCAGCGCGCATGCTCGCCGAGCTCGCCCACGTCGGCGCGGACGGCAGCGTCGCGCGAGTGCTGGCCTGCATCCCGGCGTCCGGTCGCGAGCTGACATACCGTTTCTTCCTGCAATTCTACGCGCAGGGGAGAAAGCGGATTGTGCCAGCCTTTGAAAGCCTCGCAGCGCAAGCGATCAAGCGCGGCTGGCCGCTGCCCGTGGGTGGCATCACGCTGGCGGGATGGGCTCGCGGATCGTTCAAGGGGCTGGCGATCAACAACGACCTCGCGGCTTTCTACGTCGTCGCCCTGCGGATCAAGCGGCCCGAATTTGCGGCGCATCTGGAGCTGACTGCGCCGCTTCCCTCGCGCCTTCTCACGCTCGACTGGAGCCCGTTCGCGAGGGGGAAGGAGCCGCACCGCGAATGACGCCGCTCGACCTTGCCAAAGAGCGCCTGGGCATTCCTGAGCTGGCGCGCCTGCGGGGGTGGGAGTGGACGCCCGCGAAGATGTGCCGCTGTCCTTACCGGCCCGACAAGAACCAGTCAGGGAGCGTCTTTTCCGATGCTCGGCTTTTCAAGGATTTCGCGAGCGGGGAAACGCTCGACGCGCCCGCGCTGCTCGCGCGAGTGGAGGAGCTGGCGATGGATGCCGCGTGCCGCCTGTTCATCGAATTGGCGGGAGTGAAGCCGGGAGAAGTGAATCGCGACGTGCCAGTGTTCCGCCCGCGCAAGCGACCGCCAGTAGAGCCGCCTCGCAACAAGCCCGACATGCCGAGCCTCGCGAAGCCGGCGCCTGCGCATCTGCGGCAGATTGCCCAAGTGCGCGGTGTGAGCGTCGAGGGGCTTTCGCTGGCTGTGCAGCGTGGCTTTCTGTGGGTGACTCGCCGAAGCGGTTCCGTGTGCTGGGCTTTGACCGATTCCGCGCGATGGGTGTGCCAGCTTCGCAGAATCGACGGGAAACCTTTCGAGAAGGCAGACGGCGGCACCTACAAGGCCCGCACTTGCACGGGCAGCCGCGGTGCGTGGCCGCTCGGCATTATCGAGGCCGCGGCCTTTCCCTGCATAGCCTTGGTGGAAGGCGGGCCGGACTTCCTTTCCGCGTGTCACTTCATCGCTGCGGAGGGCGCGGCCGGCCGCTGCGCGCCGGTCGGGATGCTCGGCGCTGGGCACCGGCTGCCGGACGATGCGCTGCCGCTCTTCAACGGCAAGCGCGTGCGCATCTTTGCCCATGTGGACACGCCCGACGCAGAGACAGGGGAGCGGCGCGGACTGAGCGCCGCTGCGCGGTGGGAAAGCCAGCTCGCCGAAGCCGGCGCGGTTGCCACCACGTTTGATTTGGCGGGGCTGCACCGCGCGGATGGGGAGCCGGTGAAAGACCTAAACGACATGGCACACATCGCCGCGGCGGACTTCGACGCCGACCCGGAATTGCCCTGTCTCGTCACCTTTTGAAGATGGCAAAGA
>CAXSDZ010000132.1:0-1301 GCA_964235505.1 uncultured Chthoniobacteraceae bacterium
CGACCGGAGCACAGCAGACGCTCTTTCCGAGAAGGATCGAGCGGCCCGGGTGCTCCCGCTGAAGCAGGAAGCTTTCGCCGCGCTCAGCGCTGAGCGTGATCGCCAGCTCGCCGATGCCGCCGCCGAGCAGCAGCGCGCCCTCGCGGCGCTGGCGGCGGATCATGCGGCGGCCCTGCGCGAGCGCGACGACGCGCAGGCTCACCTCGCGGCGGAGCAGGAGCGGCGCAATGCGGAACTCGCGACCGCGCACCAGCACGCGCTCGCCGCAGCGGCAGCGGAAAAAGATGCGCTGATCGCCGACAACGAGATCGCCGTCGCCGGGCTGATCGCCGAGCGTGATCGCCAGCTCGCCGAACTCGCCGCGGATCGCGACCGCGCCCAGGAGGCGCTCGCCACCGAGCAGCGGCAGGCGCGCGAAGCACTCGCCGCACTTTCCGCGGAGCGGGACACCCAGCTCGGGCAGCTCACCCGGCAGCGCCAGGAAGTAGCGGCGATCACGACCGATCGCGATGACTCTCGCGCGCGCCTCGCAGAGATCGAGCAGCGTCTTTCCGGCGCGGTCCGGGAGCTGGAAACGCAACGCGATCAAGCGCGCGACGAAAGCGCCGCGCTCGCGGGCCGTCTCGCCGCCGCAGCGACGGAAAGCGGTCGGCAACGCCGCGCTTTGGAAGCCGAACGGGATGCGCTCGCGAGCGAGACGCACCGGCTTTCCCGAGCGTGGAGCGAGGAGCAGGAATCCCACAAAGCGGACGCGGCAACTTTCAGCGGTGAGCTGCGCGCCGTTTCGCGTGAGCGCGACGATGCGCGCGCCGCGGTCGAGCGCGACCGTGCTGCCGCGCAGACGCAGATCGCAGGCCTGGAGCGCAGGCAGGCGGAGCTCACAAAGGCGGAAGCCGAGCTCCAGGCGCGCACGGAGCGCGAGCTCGGGCGCCTGCGCCGGGAACGCGATGCGGCGTTGCGCCAGCGGGATGATTTCCGCGCGCGCTTGTCGCAGTTTTTCGACCAGCACCGGCAGCTCTTGGACGACGTGACGCCTGCCTCCTCCGCGCCGCCGGCAGCGCCCGCGCGTCTGGAGCCGCTGGAGGTGATGGAGACGACGCGGCCAGAGCCCGCCCCGCCGAAACCGGCCGGCAGAGGCCGCCGGGCCGCGCGGGAAGAGAAAGTGATCGATGTGCAGGAAGCCGAAGTCGTGACCGCGCAGCGCATCGTCGCGCACTCCGCCCCGCAGCTCCAGCGCATCCTCAACGAGGCGCTCGAGGCGAGGGACTGGTTCGGCTCCGCGCACCGCCAGGCGGTCCTCG
>CAXSDZ010000132.1:1311-12839 GCA_964235505.1 uncultured Chthoniobacteraceae bacterium
GAGCCGGACAGCGGCATCCTGCTGCCGCGCATTCGCCCGGTGTCGATTCCACCGCCACAGGTGAGGACAGCGTGAAAACGCGCTGCTGCCTGTGAACCGCAAGGCCGGGCGCCGGCGCAAAGGGCGCGCTGAAGAAGCAACAACGGAGCGCTCGCGAGGCGATGAACTCGCAGGCAGCAAGCTGGGGAAAACAGCACCGCGAACAAGGGCAGGCGCAAAGAAACCGCCACGACCGCGGACGACCGGCAAAGCCTCGGGATCACGGCGGTTGCGCTGGCGCTGGATCGCGATTGTCGCGGTGGCGCTCGCGCTTTTCCCCGCGATACAAAGCGGCTGCGTGCGCTGGGTCGATCCGCCACTCACACCGCTGATGCTGGGGCGCCAGGCAGAAGCGCGGCGCGGTGGAAAGCCCGATCCGGGGCGGCACTTCGAGTGGCTGCCGCTGCCCAGTGTGCCGCACGATTTCACCCGCTCCGTGCTCGTGGCGGAAGACCAGCGGTTTTTTCTCCACCACGGATTTGACTGGCACGAGATCGCCGCCGCGCAGCGTCGTGCAGAGCGCGAAGGGAAGCCGGCGCGCGGCGCATCCACGATCACGCAGCAGTGCGCGCGCTCGCTCTTTCTGTGGCAAGGTCGCTCGTGGCTGCGCAAAGGGCTGGAGGCTTATTACACGTGGTGGATGGAGGCGCTGCTTCCGAAGCGCCGGATTCTGGAGCTTTATGTGAACGTGATCGAAATGGGTGATGGCGTGTATGGCATCGGTGCAGCCGCGCGCTCGCACTTCGGCACGCCAGCCCGGGCGCTCACGCGGGATCAGTGCGCCATGCTCGCCGCGTTGCTTCCGGCGCCGCTCGCGTGGGATCCGCGGCACCCGAGCCCGAAGCTGGCGAAACGCTACGCACGGATCGCGAGAGACGAACGCGGGGCGAAAATTCCGGGTTGGCGAATCGAGTGAGCGCTCCAGCGGCAGTGCGCCGCGCGTGGCGCCCGCTGGCGGAGCACGACCGCTTTATTCCATTGCGTCGCTCGCCCGGTGCTCGCTCTCATCGGCGCGCCACCGACGCCCATGTCTTCCGATTCCGCTCTTCTCCTCGCGCTCGATCTCGGCACTTCCTCCACGCGCACCGCGCTTTTCGACTCGCGCGGAAACCGCTTCGCAGGGACGACGGCGCAGAACACCTATCCGCTGCTCACGACGGCAGACGGCGGCGCGGAGCTGGAGCCCGCGGCTCTGGAAGCCACAGTTTTGCAGGGTTTGCGGGAAACGATCGCAGGCATCGGTGTGTCGTGCTTTTGGCATTCCTTTCTCGGCACCGACGCGCACGGCAAACCGCTCACGCGCGTCCTCACCTGGGCAGATGCGCGCTGTCGCGATGACGCCGCGCGGCTTCGCGAGGAATTGGGCGAGGCGGCGGTGCATGCGCGCACGGGTTGCATGGTGCGCGCGTCGTTCTGGCCGGCGAAGCTGGTCTGGCTGCAACGCAAGCAGCCGCGGCTTTTCGGGACAGTGCGGCGCTGGCTTTCACCCGCCGAATGGCTCCAGCTCCGGCTCGCCGGCAGCGCAAATTGCGCGATCGGGATGGCGACTGGGACCGGGCTTTTCCAGCCGGCGGAGCTGGCGTGGGATCCTGCAATGCTGCGTCGCTGCGGCGTGGAGCCCGAGGCGCTGGGAAGTGTGAGCGACGCGCCTGCAGAGGTCGCTGGCCCGCTCGCGCAGGAGTTTCCCGAGCTGCGTGGAGTGCCGTGGTTTCCCGGAATCGGCGATGGCGCGGCGAGCAATCTCGGATCGGGCGCGACGCGGCCCGGCCTGGCGGCGATCAACGTGGGAACCAGCGCAGCGCTCCGGGTGATGCGTGCCGGGCGGGAGGAAGCGCGCGCGCCATTCGGGCTTTTCTGCTACCGCGTGGATGCGGAGCGTTTCCTCGTCGGCGGCGCGGTGAGCAACGCCGGGAACCTGCGCGCGTGGTGTCTGCGCGAGCTGCGACTGGAGGACGATGCCGCGGCCCTGGAAGCGCAGCTCTCGGAGAGACCAACGCCGAGGCACGGGCTTTGTGTGCTGCCATTTTGGACGGCGGAGCGCGCTCCCACCTGGAACGAAGATCAGCCGGGCGTCGTCACCGGACTGACGCAGCACACGACGGCGCTGGACCTTCTCCAAGCCACGACCGAGGCGAGCTATCACCGCATTGCACGGATCGCGGAGCTGCTGCTGGCGGATGCCGCGGAGATCCCGAAGTTCATCGTGTCGGGTGGAATCCAGAAGTCGCGCGTGGCGCTGCAGCGGCTCGCGAATGTGCTCGGGCAGCCGATCTACGCGAGTCCCGAGCCGGAGGCATCGCTGCGGGGTGCAGCGGTGTTTGCGTGTGAGAAGCTGGGACTGCGGGTGGCGGAATTGAAGCTGGGGCGAGCGATTCGCCCGCAGCAAAAGATCGCCGCGCAATACGCCGCCGAGCGCGAAAAGCAGGTCGCGCTGGAGGAGCTGTTTCAACGCGCGGGCCAGTAGAGGCTGGTCGCAGAACAAGCCTAGCCTGGCAGGCGGCGACGCCTACAGCGGGCTGAGTATCGAACGTCGAACGTCGAACGCTCAACGAAGCGGCATCGGAGACGTTGCCTTCCCTTGGACGTTGGAAGTTGAACGTTTGATGTTTGAAGTTCAGCCCCACGCCTGCGGCGTTCCATCTTGGGAAAGCGCAAGCCTCGCTACGAAGCACGCGAAATCTCAGCATCGTCGCCAGCAGCAGTGGCGTGGTCCAGCGCCTCGGCCTCATGCGTTGCTGGCGCTTCCAGTGGGAACTGCAACACGATCGCCGTGCCGCTCCCGTAGGTGCTCTCGGCACGCACGGTGCCGCCGTGCGCCTGCACGATGTGCTTCACGATGGAGAGCCCCAGTCCCGTGCCGCCCTGCTCCCGGCTGCGCGCTTTATCCGCGCGATAAAAGCGCTCGAAAATGTGCGGCAAATCCTCGGCGGCAATGCCCGCGCCGCTGTCGGTGACCGAGATTTCCAGCGCATCGCCGACCCGCGCCGCACGCAGCGCGATGCGACCGCCGGCGGGCGTGTATTTCATGGCGTTGGCGAGGAGGTTGGTGAAGACCTGCTCCAGCCGGAAGCGGTCCGCGACGAGCGGCGGCAGGTCCGGTCCGAGATCGAGCTCGATGGCGACCTGTTTTGTCTTCGCCTTGCCGGCCCAATCCGTCGCGGTGGAGCGCAGCAGTTCCTCTGCTTCCACGGGCTCGCGCACCATCCGCTCGTGGCGCGACTCGAGCCGGGCGAGGATGAGCAGGTCTTCGACCAGCGCATTCAGCCGCAGCGAATGCTTTTGCAGGATGCCGAGGACATTGAGCACGTCTTCGCGCGGGAGGTCCGGGGTTTCGAGCAGCGTTTCCACGTAGCCGTGAAAGATGGAAAGCGGGGTGCGCAGCTCGTGGGAAACGTTGGCGACAAATTCGCGCCGCACTTCCTCCAGCAACCGGAGCCGCGACACGTCGCGAAAAATGACGAGCACGCCCTGCTCGCCGCGGCTGTCGCGCAGCGGCACGCCATGGACGGCCAGACTGCGCGAGGGTTGAGTTCCGTTGATGCTTACCTCGAGCGACTGCGGCTCATGGGTGCGCAGCACTTCATTCACGAGTTGCTCGAATTCCGCGTGGTGAAGCGTGCGCGCGACCGACTGGCCGAGCGGCGAGCCGCGCAGACCGAAGAGCGCGAGGAAAGAAAGGTTCACGAGCCGCAGCACATGCTGCGAGTTCACCACCATGACACCCTCCTCCATGCTGGCCAGGATGGCGCGCAGGTTGAACCGCTCGTCGTCGGCGAGCCGCCGCAGCCGCTCCTGCTCGCGGGTCACGCGCTCCAGGCGATCGGTGAGGCCGGAAAAGCGTCCGCCCTTGTAAAAGACGTAGCTGACCGGCTCGCGGCCGTCGCCGAGCGCATCGAGCACTTCCTCGAGCCGCCACCAATGACGCAGCGCGCGGCGGTGCGATATCCACCAGAGGAGCGCGACCGGACTGGTAAAGAGAAGGAATGAGAGCCAGGGGGACACAGGTGAGAAATGCGAAATCCGAAGCTCGGATTCTGAGCATCAGAGGACTCGAACGACAAAGGCCGCCTGCGGCGCCCGCATCCCTTCGTCTCCCGTTTCGCGCCCTCCGGATTCGGCGGGGGTCACGGAAACTCGGAGACCGGGTTTTCGGTCTTTCACGGCTCGATGATCCGATAGCCGAATCCGCGGATCGTCTCGATGCAGTCCGCGGCTTTGCCGAGCTTTTCGCGCAGGCGGCGGATGTGCGTGTCCACCGTGCGTGTGTCGATGATGCTCTCGTAACCCCAGACGTCGTTCAGCAGCGTGTCGCGGCCCTGCACGCGGCCGCGGCGCTCGATGAGCAGCGCGAGGAGCTTGAACTCGGTCGCGGTGAATTCGATCGATTTGCCTTTCACGAGCACTTCATGCCGCGCGCGGTCGATCTGGATCTCGCCCAGCGCCAGCAGGTCACTGGGCTCGCCGGCCGCGCTGATCCGGCGCAGGACGGACTTCACGCGCAGCACGAGTTCCCGAGGGCTGAACGGCTTGGTGATGTAGTCGTCCGCGCCAAGTTCGAGCCCGACGATGCGGTCCACTTCCTCGGCTTTCGCGGTGAGCATCACGATCGGAATCGCGGCGGTTTGCGGTTCCTTCTTGAGCGCCTTGCAGACTTCCAGGCCGCTCATCTCTGGGAGCATGAGGTCGAGGATGATCAGCGCCGGCAGCGTGTCGCGCGCCTGCCGCAGCGCAGCCGCGCCGTCTCCCGCCTGGACCACGGTGAAGCCCGCCGCTTTCAGGTTCAGCGCAATGAGGTTGAGCACGTCAGGCTCGTCTTCGGCGACGAGGATGCGTTGGACCGCGGCTTTGGGAGTCATGCGAAAGGTGCAGCGCGGACTGTAAGGTGGCGGCGATGGCCAGCAAGTGGGAGCGTGTGACAATCGTGCAACACGCTGCGCGACCAAACTCACGCAGTTCCTGTCCAGAGCTTCATTACAGCATCCGCATTTTCCGCTTCGTCAAAGAGCGAAGTGATCGGCACGGAGAATCCGGCAATGGCGTGACTTTGCAGCATGCCTTCGCGGCGCGGCAACGCGCTGGGATAGCGCGCGCCTTCCAGCAGGTATTGCTCGATCGTGCAGCGCTTGGGTTCGACGATCCAGTATTCCTCCACGCCGTGCCGGGCGTAATCCTGGAACTTGATTTTGCGGTCGTTCTTTTCCGTGGAAGGCGAAAGCACTTCGACGATCAGGTCCGGGATGGGAAAGAAGAACGTATCGCCCACGATCTGCGCAGCCTTCTCGGAGCGGAAGAAGATGACGTCCGGCTCGTAGTCGTTGCGGGGAAACTCGACGAGCGCTTTTTCGTCAAAGACTTCGCCAAGCCTGCGCTTTCGGACATGAGCATCGAGCAGGCTGGCGATGAATTTCCGAACGCGGACGTGGCGGGCTTGGTTGGGCGAATGCACAAACACCTCTCCGTTGATGAACTCTGCTTTAACCGTCTCATCCAGCTCCTCGCGGAAGCGATGCCGGCGTTCGCGCTCCGCTTTCAAAGCCCCGTTCAGCTCCGCGCAGTATTCCGGGAATGAAGGCGACTCGAGGATCGGCTGAAGAATGGCGTCCATCTTTTTCCGGTGAGATAGCATGCCGCGCGTGGCGGGCCAAGGCGCGCGCTACGGCTTCAGTTCTTGGTTCGTCTGCGAGTCGAGCACGGTGAACTTTTCGTGATGATACGCCGGGTCGCCGCGGAACGTGAGGCGGCCCGCGTATTTGCGCTCGATCTCGATCAGCAGCTCTTCGTCTTCGCTGCGCAGGCGCTGGAGCACGTGCGGGTTCACGATCACTTTCAGCTCATGCACTTCCGGGTAACGGCGCAGCGTCTGGTGCAGGTAGCGCTGGAGCTCGACGCTCATGGTCATGGAGCTCTTCACGCGACCGCGGCCATTGCAATACGGGCACGGCTCATAAACCGCGCCCGCGATGGATTCGCTCGCGCGCTGGCGCGTCATTTCCATGAGGCCGAGCGGCGTGATCGGCAGCACGTGCGTCTTCGCTTTGTCGCGCTTCAGCCGGTCTTTCATCCGCTGATAGACGGTCTGCTGATCCTTGCGCGATTTCATGTCGATGAAGTCGCCGATGATCAGGCCGCCGATGTTGCGCAGGCGCATCTGGCGCGCCATTTCATCGACCGCTTCGAGGTTCGTCTGGAGGATGGTTTTCTCCACGTCCTTCGCCCCCTTGTTGCTCCCGGTGTTCACGTCGATGGCGATGAGCGCCTCGGTCTCATCGATGACGATGTAGCCGCCGCACGGCAGCCAGACTTGGCGATGGAAGGCATCGTCGATCTGCTTCTGCACATTGTAGGCCTCGAAGAGCGGCTGCGTGCCGGTGTAGTGCTGGATGCGGCTCTGCGCGCGGCGCGAAATCTGGCCGACCAGCTCGCCCATTTGCTTCACCGCGTGCTCGTCGTCGCACACGACTTCATCGATTTCGTCGGTGAGAAAATCGCGCACCGTGCGCTCGATCAGCCCCGGCTCCTGGAAGACGCAGACCGGCGAGCCTTTCGCCTTCATCGCCGTCTCGATCTTGCCCCACTGCTCCATGAGCAGCCCGAGATCGCGCACGAAATAGCGCGCGCGCTGGCCTTCTCCGACGGTGCGGATGATGACGCCCATTCCTTCCGGGATGTCGAGTTCCTTGAGGATTTTGCGCAGGCGCTCGCGCTCTTTCGGCGAGTCGATCTTGCGCGAAATGCCGCTCTGGTCGGAATACGGCATCAGCACGAGATATCGCCCTGCGAGCGAGATGTTCGTGGTGATGCGCGGACCTTTGGTGGAGATAGGACCTTTGGTGACCTGCACGAGCACTTCGCTGCCCACGGGATAAATGCTCGGAATGTCCTTCGCGGTGATCCGCTTTTCCTGCTTCTTGCCGCCGCTGCGCTCGACCTGCTCGATGCCAGAATCGAGCGCCGCCGGCAGCGCGTCCCAGAAATGGAGGAAGGCATTTTTCTCGAAACCGATATCGACGAACATCGCTTTCAAGCCGTGCTCGATGTTTCGCACGCGGCCTTTGTAGATGGAGCCGACGATGTTGCGGTCGGTCTCGCGCTCGATGGAGTATTCCTCGAGCACGCCGTTTTCGAGCAACGCCACGCGGCGCTCCAGCTTTTCAGAGGTGATGACAAGTTTGTTGCCAGTCTGGCGCGGAGCCAGACCGATGAGGCGTTTGACGCGTTCGGTCATGGAAAGAAGTTTCGGGTAAAGTTTGGAAAGCACTGGGAGATGAGAAATGGCGAGCGCCGCTCAGCCGCGGGGGAGGGCGGAATTGACGAAGCTCGAATGACGAATGACGAAAAGATGCAGAAATCCCAAGCCTGAATGCGAGTGGTGTCGCGAAACGGCACTGATTCCAGCGGTGCCGTGTGAGCATACACAGGTAGGCGGCGCAGCGGAAACGGGCGCAGCAAAAGCGCGGATGGAGAGGCCGAGCGCTCGAGAACCGTCCAGACGGGCGATCGGCTCACCGTCCACCACGACCGGGAGGCGCGGCGCGCGGAGGCGGCGCGGGATCGCGGCGCGGGCTGAAGAAGCGCTGAAACAACGAGCGCCGATCGACCGGCGGAGGCCGCACGGCTTCCGCGCGAGGCGCCACACGTCCGCGCGCATCCGCTTCCGGGCGGATGTCCGGCCGGCCGCCGTCACTTTGCGCGCTCTTCTTGCGCTCCTTTTTCGGGACGGATTCGGTGTGCTCGGCTGTTTCCTGATCAGGATGGCCCTCCGCCGGATGCGCGTCGGCGGCGTTGACACCCGTGGGAAGCGCCTCCGCTTTATAATCGACCTGCTCGATCTGCGCGAAGCTGCCAGCCGCGGGCTCTAGCCAGGCAAGGCCGGGGTCGAATCCATTCTCCAGCGCGAGGCTTTGCTCAAGGATGCGCTGGGCGATCGGCGCGGAAACGCCGCCACCGGATTTGCCACCTTGCACGAAGATCACGACGGAATACTTCGGCGTGTCATACGGCGCAAAGGAGATGAACCACGTGTGATTGTCCGGGGTCTTGACGCCATTCACTTCACGCCAGTTCTGCGCAGTGCCTGTTTTGCCGGCGACCTGCACCCCTTTGACCTGCGCCCGTTTTCCAGTGCCACCGGTCTCGTTGACGACTTTCCACATGCCGCGGCGGATCATCTCGATCTGGTCCTCGGTGATGCCTGCCTCTCGTAAATTCGCGCGGACCCGCGGCTTTTGCGGTGCGACTAGGCGGTCATCGGGATTCGGCAAACCGGCCTTGTCCGGATCGACCACGTCGTGGCCTTCCTGATCCAGCACTCGCGAAATAAGCCGCGGCTCAAACGAAATGCCCCGGTTGGCGATGGTGGAAACGACCATAGCCATCTGGAGTGGTGTGGCGAGCACGGCTCCCTGGCCGATGGAAACGTTCGCGGTGTAGCCGTTAGACCAGCGCTCATCGGGTGCCACGGTTTTCAGCCAATCCGGCCCGGGGAGAATGCCCGACTCCTCGCCGGTGAGCGGCACGCCAGTCCTTTGGCCGAGGCCAAGCGCCTTGCCAGTTTCCACGATCTGATCGATGCCGGCGGCATTTCCCCATTGGTAAAAGAACGCGTTGCACGAGTGCTTGAGCGCATCGGAAAGGGTGAGGTTTCCGTGCGGCGCCATGTGCTTTTGGATGACCCAGCAGCCCATGAACTTTGATCCGTAAGTGACGCCGCCGGAGCAGTTAAAGGTCTGCGTCGCTTTCAATCCTTTGCGCAGTCCAGCCAAGCCGGAAACCGTTTTGTAGGTGGAACCCGGCGCGTAGCTTTCGATCGCGCGGTTGATCAGCGGATTCGTGTCGTCGTCGTTCAGCTTCTTCCAATCATCCGCGGCGATGCTCGGGATGAAGGTGTTCGGGTCGTAGCTCGGGACCGAAGCCATCGCGAGGATGTCGCCGTTGTTCGGGTTCACGACGACAGCCGCACCGCGCCCGATCTTTGCATCGCGCAGCGCTCGCTCCGCGATGTATTGGATGCGGGCGTCGATGGTGAG
Source organism: uncultured Chthoniobacteraceae bacterium (assembly GCA_964235505.1). Taxonomy (GTDB): domain Bacteria; phylum Verrucomicrobiota; class Verrucomicrobiia; order Chthoniobacterales; family Chthoniobacteraceae; genus CAXSDZ01. The sequence continues at coordinate 10,377 of CAXSDZ010000132.1, forward strand.
ATAGACGTTGTCGCCTTGCTTCGGCGCGGTGCGGCGCGCTTCCCCTTCGATCATTCCTTTCACGTTGCGGCTCATCACGCGCACGCCAGGCGTGCCGCGGATATACTTGTCGAGATACTTCTCCACATCGGACTTCCCCTCCACGTCCGGCTGGTAAAACGTGTAGTCCCCCACGTCCGGCAGCTTATCGATGTCGCCCGGAGCGCCGACGTAGCCGAGCAAGTGTCCCGCGAGCGCACCGTAGATGTATTGCCTCACCGGTCGAGGCGTGATGTCCACACCCGGGAGCCCGACGTTGTGCTCGGAAAACCGCGCGACGGTCTTGAAGTCGATGTCTTCGAGATAGGTAAAGGGCACCTCGGTGTCGTTGCGGTAGTGGCGCAGCAGCCGGTCAGCGTTGTAGTCCTTCGCGAGGTCGAGATCCTGCAGGCGCGGCACGATGCTCGTGTTCACGATCTGCACGATGTCGGCCTCCTTTTTCTCCTTCAGCATCTGCCGCACCGGTGCGGTGTAGTGGTTCAGCGGCACCTTCCCGCCGTTCTGCTTTTTGTAGTTGCGCACCATGTCCGGGAGATAAAAATCCACCTCGAACGACGGGCGATTCCCCACGAGCGCGATGCCATTGCGATCACGGATTTCTCCGCGCACCGACGGGATGCGGACGGTGACTTCCGAGCGGCTCGCGATCTTCTGCGCCCAGACTTTGCCGCGCGCGACCTGCTCCCACCAGAGCTTGCCAGCGATGACGCCGAGCGCGAGCAGCATGATCGTAGCGAGGAAGTAGAGCCGCAGCGCGGGGCTCGGGCGGGCAATTCGGCGGCGGATCATGGGCGTGAGCAGAAGATGAAAGGCGAAAACAAGACTGTGGAGCGTGAGGCGTGGAGCGCGGAGTGTCCGATTGCTTTCGCCGCGCCCACGTTCCACGCTTCGGGCGCTTCGCTCCACTCGTTTTCTCGGCGCAGTCTCATTTCGAGAAGGCTCAACGCTGCGGCTTGCGATCCGGCTGCAAATCGTAGCCGATGAGATAGGCGACGTAGTTCAAGCCGAAGAACACAAAGGGCGCCAGAAACATGGCGGTCAGACCTGCGCCGCCGATGCGCCACCAGACATCCTCCGTGAGCACAAACTGCACGGGCTGCCGACGGATGCTGAGCATCAGGTATTCGGCGAGGGCGATGGTGGAAACCAACACGCCGCAAAGGAGGCAATGGATCTCCCAGCGCCCGCGCTGAAACAACGGGCGCAGTCCGCTCATGATCGCGCAAAGCGCGGCGTAGAGCACGATCGACCAGCCGAGCCCGATCTCGGCGTTCCCATCCACAATCTGCGTGTGGAGCAGATCCCACATGAGCCCGCCCGCAAAGGCGAGGGCAAGCATGCCCCAGGCCGGCAGCGCCACGGCTCCGTAAAGCATGATGATCGGCATGAGAAACACCCGCGCCTGGATGGTCGGAATCGGCGGCAGATGGTGCTGGAGGACGACCGCCAGCAGCATCGCGATGAGAAGACTCAGGAAAAAGCGGATCATGCGAGATTCCGGGATTTTGGGACTCCCGGATTTCGGGATTCCCGGATTTCTTCTGCCCTGCGATGAGCGCCCACCGCACAGACGCTATGCTCTTGCGACTGCACACCCAACCCGGCGGAGGCGCGTGCTGCGAGCGAATCCCGGAATCCCTTCATTTCGTTTCGCTCACGACCGCAAACACATCCTGCAGCGTCGTGAGGTCCACCGCCGGGACGATCGTGGCATAACCATCGAGTTCCCGGACTTTGAATTCCTTGATCACGCCGACGAAAACTCCCGGCGGAAAGACTCCGCCAACGCCGGAAGTGAAGACCTTTTGCCCCGGCTGCAGGTTGGCTTGCTTCGACAAGTAGCTGAGGCCGATCACGGGCATCGATCCGCTGGAAGTCCGCTCTCCATGCACGATCCCCTGTTCTTTCGTCCCCTCCACGGTTGCCGCTACCTTGCACGTTTCATCCGACATCAGCACCACGACCGATGAGTGCTCCGCAGTAGTCGTCGTTTTTCCGACGAGCCCTTCCTCCGTGAGCACCGGCATGTCTGGCTCCAGCAGCTCCAGCGAGCCGCGGTCGATTGTGACGGTGCTATACCAGGTCGAGGCGTCGCGCGCGATGATCTGGGCGGGCATGAGCTGAAAAACCGCCCGCTCACGGTAGCCGAGCGCATTGCGCAGGCGGTTGTTTTCCGCCTCCAAGCCGCGCAAGGTCTGGTTCGTGGCGCTCAGCTCTTTGTTGGAAACGCGGAGGCGCTTCACTTCGGTTTCGAGCTGCTGGAGCGTTTCCAGTCCCTCGCGCACGGCGGTGATTTTCCGCTCCACGGATGAGCCGGCTTTCAAGAACGGCGAGATCATTCCGAGGAAGCCCGCCTGCATGCGGCGGACGTTTTGCCCACTCGACGCGAAGATCATGAGCGCGATCAACGCTGCCAGAAAGCCG
>CAXSDZ010000133.1:0-11276 GCA_964235505.1 uncultured Chthoniobacteraceae bacterium
ACAATGCCGCGGCGCAGTGCACGGAAGCTCCCCGGCGTGGATGTCGGCGCATGTCAGATCACATCGAGCCGACCAGTGGAATCGCCGTGCTTTTCCAGCGAGGGCACGCCCATGCGGTCGCTCATGGTCAGGAAAAGATTCGTGAGCGGCGTGGGCGGGAGCTTCACGTAGCTTCCCGGTTTGAAGCCGCCGCCGCCCGCGCCCGCCATGAGGATCGGGAGATTCCGGTGCGTGTGGCGGTTGCCGTCGGCATTGCCGGAGCCATACACGATCATGGAATTGTGCAGCAGCGACTGGCCGTCGGAGTCGATCGTGGTCTCCATCTTTTCGAGGAACTTCGCGAGCTGCTTCACATACCAAAGGTCGATCTCCTGCACCTTCGCGATCATGTCGGATTTTCCGCTGTGATGCGTCAGGTTGTGGTGGCCTTCGGAAAGTCCGATTTCGGTAAAGGTGCGGTTGCTCCCTTCGCCCGCGAGCAGCATCGTGGCGACGCGCGTGGAGTCGGTCTGAAAGGCGAGCAGCAGCATGTCGAACATAAGCGCGATGTGCTCGTCGTAGCTCGCGGGAATGCCGGCGGGCGCATCGACGCCGGGGTCCGCGACCGGCATCCGCTCGGTGCGCTCGATGCGCTGCTCGATTTCGCGGACGCTCGTTAGATACTGGTCCAGCTTTTGCCGGTCGCGGCCGCCGAGCTTGCGTTGCACGGTCGCCGCATCGTCCATGACGAAGTCCAGAATTGACTGCTGCTCCGCCTGCCGGCGCTTGAGATTTGCGCCGCGCTCGGCGGGCGCGCCGGTGCCGAAGAGGCGCTCAAAAACGAGGCGCGGATTCGGCTCCGGCGACAGCGGCTGCGTCGGCGATTTCCACGCAAGATTGTATTCGTAAGCGCACGAGTAGCCGGAGTCGCAGTTGCCGGCCTTCCGCACGTTGTCGCACGTCAGCTCCAGCGAAGGAAACCGCGTGAGATGCCCGATCTGCTGGGCCACGACCTGGTCGATGGAAGTGCCCGCGTAGATATCCGAGCCGGACGTTTTCTTGATCCGCACGCCGGTCAGAAATGTGCCGCCCGCCCGCGCGTGATCGCCCGCGCCATCCGCGCCGGGGTCGGCGTTCACATCGTCCAAACCGGAGAGGACTTGCAGTTGATGCCGCACCTTTTCCAGCGGCTGCAGCGTGCGCGGCAGCGTGAAGTCCCGGCCCGCTTCGCCGCCCGGCCACCAGGCTCCGGGGATCGTCCCATTCGGCACGTAGAGAAACGCCATTCGCACCGGCGCAGCCAGCGCGGCACTCGCCGCCGCCGCAGCAGCTTGCACCGGCCGCAGCGACTCCAACGCGGGCAGCGCAAAACATGCGCCGAGGCCGCGCAAGAAGTGTCGCCGGCTGAAGCTGGCGGCGCGTTCGGCAGCGATGGGGCGAGGGAGCATTGGATTCGTGTTCATGGGATCGAGAGTTGGCTGGTGGGTTCTGGCGAAAGTGGCGCTTCGGACGCCGCAGAAATCTCCGTCGCGGCGGTGCGCTGCTTTTGAAAAGGCGCGGATTCGATGATGCCGGTGAGCAGCGCCGAGATGCGGCCATTCTCCGCCTCCAGCCGGCGCACGATCGCATCGACAGTTTCCACGTCGTAGTATTCCAGCCCGCGGCCGAGCGCGTAGGTCATCAGCTTTTCCGTGAGGCAGCGGTAGAAATCGACGCGGTGATCTTTCGCCAGGATCGCTTTCAACTCGCGCACGCCGTGAAACTTCTCGCCGGTCGTCAGCTCGCCCGCAGTTTCGATCGGCTGCTTGCGCTCGGTTTCGCGGAACATCCCCATTGCGTTGAAGCTCTCAAACGCCAGTCCGATTGGGTCCATGCGATTGTGGCAGCCGGCGCACAGCGGCGCCTCGCGGTGCAGCGCGAGCGTCTCGCGCAGCGTCGGCTCGTGATCGCCGAAATCCTTCTCGGCGGCTTCCAGTGCGGGCAGAGTAGCCGGCGGCGGCGGAGCGGGGGTGCCGAGGAAATTCTCCAGCACGAAGAGCCCGCGCTTCACCGGCGAAGTGCGGTCCGGATTCGACGTGACGACGAGCACCGTGCCTTGCGTGAGCACGCCGCCGCGCGGGCTTTCCGGCGGCAAATCAACGCGGCGCATCTCCGAGCCAGCGACGCCCGCGATGCCGTAGAAGCCGGCGAGCTTCTCATTCAGGAAGGTGTAGGGGCTGTCGATCAGCTCCGTGACGCTGCGATCTTCGCGGATGAGGTGAGCGAAGCACATCTCGGTTTCGCGCTGCATCGCTTCGCGCAGGTCGCGGTCGAGCTCCACCTGCGGGCCGCGTCCGCGCTTGCGGAAAGTGGCGCGAATCTCCTCCACCTCCGCCCGTTCCTCCGGCGTGCGTAGTTCGTCGGAAATGGCGTTGAGCTCCTGAAACCGCGCGCGGCGCTTCCCTTGTTCCCGCTCATCGCCACGGTCGCGCGCGAGCACCGCGCGGGCATTGATGGAAATGCCATCGACATCGCGCGCTTGCAGCCATTGGCCGGTGAAATTGCGCACCAGGCTTTCGGAACGCGGATCGGCGAGCAGCCGGTGCATTTGCTCACCGAGGTTTTTGCGAAGCTCGCCGCGGCTCGCGAGTCCGATCAGCTCGTCGTCCGGCATCGTGGACCAGAGGAAATACGAGAGCCGCGACGCGAGTGAATATTCATCCACTTCCGCGATCGGCTGCGTCTCCGCGCCGGGCGCGCTTTCTTCCAGCCGAAACAGAAAGCGCGGCGACGCGATGACCGCCACGAGCGCGTGCGCGATACCGGCCTCGAAGGTCTTGCCCGGCTGCGTGTAAATGCTCTCCGCCAGCGCCGCGAGCCGCTCAACCGTGCGCTCATCCACGGGTCGGCGAAAGGCCTTCGTGGCGAACCTTCGCAAGATGTCGCGCGCGTCCGCGCCCCGCGCTTCGGGCGTCTGCGGATCGTCGCGCGTGAAGAACCGATCGTAGTTCGGCGGGCGGCTCCAGTGCTCGTGGGCCATCGGTCCGCGCACGGAAAGCGACACGATCTGCACCGCGAGCGAGTTGAGCTTTTGCTCCACCGGAGTGAGCGGCTGCAACTCGACTCCGAAGCGGTGCTCGCCCGTCGCGAGCGCTTCAGAAAACTCGAGTTGGAACGTCTTGAAGTCGTGCCAGCCGAACTCCTTCTGCACCACTTCGCGATCATCAATCTTGAAGACGACGCGGCACTTTCCCGGATCGAAATCGAAAGTCCCGCGCACCGCGAGATCGAGCACCAGCCGATACTCGCCCGCCTGCGCAGCCTCAAAGGAAGCCGCCAGTTTCGCCGGCTCGTAATAGGAAAGTGAGCGGAAGGTTTCGCGTCGGCTGCCGCTGCGGCCATCACTGCTCTCCGCCGCATTTTCACTGCGAAACTGAATGCCCGCGATCTTCGTTTCCGGCATCACGCGCGAGATCGTCGGCACCGCTTCGCTGACGATCGCCTTTGCCGCCGCGAGATACTTTTCCAGCAGGATCGGCGACACGGTGAGCACATCGCCGATCGTGTCGAAGCCGTAGCCCGTGTCATCCGGCGGGAACTCGACTTCGCTGTGAAACTCAATGCCCATCAGGTCGCGGATCGTGTTGCGATACTCCACGCGGTTCAGCCGGCGCACCGTCACGCGACCGGGATCGAGCCTGCTCGGATCGATTCCGAACGCTTCAAATTTGATCCATTCCTCCAACCGCCGGCGCTCGTCCGCAGTCGGTTGCGGCTTTCGTTTCGGCGGCATCAGCCCCGCGCGCACGTTCTTCAGCACGCTCAGCCATAGGTCGCGCCCGCCGACCAGCGCGGCGTCGGATTTGAACTCATCGAAAACGACGTTGCCCTTCTTCGCCCCCTCCGCATGGCAGTCGTAGCAGTAGTCCCCCAGGATCGGCTCGATCGCGCTGCGGAAGTGCGCCGCCGCCACCGCATCCTCGCCCCGCGCGGGCACGGAGGACGCGGTAAAAAGGACAACGGCGGCGATCACAAGACCGGAACGCAGGCAAAGCGAGAGGCACGCAAGCATAAGGGGAGTGCATCTCTTAATCCCATTCCGGCGCCGAGTCTCGTCTTTCATGGACGGCTGGCCGTTGCGCCCTCCGTGCGGCGCACACGATCGCACGCCACTTCAGGGCACCGGGTTTGCCTTTGCAGCCGCCGCGTCCGGGGTGGCGGGCGCAGGGTCGGCTGGCGTGAAGAGTGTGCGGTTGCTCAGGTCGCGCGCGTCGTCCGTGCGCGGGTAGTCGCGCCAAAGCCAGCGCAGCATGTCGGGGAGGATGGCGCCGCCTTGCTTGTTGGAGTGCGTGCCGATGCCTCACGTCCAGTTCACGTCGTAGCCTTTCTCTGCCAGCGCCGCGACCATCTTGATGTTTTGCGCGTGCCAGTCGCGATCGGGAGCGTAGGTGGCGCTTTCACCTTGTCCGCGGAGACCGCGGTTATCATTCACGCCATCCTGAAGAAAGATGCGGATCGGCTTTTTCTCACTGCCACGGATCATGTCGGGCCAAGCGTGGCCGCCGCAGATATTGGTAAAGCTCCCAATGGTGCTGACTACCTTCCGAAACTGATCCGGCTGATGCCACGCGACAGTCCAAGCAGCGATGGCGCCGGAGCTGGCCCCCGCCAGCGCGCGATCATCCGGGCTAGTGGAAATGTTGTATTGCTTGGCTAACACAGGCAGGAGCTCGTCGGTGATTACCTTCGCGTATTTGTCATCGAGCGCGTTGTATTCCTGCGGACGGTTCGAGCCGCGGTCGCCCCAGTCACTCGCGCTTGCTTGCGCCTGTTCGGGCGTGCGTCCGGGATTGATGAAGACCGCGATCGTCACCGGGATTTCGCGGCGGTAAATCAAGTTATCGAGCACATAGGTCGTGCGGTAGTCGCCGGTTGGCCGCAACCAAGCTTGGCCATCCTGAAAGATCATCAGCGCGGCGGGCTTTGCAGTGGCGTATTGCGCGGGGACATAGACACAGAAGTCGTGCAGCGTCCCGGGATAAGCTTCGCTCGGCAACTGTGCCCACTCGCTTACCTTCCCCTGCGGCACCCCGGCATGCGGCTCGGAATCTGGACCAAGCTTATAGACGTCATCGGTCGTCGCGGCGAGAACGTAGGAGGCTGAGATCAACAACGCGAAGACGCCGGCGCGAAGCAACCCGCTGATGGACGAAACGAGGGGACGGCGAGGCAAGGCGCAGGGCAGCAGTTTGCAGGATGTATTCATGGGGTAATCAAGAACGGAGCAACTTCGCGATTCCGCGTCGAGCTTGGAGGATCAGCGGAGCGGCGCAAAATATGGCCGGACACAAGCACCGCACCCCCGAGCCACGCCGACGCCCAAGCACGCCTTATTACTCGCAGTGCCGGAATGGAATTGCAGAACCGCCGCGGGTGTTGGACGTTGCGAGCCCATGGTTTGCCCACTCTCGCGAATCGCGCTCGCTCTCCTCGTCTTCACCTCCGCAGCACTTGCCCAAGCTGTGGAAATCCGCAAAAGCCTCGTCCGCATTTCCAATACTGCGCAGGAGGCAAACTATCGCGTCCCGTGGCTGCCGGGGCAGACCGGCGGCAGCACGGGCACGGGCTGGGTTGTCAGCGCGGACCGCGTGATGACGAATGCACACGTGGTGAGCAATGCACGCTTTCTGGTCCTGGAAAAGGAGAACGATCCGAAGCGCTACATTGCCGAGGTGGAGCACATCGCGCACGATTGCGACCTTGCGGTGCTGAAGGTCAAAGACGCGACTTTCTTCCGCGGCACTGTGCCGCTTTCGCTGGGTGGAATCCCCGAGATCGAATCGATGGTCTCGGTGTATGGCTACCCAATCGGTGGAGAGCGGCTTTCCGTCACGCGCGGCGTGGTGTCGCGCGTGGACTTCCGCACTTACTCGCACTCGATCATGGATTCGCACCTCACGATCCAGATCGATGCGGCGATCAATCCCGGCAACTCCGGCGGGCCGGTGATGCAGGAGGGCAAGGTCGTCGGCGTGGCGTTTCAAGGCTTCAGCGGCGACGTGGCGCAGAATGTCGGCTACATGATCCCGCTGCCGGTCGTGCGGCACTTTCTCCAGGACGTGGAAGACGGACGCTATGATCGCTACATGGATCTTTCGGTGAACATCTTCAACACGCTGAATCCCGCGATGCGCAAAGCGCTCGGGCTTGCCGATGATGACCGCGGTGTGGTGGTCAGCAGTGTGGCCTCGGCGGGCATTGCAGCCGGCGTGGTGAAGGTAGGCGACGTGATCATGGCGATCGACGGGCACCAGGTATCCAGCGATGGTTTTGTAGATCTCGAAGGCGAGCGTGTGCTGATGGCGGAAGTAGCCGAGCGGAAGTATCGGGGAGATACGGTGTCGCTTTCTGTGCTGCGCGGCGGACAGCTGACAGAACTCACGATCAAGTTTGACCGGGCAGTTCCCTACACCATGCAGGCGAATCTCTATGATACACAGCCGAGCTATGTGCTCTTTGGCGGGCTGCTTTTTCAACCGCTCACCCGCAATCTGGTGACTGCCAACCGCTTTGAAAACCCGCGGATCACTTATTACTTCGATAACTTCGTCACCAAGGAGATTTATCAAGACCACCCAGAGTTGATCATTCTAAGCTCCATCCTGCCGGACCCAATCAACAGCTATCTTTCTGACTTCAAGGAAGGGATCGTGGATGAGATCAACGATCGGAAGATCCGCACACTGCAGGATATGGCGGACGCGCTGGCGGCAAAGAGCGACTTCTACGTGATCAAGTTCCTCGGCGTTGGACGTCCGCTCGTGCTGGAGCGCGCAGCGGTGGAGGCTTCGCGGGAACGAATCAAGCAGCGCTACAACGTGCTTGAAGACCAAAATGTGGAAGCAGCTCCTGCATCGTAGGAAAACCCGAAATCCGAATCTCGAAATCCGAAACCCACCAAGCATGACCCTTTCGCTCTTACTCGATAACTGCTCGCGAGTATCTATTCCTGTTTGGTCACTGGATGGGCTTTCCAATTTGTTTCACGCTCCGAGATTCAGATTGCGAATTTTGCCTCTCCTGGTCGCCGTGCTGCCGCTTTCCGGCATCGCTCAGACCGTCACAGTCGAGCCTCCTCAGCAGCAGCTTTCCGTCGTGCGGGTGAACGTGACAAATCAGCCGCACGATTTCTTCCGTCCTTGGGGGAAACGCGCGCCCATCACGCGGCGGGCGATCGGCGCGGTGCTGCCGGGCGGCCGTGTGCTGACCACGGCTGAGCTAGTAGCCAATGCAAACTATCTTGAGCTTGAAACCGCCGACGGCGTGCAGCGCACTCCTGCCGCGGTGGAAGCAGTGGATTACGAAGCCAATCTCGCGCTGCTGAAAACAGACGACGCCCAGTTTCTGAAACCATTCAAGCCGCTGGAAGTAGGCAGCGCCAACGTGGGCGACCTGCTTTCAGTCTGGCAGATCGAAAGCAATGGCGGGCTGCTAGTAACGAAAGGCCCCATGACTTCCGCTGAAGTCTCGCGTTACCCCGTCGATGAGTTCCCGTTTCTAGTCTATCGCGTCACTGCTTCGCTTCAATTCCGGGATAGCTCATTCACGATGCCGGTGATCAAGGACGACAAGCTTGTCGGCATCGTCATGCGTTACGATGCGCAGGCAAATAACGTTGAGATCGTGCCCGCGCCTCTGATCGAGCACTTTCTGAAAGATGTAGCGACCGCGCCGTATGAAGGCTTTCCGCGTGCGGCGATGAGCTATACCGGCACGCGCGATCCGCAGTTTCGCCGCTACATGAAGCTGCCGGAAAACTCGCAAGGCGGTGTGTATATCACGGAAGTGCTGGCGGATGGACCGGCCGGCCAAGCGGGACTTGAACGCGGAGATATCCTGCTGCGCATCGGCGAGTTCCCCATCGATCAGGACGGCAACTACAACGACCCCACTTATGGCCGCATCTCCGCAAGTCACTTGCTCGCGACGCGGCATAACCATGGCGATGTGGTGAAGTTTGCGATCTCGCGCAATGGCGAAGCCAAGGAACTAGCCGTGACGCTTACTCATCGGCCGATCGATCAGTATGTGAGTGAACCGTATGTGATCGATCGCGCGCCGCAGTTTTATGTGCTCGGCGGCTTGATCCTTCAGGAACTCTCTCGGCAGTATTTGAAAGAGTGGGGCGCGGATTGGGCAAAGAAGGCGCCGGAGGAACTTGTCTATCTGGATCGGCAGCAAACGGAACTCTTCAAGGCGGGCGAGCGGAAAAAGATCGTCTTTCTCAATCGCGTTCTGCCTTCCGACGCGACGATCGGCTATGAGGATCTCCGTCATCTCGTCGTCGCAAAGATCAACGATGTCCCGCTGCAAAGCTTGACAGATGTGCCCGGCGCACTGGAGAAGGCGGTCCATGGTCTGCACAAGATAGAGTTCACCAGTGATCCGACCGTCATCTATCTCGATGCTGCGCAGGTTATTTCCAGCGAGGCGGTGCTCGCGAAAACCTACCGTTTGCCGGTGCTGAAGCGGCTGGACTAAGAGCCTGTCCGAATAACCGGGAGCCTTGCTCTTCGTCTGTTTCTTCATCTTCATCTTCTTCCCTGTGTCGCCGAGATGAAGATAAAGATGAGGAAGAAGACGAAGAGGGTTTTTCGGACAGGCTCTAAGTGCCAATCGAAGAAATGAGGCAGGGGTGAATGGAGGACTTAGAAGTGAGCCTCCTCACGTCGGCTCCTACGGCAGCGCTATACCGGGAACGTGACGGCTTGGGTGCCGAAGCATTCGCCCGTCCGTTGGCAGCCGGGATCCCGGCTGCGATTCCCGCTAAGAATCCGTGCCGGAGCCGGTTTATCCGTCGCACCCGGTTTGATACGCACACGTGCCATTTCTCGCACCACTTTGTGCTGAGCGCGCCGGGTCCGACGCTGCTTTCCACCTTCTTTCCCGATGAAGAAATTAATCGTTTTCCTGCTGCTCGCTGCTGCCCTTGGCGGCGCGTGGACGACTTTTGGCTCGAGGTGGATGGCGACCAAAGGCGAGGCGACGCCGGGCGGAAAGCCTCCGACGGTCGCGCGCGCAGAGCGACGCGATATCGCTTTCAGTCTGGAGGTCAGCGGTGACGTGATGCCGACGACGCCGCTCGATGTGAAGGGAGAAGTGGGCGGCAAGCTGAAGGCGCTCCACGTCGATCCAGGCCAGGTAGTGAAGGAAGGCGACCTGCTCGTGGAGATTGATGACCGCGATTTGCTCACGGAACGCGAAACCGCGCTGACCGAAATCGAAGGGGCGAAGCTCGCGATGCAGAAGACGCAAAAGAACTTCGCGCGGAGCAAGGAACTCTTCGAGGGCAACCTGATTTCGCGTGAGGTCTATGACAATCTCTCCTCCGAATTTGCCATCGCAGAGAATGGTCTCGTGAAGGCGCAGCGCCGCTTGCAACTGGTGGAGGATAAGCTTCGCAAAACGAAGGTCAGCGCCCCCGCGGATGGCACGGTGCTGTCGGTTCCAGTGACGGAGGGGCAGGTCGTCATCGCTGCTGCGAGCGTGAACAACGGCACGACTTTGATGACCATCGCCAACCTTTCAAAGCTGCTCGTCGAAACGCACATCAACCAAGTCGATGTCTCGCGTCTGGAGCTGAATCAGGCGGTGAAGCTGCGGGTGGAGTCGCTCAAAGACGTGGATTTGGAAGCGCGCATTTCCTTCATCGCTCCGATCGCCACGGCGAAGAACAACATCAAGGGATTCCAAGTGCAGGCGCTGATCGAGAACCCCAATCCGCGCCTGCGGCCGGGCATGACGGTGAACATGACCGTGCCGATTTCCCGGGCAGACGATGCGCTGAGCGTGCCGATCACCGCGGTCTTCAAGGGAGATGGGAATGGCAAGGTTGTCTATGTCCGCAACGGCGAGAGCACGGAGAAGCGGCAGGTCACCGTGGGCATCTCAGACATCAACCATGCGCAGATCCTGAACGGGGTGAACGAAGGCGAGGAGATCCTGCTCGTGGAACCCGCGAAAGCAGGCGGTCAGCAGAAGCCGTCCTGAGGAAAACTCGAATGTCGAATTTCGAGATCCGTAACAAATTCGGAAGAAGCGGAATGATGGAAAAGGAAGAAACGCCGTGTTCACAGGGCCACTCGTTTTCGATTTTCAGGCTTTCTGACGTTTTGAATCTGTTTCGGATTTCGACATTCGGATTTCCCTTCCAATGCCACTCATCGAGCTGACCGACGTCACCAAGCGCTACCGGATCGGTGAGCAGGAAATCCTCGCGCTGAACGGGATCAATCTGACGATCGAGCAGGGCGAATACGCGGCGATCATCGGACCGAGCGGCAGCGGCAAATCGACGCTCATGCATCTGCTCGGCTGCCTGGATACACCGAGCTCGGGACGCATGCTGGTGGATGGAGTAGATCTCTCCCGCGCCAGCGGCGACCGGCTGGCCGAGATGCGCAACGAGAAGATCGGCTTCGTGTTTCAATCCTTTAACCTGCTACCAAAGTTCAACGTGCTGCAAAACGTGGAGCTGCCGATGATCTACTCCGGCACGCCGGCGAAAGTGCGGCGCGAAAAGGCGTTGCGGGCGATCGAACGCGTGGAGCTTACGCACCGCATCAAGAACACGCCGCTCCAGCTTTCCGGCGGGCAGATGCAGCGTGTAGCCATTGCGCGGGCGCTGGTGAATTCGCCGAAGATCATCTTTGCCGACGAGCCGACGGGGAATCTCGACTCGCATACCGGGCGCAACATTCTCGAGCTCTTCCGGGAGCTCAGCGAGCAAGGCAGCACGATCGTGCTCGTCACCCACGACAACCACATCGCCAACTCCGCCCCGCGCCGGATCGAGATGCGCGACGGGCGGATCGTGGAGGGCGAAGGCGAAAGCGCGGAGCGTCTGGCAGGCAGCGCCTCTTCGTCTTTTTCCTCATCTTCATCCGCTTCTCTCGCGCCGCAGTGGAGGGAAAAAGATGGAGATGAAGAAAAAGACGAAGGGGCCGCGGCGCTCCACGCTTCACGTTCTACGCTCAACGAGCCTGCCCCATGAATCTCTCACTCGGACTCCTCATTGGGTTCAAAGAAATCTGGGCGCACAAGTTCCGCTCCTTTCTCACGATGCTCGGCGTCATCCTCGGAGTGGCGTCGCTGCTTTCGATGTTTGCGCTCACCGCGGGAATCGCGAAAGGGATGCGCGAATACATGCAGCAGATCGGTGGAATCGAGCGCGTCGGCATCAATCTGCAAGAGGTGCCAGAGCATCAGCTCATGATCGCGGACATCTCACCGGGCCGCACGGTGGCGGATGCCGAGGC
>CAXSDZ010000133.1:11286-12741 GCA_964235505.1 uncultured Chthoniobacteraceae bacterium
GCGCGTCACGCCGATTTCGGAGCTGGGCGCGTGTGCGATCACGCATGGCGCGCAAACCTTTCGCGGTCCTGTCCAGGGCTGCTGGCCGGACTACGTCGAGATCAACAAACACATCGTCGAGCGGGGGCGCGGGCTGAGTTTCCTCGATCTGGATGAGGCCAAGCGCGTTTGTGTGGTGGGGTCGCTCGTCGTCGAGCGGCTCTGGCCGGACATCCCGGATTTCGATGCGATCGGCGAGACGATCCTGCTGAATGGGCGGCCCTTCACGATCGCGGGCGTCTTCCAATACTATGAGCGCGAGGAAGACAAACGGCGGCGCGAACTCGGGTTGAAGCCGGAGTTCAGCGGCGGGCGCGCGCGGGCGGCGACTGGCGGACGCGCGGGCGGGGCACGCGGCTGGAATCCATTTGAGCGCAAGAACCTCACTGTGATCGTCCCGATCACGACGATGTTTTATGAGTTCAAAAGCGCGACGGTGGCGCCGATCCCGGAGCCGGGAAAAACCAGTGCGCAGCTCAAGGACGAGTGGGGGCCGAACTTCAAGCTCGACGGCTTGTTCTTCCAAGTCGCCGACCCGGCGCACTTCCACGAAGCGGTGGAGCAGGTCGGCGCGGTGATGAAGCAGACGCACCGCGGCGTGGAGGATTACAACTTCGACACGCGCGAGGAGTGGTTCGAGGACATGGAGAAAAGCACGCGCGACACGCGCCTGAGCGGCGGCCTCATCGCCAGCATCTCGCTGCTCGTCGGCGGCATCGGCATCACGAACATCATGCTCGCGTCCATAACCGAGCGCATCCGCGAAATCGGCGTCCGTCGGGCCGTGGGCGCAAAGGCGCGCGACATTTTCACCCAGATTGTGGTGGAAAGCGCCGTGATCGGCTTCATCGGCGGCCTGCTCGGCCTCGTCGCGAGCGCGGGCATGATGCAGATCCTCATCATGATTTCGCCCGGGAAGAATGCCCCTGTAGTCGAGGCGTCCGCAGTGCTGGTGTCGTTCGGTTTCGCCGTTGGAATCGGCGTGCTGAGCGGCATCTATCCCGCTTTGAAAGCGAGCCGGCTCGACCCGATCGAAGCCCTGCGCTACGGGTAGCCGCCCTGCCGGCCGACAGCGCTCGGCGGCGTGCTGGCGCTGTCCGCGGGCGGCGGTCCGGTCTCGCTCGTGTATTGCAAGGTGGGCCGCGCCTGATCGCGCTGCGAGCCCATCGGCGTGATCTGGTGCGGGGCGTCAAATTCCACGATCTTCCCCGAGCCGAGTTCGGTGAACTGAATCCGCGTGCCGGTCTCGCGAATCGTCTCTCCCACTGTGCGCCACTCGCCGCGGGTCTGGTCCGCGATGCCGGGCCGGGTGATGAGATAGACACGGCCGGGGCTGTAGCGGTCGTCGCGCCGTCGCGGTCCGCTCACCGTGTCGCGGCTCGTGCCGCGGTGCGTCTGCTTCATCACCGCGCCGAC
>CAXSDZ010000134.1:0-1144 GCA_964235505.1 uncultured Chthoniobacteraceae bacterium
GCATCCACCAGCGCCTGGAGGGGGGCGGTGGCGAGGAAGAGGAAGAGGTGAGCGACGAGGACGAGGAGCTGGTGGAGAAGTGCATCGAGGTGATGCGGCAGGAGAAAAAGGCGAGCACCTCGCTCTTCCAGCGCCGGCTGCGGCTCGGCTACACGCGGGCCGCGCGCATCCTCGATATCCTCGAATCGCGCGGCTACGTCGCGGCGGGCGAAGGCGCGAAACCGCGCGAAATCCTCGTCGATCTGGATTCGACGGACGCGTGACGTGTCCTGAAGAATGCACGCGCGCTGGGGAGGGTGAAGCGACCCCGGAAATGTCCGCGCGCGGCACCCATTCCGTGCTACCGTCCTCGCCCGCGCCGACACGATCAGAAGGGCGTGGCTTACGAAGAGAAGACACGAATCATGGTTGAAAGCATCGGCAAACGACTCGCGGCGGCACGAGAGGCAAAGGGCCTTTCAGTGGACGACGTTGCGCACTCCACCCGGATGCGCCCGGACAAGATCCTTGCCTTGGAGGCCGATGATTACAGCTCTTTCCCGAGCGCATCCTACGCCCGCAGCTTCCTGCAAACCTATGGGCGCCTGCTGTCGATGGAAATTGGCGATCAGCTCGGAACTTTGGGGGCTGAGCATCAGGTGGACGTTGCCAGCTATCAATATCTCAACCACGCGCCCGAGCAGACTTCCACGCGGCCGCAGGTGTTTCGGAGCGATCGGCCGCCCTCGTGCCGCTGATGCTGTCGCTCACTGCGCTCGTGGCGGTGGTTTTCATCGTTTGGGCGGTGATCAGCGTGCAGCGGCTTCGTCTGGATGAACCGCGGAACTCCACCGCAGATGCGAGTGCTGCAGCGTCTGCGGAGACGAATGCCACGGCAAAGTCCGGCGTTGCATCTCCGGCGTCTGGCGCGCCGGAGATTGCACTCGCGCCGGTGGCCGAGAATGGAAGCAGCGATGCGCAGGTGCGACTGGCTACATCGAGCGATCCGGTGAGTCTCGCCGCTGTGCCGGCTTCCGCTGCGCTTTCGCCGACCCACGGACTAGCCACGATTTCCGCCACTGTGCCGATGGGCACCGCGGCATCCGTGGCTGCCGGCACGCCAGCGCTTCCTGTGGCCGGCAGCATCAATGAACTGGTTGTCGAG
>CAXSDZ010000134.1:1154-9491 GCA_964235505.1 uncultured Chthoniobacteraceae bacterium
GAGCCGCTGAAAACAACGTGGGTGAAAATCCGCGAAGGCAGCCAAGATTCCCCAACGGTCTTTGAAGGCTACATCTACTCTCGTGCCCGCCCGCTGAAGCTCCGCGGCGCACGCTTTTTCGTGGAAGTGCGCGATGAGAGTGCGGTGCAAATCCGCAAGAATGGGCAGCCGATCGCGTATCAAGCGCCGGGAATTTCGGTGCAGTAGGTTCGTGGAGCGTGCTGAGCGTGCGAGTGGGCACGGTTCCTCCAAGTCGGAGGCTTGCCGGACATTAGCCGTTGGTGAAACCACCGGATCGCGATCGCGAAGGCGCCCCCGTCCCGACAGGGACGGCGGAAACGTTGACCAACGAATGGGATGGTCAGCGCAATTGGGTTACACGATCGCGCGCGGCACACCGGCAGTGCCAGACGGCTCCGGCGTCCCTACCGGGACGCACGCTTGATTGCTGATGGCATCCGGTGGTTTCACCACCGGCTAATTTCCGGCAAGCCTCCGGCTTGGGGAAAGAGCCGCCTCCCCCCGCCTCCCCCGCCTCACGCTCCACGCCCCACGCTCCACCGGCGGGTTGCTTTCCCTGCGCGCGGCACTACGTTCCGCGCCCGCTATGACCGTCTCGCCTGCTGCGCCCGCACTTCGGATCAAAAAGAAAGTCGGCATGATCTCGCTTGGCTGCGCCAAGAACTTGGTGGATGCCGAGATCATGCTCGGCGGCGTGGTGGCGCAAGGGATGGAGATCACGGCGAATGCGGATGAGGCGGATGTGCTCATCGTCAATACGTGCGCTTTCATCGACTCGGCGAAGGAGGAATCGATCGAGGCAATTCTCGGTGCGCACCAGCAGCGTGGGCTACGGAAAAAGGCGGGTCAAAAGCTGATCGTTGCCGGCTGTATGGCGCAACGCTTTGCCAAGGATCTCGCGGGCGAGATGCCCGAAGTCGATGCGTTCATCGGGCTCGACCAAATCGCGGCGGCAGGCGGCATCGTGCAGCAAGTGCTCGCGCGGCCCGGGGCGCATGAACCAGTGGCCGATCATGCTGCACTGACGAATGCAAAGTGGGAGCCGCTGAACCTCGTTTCACGCAAACCCGTTTACATCCCCGACTGGGATACGCCGCGTTTCCGGCTCACGCCGCGGCACACCGTTTTCACGAAAATCGCGGAAGGCTGCAACCACCCGTGTTCGTTTTGCGTGATCCCGCAAATGCGCGGCCGGCACCGCTCGCGCACAGTCGAGAGCGTGGTGGCAGAAGTGCGTGCGCTCGTCGCGGAAGGGGTGAAAGAGATCAACCTCATCTCGCAGGACACGACCTATTTCGGCATGGATCGCTGGGAGGAAAAAGCCAGCCCGCGCGCGGAGGTGGACTCCACGCGCGGCGACTCGCTGGTGCATCTGCTGCGCGCGCTGAATGCCATCGATGGCGACTTCTGGATTCGCCTCCTTTACACGCACCCGGCGCACTGGAGCGACGAGCTGATCGCCTGCATCGCCGAGTGCCCGAAAGTCGCGCGCTACATCGACATGCCGCTCCAGCACATCCATCCGCGCATGCTGGAGCTGATGCGCCGCGAGACCACCAGCGAGCACATCGAGACGCTCATCGCCCGCATCCGCGCGGGCATTCCCGGCATCGCGATCCGCACGACTTTCATCGTTGGCTTTCCGGGCGAGACGGAGGAGGAGTTTGAATACCTGCTCGATTTTATCCGGCGCACGCGGTTCGAGCGGCTTGGCATTTTCACCTACTCGCAGGAGGAAGGCTCGCGCGCTGCGAAGATGGACGGGCAACTTCCCACCAAGGTGAAACAGGCCCGCTACCGTAAAGCGATGAAGCTCCAGCAGCGCATCGCGGGCGAACTGTCGCAGGCGCAAATCGGCCGCACTCTGCGCGTGCTCGTGGACGCGCCGCAAGTCGCCCGCAGCACGGCCGACGCGCCGGATGTGGATGGCCGTGTGCTGCTCACTTCCGCCGCGCCGGTGGGCGAGTGGATCGACGTGCGGGTGATCGGCACGCAGGTCTATGACCTTGTGGCGGAGCGGATCTGAATCGCATTCTATTCGGGCGTCGGGGCGAGCAGCGGCTCGGCGCTTCCAGGTAAGCTCCCGGCGCTCTCGTCGGCGCTGTGCAGGTGCGCCGAGCTGCGATAGGTCAGTGCGAAATAGACGAGCACAGCGAGCACCACAGCGGCCAGCGCTGCCCAATACAGCGGCCAGTCGGTGCGGCCTTGCGCGTTTTCGCACCAGTCGCGCCACCAGCCGCAACTGAGGTAGCCCGCGAGGCTGCCGATGCCGGACATCATCACCGTGAGCAGCGCCTGCGCGCGGGCGCGAAAGGCGGGATCGATCCGCTTTTCCGCATAGATCTGCGCGGGGATGAAGAACAGCGTGAAGCAGAACCCGTGGAGCAGGATGCCGGCGAGCAGCGCCGGGCGCGTGTTCAGCGCGAAGAGCCCGTAGCGCGCCACGCCAAAGGCGATGCCCGCGAGGAAGAGCGACTTCAAGCGCACTCGCGCCAGCAGCGGAGCGAGCGCAAACATGCCGATGAGCTCCGTCACCTGCCCGAGCGAAAGCGCCGCCGATACACGCGTTTCGCCGAGGTCCTGCAGATGGAGCGCGCCGAAAGGATAAAACGCGGCAACCGGGATGGAAAACAGCGCCGCGGTCACAAACACCGCGCGATGGTTCGGATCGCGCAAAAGCCCGAGCGCATCCCAGCCGAGTGCTTCCTGCCAGCGGCGCTTTACCTTCCGCCGCCGCGGCGGAGCCGAGGGCAGTCGCAGCGTGAAGGCGGCGACCCCGAGCCAGGCCGCCGCGCCGAGAAAACCCGAAAGCGTGGACCGATACGCGCGCACCGGTCCGAATTCCCGCTCGGGCGACTGCAGGCGCGCGAGGACGATGGTGGTCGCGAGCCCCCAGGTGGGCGAGTAGCAGAGCTGCTGGAGGAAGATCAGCGCCAGCACCGTGCTCGCAGCCCAGCCACGCTCGATTGCGAGAAAGGTCAGCGTCAGCGTCGCCGCCACGCACACTGCGAGCCAGCGCAGGATGCGCTCCGGCCCGAAGCGCTGGTCTGCGAGAGCGCCGCTCCACATCGGCGATATGAGCGCGGCGATCGATGAGCAGGCAAAGGCAAACGGCACCAGGCGCTCGTAGCCATGCGCCTTCAGCACGCTGGAGAATGGCACATACCAAAGTGCGATGGCATGCGCCTGGAGGCAGAAAAGCGCGCACAGCTCGATGCGTTCGCGGCGGTGGAGAGGTGGCTTCACGTGGACGCTTCGGGTTCGTCGCTCCGTGCGGTTGCGGCGGATTTTGTTCGCCCGCCGATCCACTCCGTGGGTTGCATCGCAAGCCGCTCGCAGCACATGCTCACCGCCTTTGCCTCCCCACCTTCCCATGAATCGCCTCGTCCTTGCCGCTGCCCTCGCCGCGTTTGCATTCCATCCCGTGCTCGCGCTGCGCGCCCAGGAGCCCCCGGTTTCGCTGGCACCAGAGAAGCGTGCGCCCGCGCAAACCGCCGCGCGCGAGTTGCGCGACGTGCCTTACGTTTCCGGCGGGCATGAGCGGCAGCGGCTCGATCTTTACCTGCCGGCGGAGGATGGCGCGGCGCATCCGCTGGTGGTCTGGATTCACGGGGGCGGATGGGAAGGCGGGAACAAAGACGGCTGCCCGGCGCGACCTCTCGTGGCGCGCGGCTACGCGGTGGCCAGCCTCAATTACCGCCTGTCGCAGCACGCCATCTATCCAGCGCAGATCGAGGATTGCAAAGCGGCGATCCGCTGGCTGCGGACGCACGCGGCGGAACATGGGATCGACCGCGAGCGCGTGGGCGTGTGGGGCGCTTCGGCGGGCGGGCATCTCGTGGCGCTGCTCGGCACGACGGGGCGCCTGCGCGATTTCGATGTCGGTGAAAATCTGGATCAATCGTCGCGTGTGCAGTGCGTCTTGGATTGGTTCGGCCCAGCGGATTTCCTCCACTACGGCGATCCGCCGTGGGCGGGGCTCGACTACCCGAAAGGCGTGGTGGCGAAGCTGCTGGGAGGCCCGGTTTCCGCTGATCCGGAGCGCGCCCGGCGGGCGAGTCCGCTCTATTTTGTGCAGGCGGATGCGGCGCCATTTCTCATCATGCAAGGCGACAACGACAATCTTGTGCCGCTGCAACAAAGCCAGATGCTGGACGCCGCGCTGAAGAAGGCGGGCGTGGAAAGCACCCTCGAAGTTTATCCCGGCGCGGGACACGGCGGAGCGGTGTTCACCTCGCCAGCGAGTTTGAAGTTGATGGGCGAGTTCTTTGAGCGCCACCTGCGAGCGGGCACAGCGGCGAGGTGAAAGATGGTGGAAGGCAAGGCTGTGGAGCACAACGAGGAACAGTTCATCGCTCCGCAACCGATCAGTGGCGCATCACTGATCGTCATCCGTCACGCGCTTCAGCAGCGCTTTGATGGCCTGATCACACGTGTCGTCGGCATTCTCGGAGTCGATATTGGTCACCGCCACAAACCCGAGATTTTGCTCCGGGGCGACCCACACGGCGGCATACCAGAGCGCGTTCGAGCCGGTGTGCATCAGCGCATCGCCGCCCGCCCAGCGGCGCCGCAGCACGCACCAGCCGAGGGCATAATCTTCGTGCGGCACGCGCGAGTGCAGCTTTTCAAAGCTCTCCTCTTTCAGCAGTCCCGGTGCGGTGGCGCCGCGGCTCGCGTGAAAAGCCGCATACTTCGCGAGATCGCGCACTGAGCAGTGGACTGTGCCCGCAGGAGCGATGGCGGGCGGGAGATCGGCGTTGTTTCCGGGCGGAATCGGGTTGGGATCTTTGTTTCCACCGAAATGTCCAAGCGGTTGATCGAGCCGGCCTGCGGTGCCCGGCGGGCCGAAGCCAGCGGAGCCCATCTGCAAAGGCGTGAAGAGCATCGTCTGCATGAGCTCTTCCCAAGGTTGCCCCGTCACCTGCTCCATCATCTCGCCGACGATCGCGTAGCCCTGGTTGGAGTAGAGAGACTTCGTGCGCGGCGGCAGCTCCGTGGGCCGCGCGAGCACCGCGCCGACAAACTCCAGCCGCTGCTCCGCCGGTGTGCCGATGCGTCGCCGCGCCTTGCGCCAGGCTGCTTCGGGTGGCTCGGCCGGTGCGCCGCCGCGATGCGAGAGCAGCTCCTCCACCGTCACGTGGGTCCAGTCCTCGTCGATCGTGTCGAATACCTTTCCAAGCACTTCGGCCACCGTCGCATCCCAGCGCAACCGGCCCTTTTGCACCAGCATCGCCGCCACCGTGGCGGTCATCGATTTCGTAATGGAGCCGAGGTGCCACTGGTCATCGACCGTCACCTGCGCGTCGTCATCCACGCTGCGCTGGCCCACGGCTGCGATGTCGGTGATGACCCCATCCTGCACCGCGGCTGCGGCAAGTGCGGGCACATGATTTCGCTCCCGAATCGCTTCCAGCTCGACCGCGAACTCATTGCTTTCCGCGGCGGGAATCTCGTCCGCGAAGAGTGCCAGCAGAAGCGCAAAAACTGCGGCAAACCCCAATCGCGGAAGGCGGCTCATGAGCAAGGGGATCGGCCCTCGCCATTCCGCTGCGCGCCCACTCAGGCTCCCAGCGGCTTCCGGTTGCCTGAGACCTCGCCGCCTTCGCCCTGATCCCTTCAGTGCGCTCCGGGCCCCTTCTTTCGCAAAACAACGCTGTCTGGCCGGAGCTTCGGTCGGCATGACACCGCGAGAAGAATGAGCTTATCCAAATGAAACGAGCTTTAGAGCGGTTTGCGTTTGGGTGCTCGCGGAGGGACGCGCTCCCGCGCGTCGCACGTTTGGCGAAAGGAAGGGGACGCGCTCCCGCGCGTCCCCCCCGTGCAAGGCCACGCAAGCGAAAACCGCTCTAATACCCGGGCCGATTCCCGAATGGCTGCGTCGCCGCTCCTTTGCCGCCGAACTTTCCGCTCGTTGCGCCATTGCCGCCGGAGCCGGTGTAGTTCGGGTTGTTCGTAAAGACCTGTGCCGGAGCGGAGCCGTTGACAGTCACCGTTTTGCCGTTGTCCACCGTCACGGTATTGCCGGCGATGGTCTTCACGCTGGTGCCGTTCAGCGACACGTTATCCTTGAAGCGCACGGTGCCGTTCGCGCCGTTTGCGTAGAGCTTGATCGCGGAGTCCGCATCGATGGCGCCGCCGCCGATCAGGAGTTGCCCATTCGCGCCGAGCGCGCCGACTTTCACCACGTCGCCACGGAGAGTGGCGTTGGTCAGGTCGATCTTGCCACTCGCTCCCGTGTTGCGGATATCCACGCTCCCTTTGTCTGCCTGGATCACGCCACCACTGACGAGGATGTCGCCGCCGGCGGAGGAAAACTCGATCTTGCCGCCGGGTCCCGGTGCGGCGGCGCTCAGGAGCGAAAGCACCTGGCCGCTGTTGGAAACCGAGATCGCGGTGCCGGAAGTCTTGCGGCTGTCGAGGCGGATGTTGCCGCCGCTGCGGCTGGCGCGCCCGGTTGCCGCGTCGGAAGCTTTGATGTTTGCCTGCACAGCGATCGTGCCGCCTGAAACCACGCTGATGGTTCCACCCTTCCCACCATGCTGCAGCGCCGTGGCATTTGCGCCGGAGGTGGCGGAGATTGCTTTCTTCACGGTCACATTTCCCACGATCGGCCGCGCTTCTGTGCCGAGGTGAATTGTGCCCCCGTCGCCGCCTGCATTCAGGCTGGTGAGCACAGCATCGCCGCCGTTGGCGTTGATCCCGCCGATTCCACCACCTGCCGTATCGATAAGCAGCGAATCGCTTTCCAAGACGACTGTGCCGCCTGCGCCGGGCACACTCGCTGGCAGCAGCGGCAGCAGAGCGCCGTTTGCGCCGCTCGCGTCGATGCCACTGGAAATGCTGATCACCGGCGCGCGCAGCAGGGCGGCAGTATCGGCAAACGGAGAGAACGCTCCCTTGATCTCGATTTTGTCCTGCGCATTGATCGACACCGCCGATACGATTGGCGCTTCGAGCTTCATGCTCCTTGCGCCGATCGCTTGAGAAAAGCGGAGCGTCTGTCCGCTTTTGGCCTCGATCGTGTCGGCGCGCACGATGCCGTTGAAGGCGGTGGCTTTCTTCGAGTCGGACGTGAGCTTGTTGGCGGTGATGGTGGCATCGACTTGGATGCCGTTATCGTTCTTCAGCTTCACCTCGTCGGCAGCGACATCCGCAGATATCAGCAGCGAACCGAGTTTATTCGAGGGTTCAAACTTGCCGGTCAATCCACCGGCGGACGGATCAACCACGGCGATGCTCGGAGCGGTGATTGGCAGCAGCGCAACCGGCTCGACGACAGGTGGGGTCACGACGGGCGGGACCACGACTGGAGGGTTCGTGACCGGCGGAGTCACAACCGGGGGAACGACAACAGGTGGGTTGGTGATCGGCGGGGTGACGACCGGTGGCACTACAACCGGAGGGTTCGTGACCGGGGGAATAACGACGGGTGGGTCGGTAACCGGCGGAGTCACGACTGGCGGAACAACGACCGGAGGGTTCGTGATAGGCGGAGTGACGACAGGCGGCACCACAACCGGAGGGTTCGTAATTGGCGGAGGGACAACCGGGGGAGCAACGACCGGAGGATCGACCGCTGGCGGTGCAACAACCGGCGGAAGGACCACAGGCGGTTGAATGACGGGGGGCTGGACCACTGGCGGGAGAACAACCGGCGGCACGACGACCGGAGGATTCACGGCAGGCGGCGGGATGACCGGAGTCACCCCAACGGGCGGGGCGACAACCGGCGGGGCAACGACCGGCGGCTGCGTGCCGCCACCACCGCCAGCCGGTGGCACACCGCCGTCCGCGGGCTGTGAGCTGGGGGTGGGTGCGACTGGCGAGTTTTCCGTGTTCGAGTTGCTCGTCTCTGGGGCGGCAGGTTTCCCGCTGTTGCTCGCGATCAACACGGGTTCAGCCCGCGGCTTCGAACGACTGTCGAGTTCGATCAGCGTGGCGCTTCCTCCGGCCTCAACGCCGGATTCCAGCGCTGCCATCTTGTCCCTCGATGCCAGCACCACGTCGCTCCCGGCACCCTCGATCACCAGATTCGTATCAAAAAGCTCCATCCGGCCCTTCAGCCGGACCTGCTCCGCGATCTCGGTTTCGATCAACGCGAGGCTGGGCAGTGCCGCGACAGCGACCTTGCTCGTGCCTTTGAATTTCGCCGGATCGACCAGTGCGGAAGTCTTCACGACCTGCGCGAGGTTCACCAGCTCGCCCCGGTTGTTGCCGATGTTGAACACCAGCGGCGCGCACCCGGCGTCCGGGGTCCGGTCCAAGCACGCAAGCACCCCGCTCACGATATCGTCCACGTAGGTGAAGTCTCGC
>CAXSDZ010000134.1:9501-12721 GCA_964235505.1 uncultured Chthoniobacteraceae bacterium
CGGCATCGCGGGGAAGAGCTGCTTCACCGGCTCCGGCAGCCGCCGATCGCGCTCATTCATCAGCAACATCTTGCCCGGCTTTAACACGAGCGACTCGCCGAGGCGGCCATTGATCGCCACGCGCATGCTCCCTTCCAGCACGAGAAATTTCACCGCACCGCCACGATGATATTCCACCATTACCGTCGTCCCAGTGATGGATGCTGTGACCGCTGCGGTTTTGATCTTTGCGCCGCCGAGCCCTTTCGGCACCTGGAGCAGCAGCGTGCCTTCCTGCAAGCTCATCTCACGGGTGCCGGGTTGAAACGAGAAGAACGTCTCCGCGCCGAGCCGGGTCAGCGTTTTGTCTTGGAAAAGCAACTCCGCGCGCGACCGCACGCCGGTCTTCACGCCGCGATCGTCCTTGATGACATCCTGCACCGCCGCCACCCGTGCGCCCGCGCGCGGGTCGATGAGGCGGACGTCATTGATGATTTTGTTGACGGTCGCTTCTTGCAGCGCGCCCGCGTGGGCTGGGCACACCGGCAGGAGGAAAGCCGCACCGGCAACTAGAGCTAAAGCGGAGAACGAGGCGCAGTTAGATTTCACCATTCTTTCCATAAAAGCAATAAACAGGCCGGAGTGGGTTCTCGCAGCTTGGCGGCGTGCTTCCAGACCGGATCGCGCAAGCGGAGCCACCATCCTGCAAGCCGCTTGGCTGCTTGGCTTGGTGCCTGCACCGTTCGTCAAAAAAGCTCTTGCCGATTTCGCACCACTTTGCTGCCCGCCGCCTGCTCTCGAGGTGCCGGGCTCTCACGCGCGACAGTGCTTTTCTCTCAAGTGAGAACCTGTCCGTGCCATCCGGCGCCTCCGGTTCACCGTCAAAACCGCAAGCTCAAGCCCAACCCGCCCCCCACGGTTCCCGAATCGTAGTCGAACACCGGTTGATTCGAGCGATTCACGCTCCAAAACGCGCTGCCAAACGCACTCAGCCAGTCCGTCGCCTGATAGCGCAACGAGAATGAATACGTCTGGTTCACGTCCCGCCGATCTCCTTCCGGGTAAATGTAATAGCCGACGCGGCCCAGCAGGTCGGCCTCGATGCTGCGGGTCAACTGCGCGTGGTAGCCGACGAACAGCGCGCCTCGCGTGGATCGGCGAAACCCGCCTGCGCTGACATGCCAGCAAAGGCGTAATGCGCTCGGCTGAAAGCCACTGCTTTCTGCACTCCGAGCGTGATCGTGTGGTTCTTGAAGAACGTCTCCTCCGTTTCCCGGCTCACGAGATCGTTGAAGTTGTAGCGGAGAAAGAAATCCACGTCCCACACCTTTTCCGCGTGCCACGTGATGCCGGTGCCCGCGTCCAGGCTGTCGAAATCCAGCGCGCGCACCTCGTTGTAGCGGAAGCCCCCCGCCCGCAGCGTCGCCTCCCATTGCACGCCTTTCGCGATCGGCCGCCGGCATTCCAAACCAAATGCCGCGACGAGGAAACTGTCCGCAATCTCGTCGCGCCGGGCGAGCGCGACGTTGTTCGTGGCAAAGGCGGAAACCTCCGCGAATGCCCGAAACATTTGGAGCTTCGGCTGGCGCTTCAGAAATTGCTGGAGACCGAAGCTGTCATCGATCCCGGCTGCCGGGTCGCCGGAGGTGAAGGCAGGCGTCCCCGCGGCAAAGCGGCTCTCGACCGCAGGCTCGCGCCCGGCGAATTGCCGTGCCTGCTCGATCTGCGCTTCCTGCGCGCAGGCGCATGCCGCCAGCGCGGCAAGTGCAAGGCAGGGAAGGGGAAAGAGCTGCATGGAGATGATGCGGGGCCGCTCCCTTCGAGCTTAGCAGGCGCAATGCCTGCGCTGCCACACAGGCGCGGTTTATCTCCCGCGCGGGCATGTTTTCGGCTTTTGCAGCGATGCGAAAAACATGCCTTCCCGCCGCGCGCTCCTCCACTGTCTGCTCGCTTTCGCCGGCACGGCGATCGGCGTGGCATTCTGCTTTCTGCCAAGCCGCGAGCTCGCGCGCGCCGAATACTCCGCCCGCGACCTGCTCGCCCGGGAAGGGCGCTTCACGCCGTCCGATCCACGGCTCATCTTTCTCGCGATCGACAACGAATCGACGCGCCTCGACGCCGAAACCGATCTCGCGCCAGAGAACCTCAAGGACTTCTACGGCATCGACGATCCGGCCTCGACCGAAGCGCGCGCGCTGCGGCTCATGAGCGAGCCGTGGCCGTGGCCGCGCAGCGTCCATGCGATGATCCTCGACCGGCTCGTCGCCGCTGGCGCGCGCATGGTCGTCTTCGACCTCGCCTTCAAGGCGCAGAGCGAGCACGACGCAGACTTCCGCGCCGCGCTGGAGCGGCACGCGGACCGCGTGGTGATCGGCAGCAATTTTGTCTCCTCCACGCGGCGTGGAAACTTGCTCGCCAGCCCCGCGCACGAGCTCCCCGCCGACACGCTAATCCGCCAGACCGGACAGCCGGACAGCCGCGTCGGATACGTGAACTTCTGGCCGGATGAAGACGGCGTCATCCGCGATGCGC
This sequence comes from uncultured Chthoniobacteraceae bacterium, assembly GCA_964235505.1. Taxonomy (GTDB): domain Bacteria; phylum Verrucomicrobiota; class Verrucomicrobiia; order Chthoniobacterales; family Chthoniobacteraceae; genus CAXSDZ01. Next base: position 12,013 of record CAXSDZ010000134.1, read on the forward strand.
AGTTCCGGCTTTCCTTTGAGCAGCTCGCAGAAACCGCCGCGGATTTCGACCGCAACACCTACGGCTCGCTCGCCGCGCAGGCGGTGCGAAAACTCGGCGGCGGCGAGCTCATCCCACCCGGCCTCGGCTCGCACACGCTGCGCCTCAGCGGCCAGCCGACGCACGCCTTTCCCCCGCACTCGATCTACGAGATCTTCGTGCCGGACTACTGGCAGAGAAACTACCGCGGCGGCGCAGTTTTCAAGGACGCCATCGTGGTCATCGGCGCGTCCGGCAACTGGGCGCACGACGAGCACGAAACCGCGCTCGGCGTGATGCCCGGCCCCGAGCTCCAGCTTAGCGCGATCAACTCGCTGCTGCACGGCGGCTTCCTCCGCGCGCTTCCGCTGCCCGCCGCGATCGGCCTCGTGATCGCCGCCGGATTGCTGGCGCTCGTGCCTGCCTTGTTCCTCCCGTCGCCAGGGTTTCGCGCGCTCCTTTTTCTCGCCAGCAGCGCCGGCTTGCTCCGCGCCACATCAGCGAGGGTGCCCGCGACGAGAGGCGCGGCGGTCGGGCGCGTGGCAGCCAGCAGTCGGCTGCTGAGACCGTGCGCGGCGGCACGACCGAGCGTGATCAGGCGGTGTAGCAGGCGACCAGGCATGGGCGGTTCCTCCTTCGTGTGCGGCGCAACGCGCAACGGAGGAAAGTGTAGCCGCAGGGTCGTGAAGCG
>CAXSDZ010000135.1:0-6153 GCA_964235505.1 uncultured Chthoniobacteraceae bacterium
CTTACATCAAGGCCGCGGGCGAGCTGAAGACCAAGCCCAGCCAGCAATCCATCGCGAAGCTGCGCGAGATCGGGCTCCATCCGCAGGTGCTCATCTGCCGCACCGAGCACCCGCTGGAACTCGATGTGCGCCAGAAGCTCTCGATGTTTTGCAACGTGCCGCTCGATGCCGTGATCGAGGCGCGCGACGTGGAGCATTCCATCTACGAGATGCCGCTCATGCTCCAGCGCGAGCATCTCGACGAGATCGTTTGCAAGCTGCTCGGCCTTCAGCCGCCGCCCGCGCACATGCAGGATTGGAGCCGCTTTGTGGATCGCGTGGTGAAGCCGAAGAAGCGCGTTCGGATTGCCGTTGTCGGCAAATACATCGAGCTCCAGGACGCCTATAAATCGATCTACGAATCGCTCACGCACGCCGCGGCGAGCGCCGACTGCGGCATCGATCTCGTGCGCGTGGATGCCGAGGAAGTGGAGGACTGCGAACCGTCCACGCTGCTGCGCGATGTCGCTGGAATCCTGGTTCCAGGCGGGTTTGGCGACCGCGGGGTGGAAGGGAAAATCCGCGCGACGCAGTTTGCGCGCGAAAGCGAGGTGCCTTTTCTCGGCCTTTGTCTCGGCATGCAGGTCGCCACGATCGAGTTTGCGCGGGACGTGTGCGGCCTCGAAGGCGCAAACTCCACGGAGTTCGAGCCCGACGCGAAACACCCCGTCATCTGCCTACTGGAAGCCCAGCGCAACGTGACGGAAAAAGGAGCCTCAATGCGGCTCGGCACGTGGCCCACGCACATCCGCGAAGGGACGCGCGCGCATCAGGTCTATGGCAAGACGGAGATCCGCGAGCGCCATCGGCATCGCTACGAGTTCAACATGGCCTACCGCGAGCAGATGGAAGGCAAAGGCTTCGTGATCTCCGGCACTTCGCCAAATGGCGAGCTCGTCGAACTGATCGAATTGAAAGATCACCCTTGGTTCTTGGCCTGCCAATACCACCCGGAATTCCGCTCCAAGCCGAACAAACCGCACCCGCTCTTCAAAGGCTTCGTCACCGCCTGCCTCGCGCACGGGAGCTGATGGCGGGGAAGAGTAGGCAGTGAGAAGTTGTCAGTTTCTCTGCAGCGACGCGCCACTGAGCACTGCCTTCTGCTCCCCGCCGATGTCCCGCATCAACGCCGACACCCTCTTCCTCGATCTCTCCGCGGGGCAGCGCGTGGCGTATGAGGAATACGGCGACCCGGCGGGCGCGCCCGTCTTCTTCTGCCACGGCTGGCCGGCCTCGCGGCTGCAAGGGGCGGGGTGCGGCTACGAAGCGCGCGACCTCGGCCTCCGCATCATTTCGCCCGACCGTCCCGGCATCGGCCGTTCGAGTTTTCAGGCGTGCCGCCGGCTGCTCGATTGGCCGCCGCTGCTCGCGGAAATGGCGGATCGGCTTGGGATCGAACGCTTTCGCATGCTCGCGGTCTCGGGCGGCGGGCCGTATGCCTTTGCCGCGGCGTGGGCGCTGCCGGAGCGGGTCGCGGCCATCGCTGTGGCGTCGGGCGCGCCGCCCCTTTCCTCAGAGACGGATCTCGCCTCGCTGCTGCGCGTGCATCGGCGGCAGCCGGAAGTGCTGCGGTTCTTGTTTCGCTGCGCCCGCCCGTTCGCGGCCGTGCGCCCGCCGCGCTGGATGGAGCCGCTGATTCTGCGGCTTGTGCCATGCGCCGACGCGGACGCATTGCGCGGAGCCGATGTGTTTCGCGGCTCTTATGAATGCTTCCGCGAATCGTGGCGCGGCCCGGCTGCCGGCGTGGCGACCGACGCCGAGATTTACGCGCATCCGTGGGGCTTTCCGCTGGAGGAGGTCCGCGCGCCCGTGCGGCTCTGGCATGGCAAGAGCGACCGGAGCTTCGACTGGAAACTCGCCGCTGCGATGGCCGCGCGACTGCCGGACTGCACCGCGCGCTTTCTGGAAGGCGAAGGCCATTACTCGCTGCCGATCCGGCGATACGGCGAGATTCTGCAGGACTTGAAAGAGTGCGCGGCCGTGGCGTCCATCGCAAGCGACGTGAGCGCGTGAACGTCTCGCTGTTTCGCTCGCTCTCTCAATCCAACGCCACACCCAGCGCTCAGCGCATTCCCCTCAATCCCAAGGGATGAAATGCTCCAGCCCCAGTTGCTTGCCGCGCGCCTGCGCCTCCGCGCTGCGCGGGCCGCCGAGCTTCGCGAGCTTTTCGTAAATGCCGAGCGCCGAGCGCCATTGCTCCTGCGTTTCATAAAGCCGCGCCGCGTCGAACCCCGCCTTTCCACTCCAGAAATACTCGCGGTCGGCGACCGCTGCGCTTTTCTCCAGCACCTCATAAAAGGCCAGCGACGCCTCATCCACGCGGCCCAGCAGTTCGAGTGCTTTCGCCTTTTTGTAGAGCGCCTGATTGCGCCACGTCGCGGGCGCTTCCGGCTGCGTGGCGAGCTGATCAAACGCTGCGATGGCCGCGACCAGCCGTTCGGTTTTCGGCAGCTCCTTGCGTCCGAGCGCCACGAGATTATCGCCCTTGCCGCAGAGCGCCGCGTGCCGCAACTCTGGCGCGGCGGGGGGCTGCGCCACGAGGATGAGATCGCCCAGCGTGATCGCCTCCGCCTCATGCCCGAGACGCGTTTGCAGGCTCGCCTGCTCCTGCCGCGCGTAAAGCTTCAGCGGCCCTTCGCGCTTCACCACCTGGTCGAAAAGCTCAAGCGCGCGATCCACCGCAGAGGAGCCCGCGATCTGCAATTTCATCGCTGACTGCGCCGCCAGAAACAGCGCCGCCTCCGCGTGCGCGCTGTCCGGCGCCTCGCGCGCGAGCGTGCCGAATTGCGTCTCGGCATTGGCGTAATCTTCGCGCCGGAAATAGACCTGCCCCAGCTTCATCCGCACCTCGGCGAGCAGCGGCGATTTCGGATGCTCCTCGATGAAGCGCTGCGCCTTGCGGATCACCTCCGCCTCATCGCGCTCCGGCCGCGCATCTTCCAGGAAAAGGGCGAGATACTCCCCGTGCTCCGCCGTGCTGGGTGTCTGCGGCGCGGCGCTCGCGAGCACCAGCCCCTCCATAGCGAGCTGCACCGGCGCGCCGCTTTCCACCGAGGCAAATGCGAGCTCCGCCAGCGCCAAGCGCGCTTCTCCTTCGCGCGCGTGCTTCGGAAATTGCGCCAGGAAATTCTTGAGCGTTTCCTGCGCGCGCGGGTCGAGCGAGCGCGCCTGCACGAGCCCTTCCTCCAGGATCAGCTCCGATCGCAGCCCGCTCTCGGGATAGCTCGCGCTGAACGCGCGGTATTCTTCCCGGAAGCGGTCGTAGTGCTTCAGGCTAAGAGACGCGAGCGCCTCGTTAAACTGCGCGATTTGTCCGATGCGCGGCGCGCGCCGGGCGGCGCTTTCATACAGGTTCGCCGCCAGCAAGTGCTCGCCTTGCTGATACGCCACGAGCCCCGCGCGGAGTTCGATTTCCGCGCGGCGATCGGGGTCCTGCACGCGGCGCATCGCGGCTTCCAGCGCGCGCGCCGCATCCGCGAGATTGCCGCGCGCCGCGGCCACATCGGCCTGCAGCAGATGCGCCTGCGGCAGCAGCAGATGGTCCGGGTGGGAACGCGCGAAGGATTCCAGCGACACCGTTGCCTTGTCGTATTTGCGCTCCCGCACCTGCATCTTCGCCACGTAAAATTGCGCGAAGGCGGCGCGGCGCATTTGCGCGGGTGAGGACTGCTTTTTCACCCAATTGTGCAGCTCGGCTTCGCGCGGATTTTCCTGCTGCGCATAGACTTGGTCGAGGCGCTGAAAGACCAGCTCGAGATACGCGCTTTCGGGGTAGCGCCAGATGAAAGTTTCCAGCCATTTGTCCGCCGCGTCGTGCCCGTGCAGCGCGATCCACGCGTCGGTGATGCCAAACGTCGCCGCCGCCAGCAGGCTTTCGGGCAGATGCTCCCGCTCGCGCGCGGTGTTCTCGCTGGGCAGGATCCGCTCGAAGACTTCGCGCGCGGCATCGGGCCAACCTTGCGCGAGACCCAGTCGCCCTTCGACGTAGAGCTTCCACTTCGCTTCTTCCGGCGTCACCGGGATGGTCTCCGCGAGCAGTTCGCTCAGGCTATCGATCTGCTGCCGGCCCGCGTCGGTGCCGACCGAGGGCATCCGCTCCAGCCGCATGCCGGCGAGGCGCAGCCGGAGCGTGTTCGTGGCGGGCCCGGTCCGCACGATCTCCGCGAGCGCGGCGGCCGCTTCGTCCGTGCGGCCGAGCGCATACAGGCTTTCCGCTTCGCCCACCCGCGCGGTGAGCGGTGCATCGGGCGCAGCCGCGAGCGTGTGGAAAAGGGGCAGCGCCTCCGCCCAGCGGCCCGCCCCCGCGAGCACGTGCGCGCGCAAGCCCAGCGCCGCGGCATCGCCCGCCGCGACCAGCGGCGCAATCGCGCTGAGCGCCTCCGCATGCCGGCCTGCCCCCAGCAGCGCGCGGCCCAAAAGCAGGGTCGCTGCCGCGTGCTGATCGGGCGGAAGCGCGGTGTCCGCGAGCGCCGTGCGCACCTTGTAAATAGCGACGAGCGGAATGGATTCGCCAAGCGCGCGGCGGGCCTCGGTGAGGAGGGCGGGCTCCGCGGCGAGCAGCGCAGGCGTGAGAAGGCTGAGGAGAAACGTCGAACGTCGAACGTCGAACGTCGAACGTCGACAGGGCTGCAACCGAACTTCCCTCCGACGTTCGACGTTCAGCGTTCGACGTTCGACGTTCGACGTTTTCCTATTTCCGCCATCGGCCAGCACTGCTCCCCTCACGGCAGCATCCTCCGCAGATACCTTCCCGTGTGGCTTCCTGCCGCCACCGCGATCTCCTCCGGCGTTCCTTCCGCCACGATCCGCCCACCGCCCGCGCCGCCTTCCGGGCCGAGATCGATCACCCAATCGGCGCACTTAATCACCTCCAGATTGTGCTCGATAATCACGAGCGTATTCCCCGCATCGCGCAGTTTCATCAGCACTTCGAGCAGCTTGTGGATGTCGGCGAAATGAAGGCCGGTGGTCGGTTCATCGAGAATGTAAATCGTGCGCCCCGTCGCTTTTTTCGCAAGCTCGGCGGCGAGCTTGATCCGCTGCGCTTCGCCGCCGGAAAGAGTGGTGCCGCTCTGGCCCAGCCGCACATAGCCGAGCCCCACATCCTCCAGCGCGAGCAGCTTGTCGGCGATCTGCGGGACGTTGCGGAAGAAGCGCGCGGCTTCATCCACCGTGAGGCCGAGAATGTCGGAGATGTTTTTGCCCTTGTAAGTGATCTCCAGCGTTTCGCGATTGTAGCGGCGCCCGCGGCAGACCTCGCACTCCACATACACGTCGGCGAGGAAGTGCATCTCGATCTTCTTCATCCCGTCGCCCTCGCACGACTCGCAGCGGCCGCCTTTCACATTGAAGGAAAACCGGCCCGCGTCGTAGCCGCGAATCCGCGAGCCCGGCAGCCCGGCGAAGAGATCGCGGATCGGGCCGAAGGCTGCCGTGTAGGTCACCGGATTCGAGCGCGGCGTGCGGCCGATCGGCGTTTGATCGATCACGATTGCCTTGTCCAGATCGTCGAGACCGACGAGCTTTTCGTGCGCGCCGGGGCGGTCTTTCGAGCGGTAGAAATGCCGGAACAAAGCGCGGCGCAGGATGTCATCGACCAGCGTCGATTTCCCCGAGCCCGAGACTCCCGTGACGCAGGTGAAGCAGCCGAGCGGGAAGTGCGCATCCACGTCGCGCAGATTGTTTTCCGTCGCGCCGATGAGACTCAGCCAGCCGGGCGGATAGTTGAGAGCTGAGAGCTGAGAGCTGCGGGTCGCGCCTCCGCTGTCCGGCGTTTGGCGTTTGGGGATCGTCTTTGCTCGCTGGCCGTTGCGCGATGGGATTTCCGAGCGCGGCGTGGAGGGCTGCTTGCGGCGCTTCGGCACGGGAATGCCGGCGCGGCGCGAAAGGTATTGCGCGGTGAGCGAACTCTCGACGGCAAGCACCTCCTCCAGCGTCCCCTGCGCCACGAGCTGACCGCCGCGCACACCCGCGCCGGGGCCGAGGTCGAGGATGTGATCGGCGGCGCGGATGGTGTCTTCGTCGTGCTCGACGACGATGACGGAATTGCCGAGATCGCGCAGGCGGCGCAGCGGCTCGACCGGTTATTGTCGCGCTGATGGAGGCCGATCCTGG
>CAXSDZ010000135.1:6163-12720 GCA_964235505.1 uncultured Chthoniobacteraceae bacterium
CGGGAGGCGGTCGTGGCCCAGGACCGACCAGGTGACGGACGGGTGTCCGTCGGCGAACATGAACTGGGCGAACCCGCCGGTCGGGCGGTACTTGAGGCGGCGCAGCGTCTCGATGAGCCGGTCATTGTCGCGCTGATGGAGGCCGATGCTGGGCTCATCTAGCACGTAGAGGCAGCCCGCCAGCCCTGATCCGATCTGGGTCGCAAGGCGGATGCGCTGTGCCTCGCCGCCGGAAAGCGTGCCGCTTTCGCGGTTCAGCGTGAGGTAGCCCAGGCCGACTTCCAGAAGAAAGGAAAGGCGATTGGAAACCTCGCGCCGCACTTCCGTGGTGATGAACATTTGCTGCTCGCTCAAGGCAAGTCCCGCGATGAACCGCTGCGCGCCGGCGATCGTGAGCTGGCAGAACTGGTGGATGGAAAGCGCGCAGGCCGCCCCTTCGGATTGCGCCTCGGGCGATGGGAGGTCATCGCGGCTTTCCACCGTCACCGCGAGGATCTCCGGCCGGAGCCGCGCGCCACCACATTCCGAGCATGTGCGGCGGGCCATGAACTGCCGCACGCGCTGGCGGGTGAGCTCGCTTTCGGTCGCTTCGTAGAGCGCCTGGAGCTGCGGCACGAGCCCTTCAAAAGGCTGCGCCACGCTTACCGGCTTCCCGTCTTCGCTGAAGGTCAGCGCGAGGGCGCGCTCGCCGGTGCCGTGGAAAAGCGCCTGCTTGAAGGGCTCTGGCAACTCGGAAAACGGCACATCCATCCCGACGCGATATTCCTTCGCCAGCGCCGCAAGCATGCCGGCGTAGAACTTCTCCATGCGCTTGCCCGCCTTCACCCACGGCGCGACCGCACCCTGGGCGAGCGTCTTGTCCGGGTCTGGGATGAGCAGGTCGGCATCCACGACGAGCTGGGTGCCGAGGCCGTGGCACGCCGGGCAGGCGCCGAGGTGCGAGTTGAAGGAAAAGTGTTTCGGCGTGAGCTGCGGGAGGGAGAAGCCGGTCTCGGGATTTGTGTAATCGGTCGAGTAACGGGTTTCTTCGTGGAGCGGCGGTCTTCCTTTTTCCTTCTCTTCATCTTCATCTTTTTCGCCCCGGCGCGCTGCGGGAAAAGAAGATGAAGATGAGGAAAAAGACGAAGACCCGCCGCTCGCCGGACGCTCGACGCCCGGCGCTCCGCGCTCCACGTCTGGTGCGTCGAGCTGCAACACCCCAAGTTTCCCCCCGCCCCACTTCAGCGCCGTATCGACAGAATCCGCGAGCCGCTGCCGCATGCCATCGCGGATGACCAGCCGATCGACCACCGCCTCGATCACGTGCGCGGTGCCGCGCTGGAGCTTCACCGGCTGATCGCCGCCGATCTCGACGATCTGCCCATCGACCCGCGCGCGGATGAAACCTTCGCGCTTCAGCTTTTCCAGCACATCGCGGAACTCGCCGACCTCGCCATGCACGATCGGCGCAAGCAGCACGATGCGGCTTTCCGCCGGCAGCAGGAGGATGCGATCGACGATCTGCTCGGGCGAGAGCTTGGAAGCCGGTTGCCCCGTGGCGGGATCGTGCGGCTGGCCGACGGAGGAATAAAGCAGCCGCAGATAGTCGTAGATTTCCGTGGTCGTCGCGATCGTCGAGCGCGGGTTGCCGCCTGCCGAGCGCTGCTCGATCGCGATGGCCGGTGAAAGGCCCTCGATGAAATCGACGTCCGGCTTTTCCATCCGGTCGAGGAATTGCCGCGCATAGGCGGACAGGCTCTCCACGTAGCGCCGCTGCCCTTCCGCATAGAGTGTGTCGAAGGCGAGAGACGATTTGCCCGAGCCGCTCATCCCGGTGATCACCACGAGCTTTTCGCGCGGGATCTCAAGCGTGAGGTTCTTGAGATTGTGCTGGCGCGCCCCGGTGATCTTGATTGTTTGTGCGGGCATCTCTCCTGCTAAGGTGGAAGCCGTTCAGCAGATCATAACCCCGCTATCGTCTCCAGAGGTAAAACGCCCACGCCCATGTCCCAGCCAGAATCCATGATGACCCGCGAAGAGCTGGAAGCGCTGAATCTGCAGTTCCGGGAGATCAAGCATTCCATCAACAACACGCTGGCGGTGATCATGGCGCTTTCCGAGCTCGGCCAGCGCAATCCAGCCCATTTCGAGAAGCTGGCGAAGGCGGTGCTCCAGCGCGGACCGGAAGTGGTGCATCAGTTGCAGGACTTTCAGGCAGCCCTCGGCGCGAGGCTGAAAACGCCAGCGCCGGCACCCGCACCCGCGGCGGTGGAACCGGGGTAGATCCCATAACCCCCAGCCACGATCCACGCGCGGAGGGCCTGATATTTCCACGTCCGCAGCGCCGCGAGACCGACGAGAAAGGACGCGGCCAGGCCGCGCCTGGCCACAAAGTCGAGCGGGCGACAACTCGCGGGGAACCCGCGTGGGGTCGTCGCGTCCTTCCTGCCTTCACCCCGCTTCATCTGCTGCGCACCGGGTCAGATGCTTTCGCAAAGCAACGCTGCTAGGCCGGAGCTTCGGTCGGGATGACATCGCGTGAAGAGAGCTGATCCAGATGCAACGCGCTCCCTTCGCTGCGGAAGCGGCAGGAAACTGCTCCTCGATTACGACTATTTCTCCACCGGCTTGCCTTCCTTCTGCCACTCTTTGAACCCGCTATTCAGGTGATACACGGTGCCGGTGAACTTCTGATCTTTCAGGCAGCTCACCGCCTTCGAACTCCGTCCGCCGGCGGCGCAGTGGATGAGATATGTTTTTGAAGGGTCGAGCTCCGCGGCTTTTTTCGCAAAGTCGCCGCTGAGAAAGTCGATGTTCTTCGCGCCAGGGATGTGGCCTTCTGCAAACTCATCGGCCGTGCGGACATCAAGCACGACGATCTCCTTCTTCTCTTTCAAAAGCTTTTCCGCTTCGGCAGGCGTGACATTTTGGGTTTCGTTCGAGACGGCGACGGCGGGAGACGCGGGCGCAGGCGCGGCGGTCTGCGCAGTGAGAACAGCAAAGGGAAGCAGTGCAAAGGCTAGGAGCGGGACAAGTCGTTTCATGATCCCAAAGAAAAGCGGGAACGCCGCGCTCCCGCAATGGCCGACCTGCTGCCGGCTCAGCATGGGCTGAGGGCAAATCCTGCTCACGCTCAAGTGGAACGCGCCGCTTGCCCGGCCACGACCTTCTACCTGATCAGAAACGGGAGCCGCTTTCAAAGCCGCCTCGCAACGTTTGCTTTCCACCACCGGACGCGGAGATCAACGACATGAGCCGCGACTTGGCATCGGTTCGTGGCGCTTTCGGCCGCAGGCTCAAAGCGAAGGCCGAGTTCAGATTGCGGCAGTCATGGATGAATTCATCTGCGGCGTCGCCCCACTGCTTTCGCCCGCGCTCGAACATCGCCGTTTCATCCTCATCTAGAGCGCCGACTACATAGAGCCGGGCGAGGTGCTGGAGTTCTTCAAAATTCATGTCGGAGGCCCTTCAGGGCATCGGCGATTTTCTTAAGCCCCAACTCAAGACGCGTCTTGATGGTGCCCAACGGGATATTCGTGTGGGCGGCAATTTCGCGTTGGCTCATCCCTTTGAAAAAGGCGAGTTCGATGGCCTGCTGCTGGGCGATCGGCAGGCTGGCGATGATTTTCGAGAGAGTCGCGTGAATGTCGTGGAGGTCGATTTCATCATCGACTGTGTTGCGCACCCAGGCGTCGGGCTGTTGCTCGGTGGCAAGCTGGAGGCGCTCCTCCGCGCGGGCGTAGCTCTGGCGCTTGCGCAGACGATCGATCGAACGCCGCCGCGCGAGCGTGACCATCCAGCCGAGCGGTTTGCCTTTCTCGGGAGAGTAGTTTGCAGCGTGGCGCCAGATTTCCATGTAGATCTCCTGTAGCAGATCGTCTGCCTCCGCTTCGTTGTGGATGATGCGCATGATGAGCGCCTTCAGCACACTGGAGTAGCGGTCGTAAAGGCTCGCGAGCGCATCCGCCTTTTCCGTCTGGATGCCGCGCATCAACTCCTCATCCGGGATGGCCGCGGGCGGGAGCGTGGCTGGCGTGGGCGCGGTCATCTTCCAGCGGAATCGGACGCGGAGGCGCGGGTGGACTAGGAGGGGGATCGCGAATGGCGAATGGCGAATGGCGAATGGCGGATGGCGGATGACGGATGACGGATGACGAATGACGAATGACGGATGACGGATGACGAATGACGAATGACGAATGACGAATGACGAATGACGAATGACGAATGATCGATGTGCCGATGTGCCGATGTGCCGATGTGGCGAGGCCGGGTTCTCCGAGCCGGGGGCTCGCCGGACATTAGCCGGTGGTGAAACCACCGGACCCCGGCACGCACACGCCCTGCGTCCCGGAGGGACGCCGGAGCCGTCCGGCACTGCTGGTGCGGCGCGCGCTGGGTGGCGGAAATGCGCTGATACTCTATTCACTGGCTAACGCTTCCGCCGTCCCTACCGGGACGGATGCGCTCTGGCTCTGGCAATCCGGTGGTTTCACCACCGGCTAATGTCCGGCAAGCCTCCGGCTTGGGAAACCTGGCACACCCGCATCTCCCATCTCCCATCTCCCATTGCGCATTCGTCATTCGTCATTCGTCATTCGTCATTCGTCATTCGTCATTCGTCATTCGTCCCCTCCCCCCTTCCACATTGACCCATTCGCCCGCACCGCTTATCCCGGGCGTTCGCAAAAAATGAGTTCGCTGAACAAAAAGTTCCCGCGCCTGCTGCCGGAGCCGATCACCAAGGGAATCAAAGCGGCCGACCTGATCGACACCGCTTTCAAGGCTTACAATGGAGGTCGCCTCGCGGAAGCGTGCCGGCTTTTCACCGATAAGATGATCGCGGGCGAGGGCACCGTGGGAATGTCGCTGACCGGCGCGCTCACCCCGGCGGGTCTGGGGAAAGCGGCGATCATCCCGCTGATGAAGGCTGGCTTCGTGGACTGGATCATCTCCACCGGCGCAAACCTCTACCACGACCTGCATTACGGGCTCGGCATGGAGCTCTATGCCGGCTCGCCTTTTCTCGACGACGTGGAGCTGCGCCGCGATGGCATCATCCGCATCTACGACGTGCTTTTCGACTACGACGTGCTGCTGGATACCGACGCCTTCGTGCGCGAGGCGATCCAGGCGCCGGAGTTTCAACGCACGATGGCGACGGACGAATTTCACTATCTGCTCGGCCGCTACGTGGCGGAGCGGGAGAAGAAACTCGGACTCAAGGAAACCAGCGTGCTGAGCGCGGCGTATCAATACGGCGTGCCGATCTTCACTTCCTCACCGGGCGATTCCTCCATCGGCATGAATGTCGCCGCGATGAGCCTGCGCGATTCCAAGCTCCAGTTCGACGTGAACCGCGACGTGAACCAGACCGCCGCCATCGTGTATGCCGCGAAGTCGAGCGGCGCAACGAGCAGCGTCTTCATCCTTGGCGGCGGCAGCCCGAAGAACTTCATGCTCCAGACCGAGCCGCAGATTCAGGAGGTGATGGGGATCGAAGAGCGCGGCCACGACTACTTCCTGCAATGCACCGACGCGCGGCCGGATACCGGCGGCCTGTCCGGCGCGACGCCCGGCGAAGCGGTGAGCTGGGGCAAGATCGACCCGAGCAATCTGCCCGATTGCGTGGTCTGCTACGCGGACTCGACGATCACGCTCCCGCTCCTCACCGCCTACGCGCTGACCCGCGCCACGCCGCGACCGCGCAAGCGCCTTTACGACCGACGCGACGCGATGCTGGAAGCCGTTCGCGCGCAATATCTGAAACACGGGAGTATCGAAAAAATCGAGCACCGCACCGATGTCACGGATGCGAAGCCAGGTGGAAAATCCAAGCTCGGCGGGCCACAGCCGAAGAGTCCGAAACGGGGCCGCTCCGGCCGATCTGTCGTCGGCACGGCGCGAGACGCGAAGTAAGCAATCGTCAGTGTTCAGTGCTCAGTTGTCAGCACCAGCGCACGTTCTGGCTCGCCTGCGCCTTTGCACCTTCACACCTATCCGCTCCTCCCACATTCAGCGCCCCTGCTGAGCATTGAGCACTACCTCCCTTCCCCCACTCACCATCCCATGCGCAGAAAACCTGATGCCCGCGCGCTTCTTTACGAGCGCATCCGCACCTCGCCCCCGAAATTTGTCCACGTGACCGGCGTTCCCTATTCCGCCGAGCTCGAGCCCGCCAATGGCCACCCATCCAGCCGCCTTTGGATCACGCTGGAAGCGCCGCCGTATGGCCGCGTTCGCGCGACGATCAATGTCGCCTCGAATTTGAATCACGATGCGGGATTTGATGCGCGGGTGCGTGTTGGGGTGCATGACACGCCTTGGGAGCAGAAGCCCGAGACTGGTCTCGCCGAAGTGCAGACGCTTTCCTACACGGCGATGGAGGCGGTGGAGCCGGTGCCTTACGCGGAGCAGGATCCTGCGGAATTCGGAGCCGCCCTCCTCGCGAAAGCAAAGGCCGCCGTGCGCGCGGAAGTGTGGGGCGACCTGTATGCGACCGATCATCTCGGCGTCCGCCAGATCCACAGCCGCCGCGCCAGCAGCGCCGTGCGAGAAGACATGGTCGGCCGTGATGG
>CAXSDZ010000136.1:0-2553 GCA_964235505.1 uncultured Chthoniobacteraceae bacterium
CGGCCAAGGCATCGGCGCAGCGCTGCTCCTCGCTGCGCTCCACGCGATGCGCCACGAAGGCCACGCCTATGCCATCATCGGCGGCGCAGGTCCCGCGGAGTTCTTCGCGCGTGCCGTCGGCGCGACACCCATCGAGGGCTCCGAGCCGGGCATCTTCCGCGGAATGCTGAAGCGGTGAGCCGCACCGCGCCGCAGCGACTCGCGCCGCACGGCGTTTCACTCTCCGCAGCTCAATTGCTTGCCATCCCGCTGCCTGCCAATCCCCATGCGAGCAGCCGATAGGAATCCACCCAGACCGAGTCGCGCGTGTCGCCCAACACGACGACGATGATGTCGCGCCCATTTCCTGAGGCGCTGGAGACGAGGCAAAATCCGCTCGCCTCCGTGTAGCCCGTCTTCATCCCGTTGCAGAGCGCGTAGTTGCGCAGCACGCGGTTCGTGTTTTTGAAGGTGGTCGTTTTGCCGGTCGGATACGTCCAATCCAGCTCTTTCAGCGACACGATATTGCGGATCGTGCGGTTGCGATAAGCTGCGGCGGCGAGCTTGGCCATGTCGCGGGCAGTGGAGTATTGGCCGGGGATCGGCAGGCCGTTCGGGTTGAGGAAGTGCGAGTTGCTCATGCCGAGCTGCGTCGCTCTGCCATTCATCTTTGCCGCAAAAGCCTCGATGCTGCCGGCATTGTCTCGCGCTAGGCAGCGGGCGACATCATTCATGCTTTTCACCAGCAGCACCCGCAGCAGGTCGCCCCGGCGATACACGTCGCCGGGCTTGATGTAGAGTTTCGATGGTTCGGCCCACGTGTCCGGCGCGGCGACCTCGACCTTCTCATCCATCCCGCCGCCCTCGGCCACCAGCAGCGCGGTCATCAGCTTCTGCGTGCTCGCCACCGGACGCGGGCTGTCAGCATTGATCTCGTGCAAGACGCGGCCAGAGGCGGCATCCAGCACCACCGCCGATGCGGCGCGCACGGCTGGCACTCCGCCTTCTTCCGCCGCTGGAAATGCCTCCACCGGCGCGGCTCTTTTCGCGGGCTTGGCCTCGGCAGCCTTCTTCGGCGGCGCGGCTTTTTTCGCCGTCGCGGGAGCGGCAGGAGCGGCGGGTAAAAGCGCGAGCGAGAGGAGGAATGCGAGCGCGGGAATGCGGAAGCGGCGAAAAGTCATGACAGGGATGCGTAAGTAAAAGCGGCGGCTGGTCGGTGCAAGCTCAAGGGTGCGAACGCGCGCGGTGCCGCGGCAGGGAAGGCCCCGGCCCGTCACTCCTTCACCGGGCCGATTGCCTTATCCACCTGCTCATCCGGCGCGGCGCCGAGGTCGAGCGCTTTGCGGTAGTGCCGCCGCGCCAGCTCCACGGCGGGCGGATTTCGCTGGAGGTAAAACACCGCGAGATTGAAGTGCGCCTCGGCGTAGTTCGGGTCGATCTCGAGCGCCTTTCGCATCTCGTCTTCCGCGCCGAGATACCAACCTTTCTTGCCCACCGTGACGCCGAGATAGTGATGCACGCGGGCGTCTTTGCCCTCAAGCAAAGCGGCCTGCGCGAGCGCTGCCAACGCGGCATCGAGCTTGTCCTGATCGTAATACACGACTCCCAAAATCAACCACGCGAGACCCGCTTCGGGCTGCGCGCGCACCGCTTGCTTCAGCAGCCGCTCGGCTTCGGGAAAGCTCGACTGCCGATACTCGATCAGCCCGAGATTGATCAGCGTCGCCACGTTGTCCGGCGCCAGTGCGAGCACTTGTTGATAGTCGCGTTTGGCGCCTTCGAGATCGCCTCGTGTGAACGACGCCGTCGCACGTTTTGCGATTCGCTGCGCTTCCTCGGAAGCGGGATTTTTGTCCGGCTCCCGCATCTCCGCCGGTGCAAATCCCTGGCTTGATTTCGCCGCATCCGACTTCGGGCCAGCCGGTTTGCTTGCCGTGGATTTCGGCGGCGTTCCTTTCTTTGGAGCGGCGTGCGCGCCGAGCAAAGCGGTGAGCTGCAACACGGTCGCGAGCAGCAGCGTGCGAATGCGAAAGGCGCTTTTCATTTCCCCTGCCCCAGCTCGCGCGCACGCTCGGTGGCCGCTCGCACCGCAGCGATGAAGGCCGCGCGCGCACCGCCAAGTTCCAGCGCCTCGACTCCTGCACTCGTGGTTCCGCCGGGGCTCGTGACTTGATCGCGCAACACCGCGGGATGCTGGCCCGTTTGCAAAACCATCTCGGCCGCGCCGGCGAGGGTCTGCGCGGCGAGCGGCAGCGCAAGTTCGCGCGGTAGGCCCATCAGCACTCCGCCATCCGCGAGCGCCTCGATCGCGAGATATGCGTAGGCAGGCCCGCTGCCGCTGAGGCCGGTGACCACATCGAGCAGCGTTTCCTTCACGCGGAAAACGGTGCCTACTGAACCGAAGAGCAACTCGGTCGCCGCCGCGTCCGCCTCCGTGGCGGCGTCGCCGAGCGCGTCAGCGGCAGCGCCTTTGTGGATCAGCGCCGGCGTGTTTGGCATCACGCGGATGATGCGCGCCTCGCTCCAGGACACCCTCGACGACACCGGCGTGATCGCCGCGCTGCAGGCCGAGCG
>CAXSDZ010000136.1:2563-5026 GCA_964235505.1 uncultured Chthoniobacteraceae bacterium
CCTGCAATTGCGCGAGGGGCACACCGGCCACGATCGAGATGATGAGCTTGCCGGCCAGCGCGCCGCTTAGCTCGCGCAACGCCTCCAGCGCGTCGCCCGGCTTTACGCAGAGCACGAGTGCGTCCGCCGCCGTGGCGAGCGCCGCGTTGTCTGCGGCGATCGAGACGCCAGCATCGCGCGCCAGTTTTTCCGCCACCGCAGGATGCGCGTCGCTCACGGAGATTCCTTCGCGTGCGACCGAGCCAGACTGCACCGCGCCCTGCACGAGCGCGGTCGCCATTTTGCCGCTGCCGATGAAACCAAAAGTCATGGCTGGGGTGATAGTCGCGAGCCCGCCGGAAGAAAGCGCGAAGTGGGGGCGTGCCCGCCAAGCCGCCGCGGCACGGTCACGAAGGCCGTCCGCGGTTACAGCTTCGTCTCCAGCCGCGACAGGACGTGGACGAACTCCTCGCGCGTCGCTGCTTCGCGCAACGCCCGCTCCGTTTCACCGTCCTTAAAGAGCCGCATCAGCGCGCCGGCGATGCGGAGATAATCCGCCGCCATCGTCTGCGGGACCGCGAGGCAAAAGATGTAGCGCACCGGTTGCTCGCAACCCTCGAACGCCACTCCGGGAATGAGCCGCGCCGCGCTCATCACGAGATCCGTGACCGCATCGGTGCGCGCGTGCGGGATGCAGATCCCGAACTCCGCTGCATCCGCGACCCGGCAGGGTGGGCGCGCCTGCAGCACTTCGGAAAATTCGCGCCAATCGACCACGCGCTCATCATTTCGCAGCATCGCCGCCATCCGCGCCAGGGCTTCCTGCGGCGTCGCCGCGGCGAGATCGAGCGCGACGTGATCCGGGTCGAGCGCGGTGGAAATCGTGATCATGTGGGTCAATCAATTCTGGCCGCGTGCTAGATGGCCGTCCCGCTCCACTTCAGCTTTTGCCGCAGCACTTCAAAGAAGGTCATTTCCGGCAGCATCGCCAGCGACAGACATTGCTCCGCGCGCGTGATGCAGATCGCGTCGCCCGGCTCCACCGGCATCGCGCCGCGTCCATCCAGGGTGAGAAAAATCGTGCTCTGGTGCGGCGACGGCGCGATCTCCAGGCGCGCGCGGTCGCACACGATCACCGACCGGTTCGTGAGCACATGCGGGCAGATCGGCGTGACGACAAACACGCCCGAATCCGGCGCGAGCACGGGGCCGCCAGCGCTGAGCGAGTAAGCCGTGGAGCCGGTCGGAGTCGAAACGATGAGCCCGTCGGCGTTGTATTCCGTGAGCGCGGCGCCATCGATCCGCACACTCAGCCGGATGAGCCGCGACAGCTCGCCGCGCGAAATCACCGCGTCGTTCAGCGCGTTGCGCGCCGCCACGGTTTGCCCGTCGCGCACGAGGTCCACCGCGAGCAGCGCCCGCTCGCTCAGCGTGTAGCGGCCCTGGACGATGCTCTCGACCGCGTCGTGATATGCGCCTGCTCCGACACACGTGAGAAAGCCGAGCGTGCCGAGATTGATGCCAAAGATCGGCGGCGTGCGCCCGTCGAGCTCGTGCAGCACCTGCAGGATCGTGCCGTCGCCGCCGAGCACCACGAGCAGGTCGCACTCCCGCCCGAGATCGCGCGGCGCGAGTGCCGAGTCCACGCCGACGAGGCGTGCAGTCTCCGCATCGAGGCGAAGTGCGACGCCATGCTGCACAAAGTCTCGCCGCAGCGAATCCACGAGCTCCGCCGCGCCGGCTTTTCCCGTGTTGGCGATCAGGCCGATGCGTTGCGCAGGCATGCGAGAAATTCCCGGTTTCCTTCACCGCCGAGGATCGGCGAAGGGATGCAGCCGACCCACCGCCACCGCAGCACGCCCGCGTTGAAGGCGCGGATCTTTTCCACCGCCCGCTCGTGCAGCGCCGGGTCGCGCACCACGCCGCCGCGCCCGACGTCTTCCTTGCGGAGTTCAAACTGCGGCTTGATCAGCGCGAGGATCACGCCCTCAGCACGCACCAGTTCGGCGGCGGGCGGCAAGATCAAAGCGAGCGAGATAAACGAGACATCGACGACGCAAAGATCGATTGGTTCCGGGATGTCTTCGCGCGTGAGGAAGCGCGCGTTCAGATGCTCGCGCACGGCGACACGCGGGTCGCTGCGGATTTGCCAGGCGAGCTGGGAACGGCCCACGTCGATCGCGTGGACCTTCCCCGCGCCGTGCTGGAGGAGGCAATCGGTGAAACCGCCGATAAAAGCGCCCACA
This sequence comes from uncultured Chthoniobacteraceae bacterium, assembly GCA_964235505.1. Classification (GTDB taxonomy): domain Bacteria; phylum Verrucomicrobiota; class Verrucomicrobiia; order Chthoniobacterales; family Chthoniobacteraceae; genus CAXSDZ01. The sequence continues at coordinate 4,789 of CAXSDZ010000136.1, forward strand.
TCCAGGCAAGTCGCGCCGGTGGGATCGACCGCAAACTCTCGCAGCGCGGCCTCCAGCTTGGTGCCGCCGCGGCCGACGTAGCGCTCCGCCGCACGCAGCGAGACGGCGGCATCCTCGGCGATGCGCGTGCCCGGCTTGTCCACGACCCTTTCCCCGACCCGCACGTCGCCGGCCATGATGGCACGCTGCGCCTTTTCGCGGCTTTCGCACAGGCCGCGCGACACGAGGAGAACGTCGA
>CAXSDZ010000136.1:5036-12686 GCA_964235505.1 uncultured Chthoniobacteraceae bacterium
CTGCTTTGGGCTGGCGGGTGGCGGCATGGGAGAGACGCAGAAATTCAACCGCGGATTACGCAGACGAAACGGATGCGGAACGACGCTGCGGGTTTCCGAAATCATCCGCAATATCAGCGTCATCCGCGGTTAAAATCTGCTTCGTCCGCAGGGCGCTGCGGGTCGCACTTTGAATCTTGCACTTGCCACAGGGAGCTTTGAACTTCCCGCCATGCCCGACGAAAATCTGCGCGAGGCCATCAAAGAAATGATGGTCGAAAACCTGATGCTGAAGGTGCCGAAAGAAGAGATCGGTGATGATCTGCCGCTCTTCGGGCCGGATGGGTTGGGGCTCGATTCCATCGATGCGCTGGAGCTTGTCGTTTCCTTGGAAAAGCACTTCGGAGTTTCTGTAGCCAACTCTGAAACCGCGCGCCAGGCACTGGCCACCGTGAACACCATCCACGACTACGTGGTGGCGAACCGGAAGTAGGAAACGTCCTCACGCCCACAGCGGCTTTGCGCACCGCCACGACCAGCGCAGGAAGAGCGCGGCGCCGCCGAAATAGATCGCGAGGAAGACGAACACGATGGCAGGCAGCGGACCGCGGTGGTGACGAGTCAGGGTGCCGGGCGCGGGTGACGCCGCGAGCTGGTAGAGGATGCCGGCTTCCCCGAGCAGCGGCGCGTGCTCACCATCGGAGACGAGCCGCGGGATCAGGAGGCGCCCGCCGGGCAGCGGCCAGCTCGCGGCGAGCATCTCCATCGTGAGCGGATAGGCGTGGTCGAAGCGGCCGTTCCGGCGTGCGGCGGCGACTCCAAAGGAAGACGCCGCAAAGCCGATCCCGCGCAGCACCGGACCGGCATCCACATCGAAATGCCACTCTCGACTTCTCGGTCCTTTCGGGAACTCCCGGAAGCCGGCGGCGAGGAAATCGCGCTGCCAGAAGTGCTGCTCGTAAAGCCGATACCACTCGCGGGCGGGCTCCGCCCAGAGGGAAGGCGCGGCGAGGGTCATGTAGGAATTTGAGCAGCCGCGCGAGGCGTCGAATGGCGTGCCCAAAACGGCATTTGCAGCATACGGAGGCAGGCCGAGCGCTCCCGCATGAGCGCCGGTGAATGCGCGCAGCGACCGCACGACAAAGGCGGAATGATCGGTGCCGAGCACCGCGTCGGCGCGGCGGATCGCAGCGATGGCCGCCATCACATCCGTAGGGAAGCACTGCCGCGGATAATCATCGAGCAGGCCGTGCGGCGAGACATCCAGTTCGGCCGCGAGCCCTTCCACCTGCGCGCGGAGCAGCGGCAAAAACTCTTCGCTCCCGAGCAGGTGCGTGTGCGCGGTGAGCGCATTGATCAGCAGCATGCGGTAGAAGACGTTCTCCGTCTCGAGAAACGTCTCGCCCCAATATTTCATCACCCACGTGGCGTGCTTCGGATCGGCCACCACGCGCACGGCGGCATCGATCGCACCACGCGCAGCGACGCGCGGCTCGGCGGAGAAAAGCTCGGGATTGCGCTCCCAGTCGGCCTGCAATGCCTCGGTCGCCCAGAGGTAAAAGACTGAGCCGAAGAGCGGCCACTCCGTGCCCGCGACATCGGTGATGCGCAGGTGCTCGGCCTTCCCTTCCACCACGCGCCGCCGGGCCCAAGCCTCATAACGCGGCGACAGCGAAGTGTGCAGACGGCGCGCGAGCCTCGACGGACCGGGGTCATTCATCGCCGGATCGAAGATCGCCTCCAGCACCACCACGCCTGGCCATAGAAACACCCCGCATCCGACCGCCGCGAAGACGATTGCCCAGCCCACCCGCCACGCCGAAACGCGCCGTTCGCGGGATTCCATCACTCGGCCGTTTCCGCGTTGTTGATCGCATCGATGAGCACCCGCAGCCGGCCGAAGTTGCTCCGGTGCGGCGTGAGGACGAGGCGCGGCAGCGCGGCGATGTCAGGCTCATTCTGCTCCTCCGGCAGCGCGGCGGATTGCGTGATCTCCCCTTCCTTGCAGAGGTCCGCGAATTCGGCGTTCAGATTTTCCACCGCTGCGGGTGAAAGCTTCCGCGTCAACCGCACGATCAGCTTCGGGCCGATCCAGCGATACGAGTAAAAGACGCGATAAAACTGGATGATCTCCGCCACCGCGGTGTCCACGCTGTCGGTGATGGTGAAGAAGTCGAAGTCCTGCGTGGAGACAAGGCCGAGCTTCAGCAGATACTCGGCAAGAAAGGCGTTCCACGTGCGCCAATACGTGCCGCCCGGCTTGTCCACGAGCACCACGGGAATGATGCGCGCCTTGCCGGTCTGCATCAGCGTCAGCAGCTCGAAGCCTTCATCCATCGTGCCGAAGCCGCCGGGGAAACACGCGACGGCATGCGTTTCCTTCACGAAGTTCAGTTTGCGCGTGAAGAAGTAGTTGAAGTTCACCAGCTTCTTGTCGCCGTGAATGGTCTCATTCGCGCGCTGCTCAAAAGGCAGGCGGATGTTCAGGCCAAACGAATTCTCGCGTCCCGCGCCCTTCTGCGCCGCGCCCATGATGCCATCGCCGCCGCCCGTGATGATCATGTATTTCTCCTCCACCATGCGCCGGGCAAACTCCTCGGCCGCGACCGCTTCCGGCTCTGTCGGGGCAGTGCGCGCGGAGCCGAAGACGACGACTTTCCGCCGGTCGCGATAAGGCGCAAACATCCGCGCGGCGGCGCGCAACTCTTTGAGCGAGCGATTGAAAAGCTTCAGGTCCGCCACGGTGGTCCCGTCGCGCCCGAGCTTCAGCGCCGTCATGATCATCTCCTCGACCAACTGGCACGACTTGTCGCAACCCCAATCTGCGACGAGCTGGCGGATGCGCTCGTCGAAGCCAGCGTTGCCGACGGTGTGGCTTGGTTTGCTCGGCAGCGCGTGGATGCCGCCCGCTGTGAAATCTTGCACTGTGGAGTTGGTTGATGGTTGAGAGTTGATAGCTGATAGACGGAGCCCGCAGCCCGCAGCGCGGATCGGGACTATCAACTCTCAACTCTTTTCCATCAACTCTCCGCAACTCCCACCCCAATGATCGTCGTCATCAAGCCCAACACCCCGCGCGCAGAAATCGACGAGGTCATCGCCGAAGTGCAGCGGCTCGGCTACGAGCCGAAGCCGATCTTTGGCACTGAGCAGACGGTGATCGCGGCGATCGGCGATGAGCGCACGCACCACACGCTGGAATCGCTCGGCGTGCTGCCGCAAGTGGAGCGCGTCATCCCTGTGCAGAAGCGCTGGAAGCTCGTCAGCCGTGAAGGGCGCGCGGCGACTTCGATCGTCGATGTCGATGGCGTGCAGATCGGCGGCGGGCGCTTCATCACCATGGCCGGCCCGTGCTCAGTGGAAAGCGAGGAGCAGCTCCTGACCACGGCGCGCGCAGTGAAGGCGGCGGGCGCGACGATCCTGCGCGGCGGGGCTTACAAGCCGCGCACTTCGCCGTATGAGTTTCAGGGGCTTGGCCGCGAAGGGCTGCGGCTGCTGGCGCTCGCGAAGCGCGAAACCGGGCTGAAAATCGTGACCGAAGTGCTGAGCGAGCGCGACGTGGAGCACGTGGCGGAGACGGCGGACATCTTGCAAATCGGCGCGCGCAACGCGCAGAACTTCCAGCTCCTGATCGAGGCGGCAAAGAGCGGAAAAGCGATCCTGCTGAAGCGCGGCATGAGCCAGAAAATCGAGGAGTGGCTGCTCGGCGCGGAATACATCCTGGCGCAGGGAAACCCGAACGTGCTGCTGTGCGAACGCGGCATCCGCACCTTTGAAAGCTACACGCGCAACACGCTCGACCTCGGGGCGGTGGCCGTGGCGAAGAAAGAGTCGCACTTGCCGGTGATCGTCGATCCCAGCCAGGGCTGCGGCCGGGCTGATCTCGTGCAGGTGCTGTGCAAAGGCGCGGTCGCGGTCGGCGCGGATGGCCTCATCATCGAGGTGCATCCGAACCCCGCGGAAGCGCTGAGCGACGGGCAGCAACAGGTGGATTTCGATGGTTTCGCGCAGCTCATGCGCGATCTCCAGCCGATCCTCGGAGCGATGGGTCGGACGGCTTAGGGCGGGTTCACAATCAGAATGGCGATGTCCCCCAGCCCGCCGGGCTGGAGGGCAGCGGCACTTCGTTCGGCGTTCAGCTTTCAGAGTTGGACGTTGGACGTTCAGTCCGCCGCAGGCACCAGCGCATCACCGCCCCAGAGCTCATTTTGCCGCACTGCCCGCACCGTCGGCCCGGGCAGCCAGTAACCCGGGACGAGCAGAGTTTTCGCCACCTCCGGCACGCCGCGCTCGTTGCGGCGCAGTTGCGCATCCACCAGATCGAACGCCGCCGCGCCCACCACTTCCGAATTTTGATCCATGCCCGCCCATTGGTGATGCCGCTCCGCGGTGAGCGCCAGATACGCAAAGCCGGCATCCTCCGGCACGCGCAGTCCCCGCGCTTCCAGCAGCTCGATCACCTGCGGCTCGTGCGTGAGCACCACCTCCGGCTGCTGCTCGGAATACCACGCGGAAAAGGCGCTCTCGAAGTTCCCCGCCGCGAGCAGCAGCGGCACGCGGCACTCGGGCGGCACCGTCTGCTGATACACCAGCATGCCGGCCGACCAGCGATGCTCCACGCGCGCGTCCGTTTCCGCCCGCATCGCCATGCCGATCCGCCGATATCCGAGGGCCGAAAGCTCACGCAGGGCGGTGATGATCGTCGTGTATTGGGCATTGCTGGCGCGGTGCAAATCGGGCCGTGTGAGCGAATATCCGATCGTGGCGGCGGCAAAGCCCGGCCATTCCAGCTCCGGCGCGAGCCCGCCCGGCGGCAGCGGCGCCACGAGGATGCCATGGATATCGCGATGCAAAAGAATCTCGCAAAATCGCGCCTGCGAGACACCCGGCTGCCGCAGCCACCAGCGCTCCAGAGAATACCCGAGCTGCCCCGCGCGCCGCTGCGCCCCCTCAAAGAACGCGGAAAATGGCCCCGGGCGTTTCCAGCCGTCTTCCGTGTCGTCGGTCGTCACGTAGGCGACGGTTGAAGTGCGCCGAGTCTCGCGCGAGTGCCGGAGTTGGGTCATCAGCGCGGAGACCAGGGGGTTTGGCCGATAGCCGAGTTCCGCGGCGATGGCATGGATTCGCCGGGAGGTTTCAGCCGAAATCTTCGGGCTGTTGCGCAGCGCCAGCGACACCGCCATGCGCGACACGCCGGCAGCCTCGGCAATCTGCTGCATGGTCGGCTCTTTGCGCTGGGACACGCCTGCTGCTTAGCCGAAACGCTAGCCGCGGCAACTGTGAACGCGGACAAGCGCCGGTTCCAGCGCGTCCCCGCGCGGTGCCTGTATTCCGCCGCGCGGGTCCGGCACATCAATCCCTTCGATTCGCAAATCGGGCTGTGAAACTCGACAGGGATCGCGCCGACCTTCACCATTCGCGTTCCTTTGATCGAGCCCCCGCACACCCTCGCCATCATCGCCGGCAATGGCGCGTATCCCTTTGCCATGGCGCGCGCCGCGCGTGCCGCGGGGGTGCGGCGCATCGCAGTCGCAGCTTTCCAAAACGAAACCGATCCCGGCATGGCCAGCCTCGCAGACGAGATCGAGTGGATGCGCGTGGGACAGCTCGGCAAGATGCTCGGCTTTCTCCAAAGATCCGGTGCGCGGCAGGCCGTAATGTCTGGTCAGATTCACCCGAAGAACCTCTTCGACCTCCGGCCCGATCTGAAAGCGCTGCTGCTGCTCGGAAAGCTCCGTGAGCGCAACGCGGAATCGATCTTCGGCTTGATCGCCAGCGAGATGATGGTGGTCGGCGTAGAGCTGCTGCCGGCCACCACCTTTATGGAGGAATTCCTCGCGCCCGTCGGCCTGATCGCCGGGCCAAAACTGGGCCGGCGCGAAACAGCGGATGTGGAGTTCGGCTTCCGCATCGCGAAGGAAATCAGCCGGCTCGATATCGGCCAGACTGTTGTCGTCAAGGGCGGCACCGTGCTCGCGGTCGAAGCCTTTGAAGGGACTAATGCCGCCATCGCGCGCGGCGGCGAGCTCGGGCGCAAAGATGCGGTGATGGTGAAGGTGTCCAAGCCAAACCAAGACCTGCGCTTCGACGTGCCGGTGATCGGCCCGCTTACCCTCGAAGCCGCGCGGCAGGCGCGCATCCGCGTCCTGGGCATCGAAGCGGGTCGCACGCTGCTGCTCGAGCGCGACAAATTGCTGGCGCTCGCAGCGGAGCATCGCATCTCCATCGTCGGCCTTTCCTCATGAGCCGCCATCCGCATCGGCGTCATCGGTGCCGGCAGCATGGGCCGCAATCACGCGCGCATCTTTGGCGAGCTGCCCGACGTGCGCTTCACCTCGGTGCTCGATGAGCGGCGCGAAGTCGCAACCGAGATCGCCGGGAAATACGGCGCATGTGCCGTTGAGTCGATCGAGGCATTCATCGCAGCCGTCGATGCTGCCACCATCGCCACGCCGACGGTGACGCACTTCGACCTTGCGCACCGCTTGCTGGAAGCGGGCAAGCACGTGCTGGTGGAAAAGCCTTTCACCGAAACGCCCGAGCAGGCGCACGCCCTTTGCGCGCTCGCGCAGCAGCACGGCGCGGTGCTGCAGGTCGGCCACATCGAGCGTTTCAACCCCGTGCTCTCAGCACTGGAGGCGCGCCTCGCCAATCCGCGCTTCATCGAGGCCACGCGCCTGTCGCCCTATCCCGGACGCTCGCTCGATGTGGGCGTCGTGCTGGATGTCATGATCCACGATCTGGAGATCATCCTGCATCTCGTCCGCTCGCCCTGGGTGCAGGTCGATGCCGTCGGCGTCCCGATCCTCTCGAAGCGCGAAGACATCGCGAACGTGCGCGTCCGCTTTGAAAACGGCTGCGTGGCGAACATCACCGCGTCGCGTATTTCGCAGGAAAAGCTGCGCAAGATCCGCCTCTTTCAAAGCGACGCCTACCTGTCGCTCGATTACCAAAAGCAGGAGGGCTACCTGCTCCGCCTCGCGCGCGACGACGAAAAGGAAAGTTCGCTGCTCGGCAAGCTCTTCGGCGTTGCGACCGACACCACGATCGTGACGGAGTTCGCGGGTCGTCGCATCGTGCGCGAGCCGGTGGCGGTGGAGAAAGGCGAGCCGCTGCGACGCGAGCTGGCCGATTTCGTGGAGTGCGCGCGCGCAGGCTTGCAACCAAAGGTGAGCGGGCACCAAGCCACGGCGGCGCTCGAGCTCGCGCTGGAGATCACCCGCAAGATCCAGGAAACATCCGAGTATCAGCGGAAAGGCGCGGAGGTCGCGCAGGAGCACAACACGTGAGGTCAGCAGCGCATGTCGCGATGATTTCGCCGTCCGCTCCGCCTTCACTTTCCGCCCTTTCGCGTTGAATGGACCGCGTAAAACTCTACCTCGTCGCCGGCGAAGCCAGCGGAGATGCGCGCGGCGCGGAGCTCCTGCGCGCCCTGCACGAGCGCCTGCCCAATGCGGAGATTCACGGCGCGGGCGGGCGTGAAATGCGCGCGCGCGTCGGCGAGCATTTCCACGATTGGGCGGATGAGGCCGTCGTCGGGCTCTGGGATGTGTTGAAGAAATACGGCTACTTTCGCAATATCATCCGGCTGACCTGTACGACCAAGCGGTGTATTGGCAACGAATTTGGTTTCAGCCTCGCTACCAATAAAACCGCCACTTTGTGAACCTT
>CAXSDZ010000137.1:0-3431 GCA_964235505.1 uncultured Chthoniobacteraceae bacterium
AAAGGCTTCGGTCGCCAAAAGGGCCACACCGAGATCTACCGCGGCAGCGAATACACCGTCGATTTCCTGCCGAAGGTGAAGTTCGAGGTCGTGATCGCCGATGACCGGGTCCAGAAGGCCGTAGATGCCATCGTGCAAGCCGCCAAGACCGGCAAGATCGGCGACGGCAAAGTGTTCGTTCTGCCGATCGAGGACGCCATCCGCATCCGCACCGAAGAGCGCGGCGAAAGCGCGATCTGAGCTGCCGTGGAGCTTGGCGGGTGAAGCGTGGAGCGTCTGAAAACGAACGCTCCACGCTCCACGCTCCACGCTCCACGCTCCACGTCCCCATGCCCGACTGGCTCGTCGCCATTCTGCTCGGTTTGATCGAAGGTCTCACCGAGTTCATCCCCGTCTCCTCCACGGGCCACCTGCTCATCGCCGAGCATTGGCTGCCGCGGCAGAGCGACCTTTTCAATATCGTCATCCAGTGCGGCGCGGTGCTCGCCGTGCTTCCGCTGTTCTTCGGCCGCCTGCGCTCGTTTATGGACTGGCGCGACCTGGAAAGCCGCGGCCTCCTGGTGAAAACACTGCTCGCGTTTTTCATCACGGGAGTTGGCGGGTTGGTTCTCGAGAAGCTGCATTTCAAACTCCCGGAAACCGTCGGCCCGGTGGCGTGGGCGTTGATCATTGGCGGCATCCTTTTCATCGCGGTCGAAGGTTGGCTGCGCGGGCGGCAGCGCATCGCGCAAATCACCTGGACCGTCGCGGTCGCCGTCGCGCTCGCGCAGCTCACCGCCGCCGTTTTCCCCGGCGCTTCGCGCTCCGGCATGACCATCCTTTTCGCCCTGCTGCTCGGCACGGAGCGCGTGCTCGCGACGGAGTTTTCCTTTCTCGTCGGCATCCCCACGCTGCTCGCCGCCGGTGCGCTGAAGATCTTCAAGGCGCTCCACCACGGGGCGGGCGAAAACTGGACACTGCTCGGGCTGGCGACACTGGTTTCGGCGGCCGTTTCCTTCGTCGCGGTGCGGTGGCTCCTGCGCTTCGTGCAAAGCCACACCTTCACCGGCTTCGGGATCTACCGCGTCGCCGTCGGCGCGGTCCTGCTGCTTTTGCCGTGGCTGGTCGGGTGAACGGTGTGCGCTGCTACGCCGGCAGCCCGCGTCTTCCGCTCGACTTGGCGACACGCCGGACGCTTCCCTGCCTTCCGCTGGCGATCCTTCTGGTGCTCCTGACCGTCCTCGGTGCGGCCGGACAGGAAACCGCCAGCGTCCCGCTTGCGGACGGCTTCATCTGCCCGGTCGGTTGCGACAGCACGAAGCGCTACTACAAGGCGCGCGGAGTCCGCGCCAATGGGCACCTCGGCGAAGACTGGAATGGTGCGGGCGGCGGCGACACCGACCTCGGCGACCCCATCTGCGCGACTGCGCACGGCATCGTCGTTTTTGCACAGGATTACCACCTCGGCTGGGGGAATGTCGTCATCCTGCGCCACGCATATCTCGAAGCTGGCGAGATGAAATTCGTCGATTCGCTCTACGGCCACCTGCTGGAGATCAAAGTGCGCGATGGGCAGCTCGTGCGGCAGGGCGACCTGATCGGCACCATGGGCAACAACCACGGCATGTATGACGCGCACCTCCACTTCGAGATGCGCAAAAACCTCTCGATCGGCATGCATCGCTCCTCGTTCGCGCGCGATTTTTCAAACTACTGGGATCCCACCGATTTCATCGCTGCACACGGCGCACTGCCGGGCGCAGGCCGCAGTGTGGCAATCCCGGTCGGCACGTTCGCTGCGACTCCACCGCCAGCGTATGCCGCAGCCATCGAGGAAGGTTTCCGCCTCGCCGCGCCCGCGCCTTCCCCGGCAAAGGGCAAGCCAACCAGCACGCCTGCGCCCCGTGTGCCGTTCAAAGCGGACCGCTTCAGCGATCTGCGGGAATAAGGAGCTCCAGCCAACACCGCGGGCGGCTAGCCCAGCAGCCGCGAAAACCAGCCGCGCTCGCCCGCATCGGATTCGGCGGATAGCGGCGGCTCGGCATTCAGGAATGCAGCCAATGCCGCACGGGCGGTTTCCGTGTCGCACGAGTCGCCATCCGCGCCGGCGCTGCCGCTCGCCAGCGGCAGTGCCCCGGCAGCCGCGCGGAGGCAGAAGAAATCCTTCGCGCAGGGCTCGCCAGCGAGGACATCCACCCAGCGCTGCTCCACCGGCGCGAGCAGCAGCAGCGGCGCGTCCGGCGCGAGCACGTGCGCGAGCAGCCCCGCCCAAAAGGTGATGCGCGTCGCGGGCGACGACGCCGTCCCCGGCAACCGCAGGTGCGCCGCGCCTGCACCACCTCGCCCGCGCCACGCGCCGGGTCGGAAATCCGCAAATGTGCGCTGCGCCTCCGCAAGCACTGCGACCAGCCGCTCGCGGGTCCGATCGCCGTCTTCACCTTCTGGCAATGGCGGCAGCGAGGCATGGGCAGTGGCAAAATCCGCGCCGTCCAGCCAGCTCTGGAAATCGCTCTGGCACTGCTGAAATAGGGCGCGCACTTTCGCGGCATCGCGTGTCGCGCGGCACGCGCCCTCCACCGTGCCGAGCCACTCGAAAAGCGGCGGCAGCGCCGCGGCCAGCGGAACACGAGTGCAATGCACGATCGCGCCCATCGGGAAATGCGCGCGCCGCTTTCCATCGCTGGAAGCCCAAAGCTTCCCGGCAAGAAACTGCCCGCCGCGCCGCCATACAAAGAAGTGATCAAACGCTGGCAGCAGCGACTCCTCCGCCAGCCGCGCCCACGCGCCGGAGCTGACCTGCCCGCCGATCCCCTGCACGTAGAGCGCCTGCTTCGCAAGGACGAGACTGTCCGTCGGAAGCGCGAGATCCTCGATGTGATCGTCCCAGCCCGGGTGCTTTCCAAAGAGCCCGAGTAAGCCGCGCGGCCGCGCACCGTCCTCCACGCGTTCACGCAGAAATTCACCGGAAAACGCGCTCATGACATTTGGACGGCGAGATTTTTTACCCGTGGATGACGCGGATGGGATGGATGGGTTTCAAGGTGGCGCAAGAGTGTCTTTTTCATCCGTGTCCTCCGCGGTTCAGAAGCGAAAGGAAAGCGCCGCACGGCGTGGCTTCTGCGGCGGGCTTCGATTGCGATTGGCGACTGTATTTCCATCCGGGTCATCGGCGCCATCCGCAGTCAAAAAATGCGCCTGGCTTCACGCTCACCTCGCGCGCGTGGCTCCGAGCCCCACGCTCTGACGGGTCGGCCACGCGTCGAGTTCCGGCAGCGGCTTTTCAAAGCGCAGCTCGATCCAGATTAGCTTGTTCGCCTCCGGCGGAAGCGCGATGCGCCAGCGCGTGCCGTCGGCAATCCGCACGGCGTGGCGTTCCTCGAGGAGCTGCAGCGCGGTCCACTCGGGCGGCGCAGGCATATCGACCGCCACGCGCTGGTCCTCGGTCGTGCGGG
>CAXSDZ010000137.1:3441-9609 GCA_964235505.1 uncultured Chthoniobacteraceae bacterium
CGCATCCGCGGTGGTGCGGTGAAAGTGAAAGTGAAACGGCTCGTAAAGCGTGAAGCGGCCGAGGTCCGTTTCGCCATCGCCACCGGTCGGCACCCGGCCCGGCGTGCCGAACTTCACCAGCGCGCCGTGCGCCGTCGTCCCCGCGCGGAGCTGCATCGCGCGATACGCATCGATCCCCGTCTGCTGCCCGGAAAGCTCGAACTGCTCCTTTCGCCCGAGCAGCACCACGCGGCTCAAGCGCAGCGCGTGCTCGGAAGTCACGAGCGCATCGCAGATCGGCGTGAGCGGCGCGAGCTTGCCCGCGAAATCCACGAGCGCCTGTTTGTTCGGCGACTTGAGGTTTTGAAACATGGGCGTCCGCAAATCTTCCCGCACCTTGTCCAGCATCCCCGCCGCAGCGACCACCTCCTCCGGCTTCATATCCGCCGCGCCTGTGCTGGGTGGCCACAGAATCGGGAAGCGCACGAGCGCGCCGAGCTTTGTGCGCGCCTGCGTGTGATAGACCTTTGCGAACTCGTCGCTGTGCAGCAGCTCGGCGCGCTGGAAGCAGTAGTTGCAAATCGCGATCACCTTTTCGCTCAGCGTGCCGCGATAGTTCTGCACGTCTTTTCGGATGCCGGCGATGCGCGTGAAGATCTCGGCGAGCGGCTGAAATCCAGAGCCGACGAGCTCCAGCGTTTGCGCATAGTTGATTGGCGGCGACGCCTTGATGCTGGAATCATAAACGGCCCACCGCGATTTGTAGGGCGGCGCACCGCTGCCGGAGTCCGCGAGATGCAGATCGTCGAGCTGGCGCAGTTCGGCGATCTCCGCGTCGGAGAAAGTGCCTTGAAATTTCTGCTCCATCTGCGCGATGACGCCGCGCAGCCGCTCGGCGATTTCTGCAAAGAGCGGATATGTGCGGGCGTCGCTGCCAACCACGTCTGCAACAGCTTTCTTGAGCGCCGCCGCCTTCTCGTGCAGCACGCTGGTCTCGCCCGTTTCCGAGGCTTGGAGCAGATCATCCGCTTCCGTTTCGATTGATTTGGCGGTGACGAACTTCGCCCGTCCTTCGCGTAGCAGCTTCTCGTAAGCAGCCACTAGCGAGACCGTGCCGCCGTCGAAAAGCCCGAGCTTCTGCGCCTGATCGAGCGTCACGTCCAGCGCACCGCGCGCTTCCTGCAGGCTGTTGAACTGCGAGGAAACAAGCATGTCCGTCTGCTCGACCGACCCGAGCCCTTTCGATGCAGCGAAGAGCACGTCTTCCTCCTTCGCAAACCGTTTCGTCTCCGCCACCAGCGTGGTGAGCACGGGGAAGGCGTCGCTGCCGGTTTGCAGGCTGCGGCCGGCATCCGCGAGGAAGCGCGCGAGCCCGTGATCGATCGCGGCGTTCTCCCCGAGCGAAAAACCGCCCGAAGTCCAGTCTGGCGACCAGCCGCGCGGCGCGGCGCCTTCTTCGGAATAGACCCAATCCATCACCCGCACGAGCTCGGCATCGGGCTCCTGGCCCGTGACGTAGCGCGTGAGCGGCGGGAGGAAATTCGCCGCGTTGATCGTCGGCGCAGCCTTCCTTTCGCGGCGCTTCACGATGCCGGACTCCACGCGGATCAGCGCGAGCAGCGCGTCGCCGTGGAGGCGCTGCTCGTCCGGCGAAAGCTTCGCGTCGGGCGTGGTCTTCGCCATCTTTTCGCGCGCCGCGGCGAGCAGCGGCTGGATGACGCTGTTCTCAAAAACCACGCGCTGCGCCTTCTTGCGGTCGCTGTCGATCTCGTTGCGGAAGCCCGCGAACGGGCGAAACACCCACCCGACGCGCACCGGCAGTTCGCTCATGTCGCGCAGCCGCGCGTGGAATTGCTCCAGCGGCATTTGCCCTTCGGTGAAGAGCATCCGCGTCGCCTTCCGATCGCCGGGTCCGACCGGCACTTTGCCCTGATATTTGCCCGCTCCGATCGCATCGGTCGCCGCGATCGGGATCCACGCGTTGCCGCTCCAGTCCTCGCTGGCGCGCGCCCAGTAGCCGCTCTGCCGGCCGACGCTGTCGCGCAGCGAGCGGTAGCCGTAGATCGAGAAGGCGAGCAGCGCGAGCAGCGCCGCGAAACCTGTGCCGAGCAGCGCCAGACGACGCTTCAGCAGCAGCGACTTCGTGTTGGTGGCACGCGTGACGAGGCCGCGCTCGCGGAAGCTTTTTTTCGTGAAAACATCGTGCAGGAAATACGAGCGCTCGCGCTCCCACGCGCGGCCGTCGGGGAGCTGCTCCACATCGATCGAGAGCGCGGTCGCCAGCTCCTGATCAAGCGCCGAGCCTTCGCGCATGGACGAGGTGAAATAGATGCCGCGCAGGAAGAGCGGCTTCGCGGTCCACTCGCCAATGTTGAAGATCGCCTGCAAATACTGCCGCAGATTTGGCGCGGCGAGATTGATGGAATGCGGCAGCGCGTAGAGCCGATCGACTTCATCCGTGCGGCGCTCGCCCTGGCGCGGGACGGGATCGAGCAGCAGCCCGAAGCGCCGCCGCCGCAGCCGCTCGACCACGGTGTAGATGTGCTCATCCACGAGCTCCACGCGGAAGGGCGCATCGAGCGGATCGGGGTTCGACCAGCCGAGGAGCTGCCCCTGCGCGGTCTGGTCGTGGAGTTCGTCAAAGAAGTCGCGGAAGCCATTCAGCAGATCGCACTTCGTGACCACGACATAGACCGGGAAGCGGATATCGAGGATCTTCTGAATCCCTTCGAGCTGCTGCGCGATGCGTCCGGCTTTGCGTTTGATCTGCTCGGGCGTGTCCTTGATGAGGCTCTCCGATGGGATCGCCAGGAAGAGCCCATTCACTGGGCAATCGGGCCGGTATTTGTGCAGCAGGCCGAGGAATTCCTGCCACTCGCTGGTGGAACCCGGCGGCACTTCTTCAAAGAGCAGCCGGCCCGCAGTGTCGAGGATTACGGCCTCATCCGTGAACCACCAGTTCATGTTGATGGTGCCGCCGACGCCCTGAAATTCGTCCTGCATCCCGGGCGGGAAGCCGACGTTGGAATGCCGGATGGCCTCGGTCTTCCCCGCGCCGGGCTCTCCGACGATCACATACCACGGCAGCTTGTAGAGATCCTTGCCGGCGGCACGGTAGCGCTCCAGTCCCGCCTCGAAGTTGCGCCGCAGATCTTCGATGCGCGCGCGCCGCGCCGGGTCGTTCAGCGCGCCGGGCGTGGCGGCGTTGTTGTCCCGCATGTCGGCGCTGAAGGATGCCGCTGCGCGGTCGCGACGGCGCTGGAGCAGCCAGCGAAACCCGGCGATGAGCACCGCCACGAGCAGCACTCCACCTCCTACGATGAGCCCGACGGTGGGGCTGATCATCGCCCCGAAGCCGAGCATCGTGACAAAGGTGATGGCTATGAAAACATACCGCGTCCAGGCTGGGAGCCCGTGAAACTCCCGGAGGAGAAAGTAAAGCATTTGCATGGCGCGGGGAGGTTCAGGTCAAGGGAGCGCGTGGTGGAAAGGCGAGAGTCATTTTCTTACCGCAGAGGGCGCGGAGAACGCAGAGAGGCGCAGAGAAGGGACGAGGGAGCTGGAATGCGCGGTGCGCCGTGTTCCCCAAGCCGGAGGCTTGCCGGAAATTAGCCGGTGGTGAAACCACCGGAAATTCGCATTCAAGACGGCTGCGTCCCGACAGGGACGCCGGAGCCTTCCGCGAGGCAAACGCCGCACCAATGCGGGCGGGCGAGACGGCGCGCTGCCACCTTTCCGCTGCCACCTTTCCGCTGCCACCGCTCCAGCGTCCCTGCCGGGACGCAGACGCCGCCCGCGCCGGAATCCGGTGGTTTCACCACCGGCTAATTTCCGGCAAGCCTCCGGCTTGGAAGAGAAGCAAGCCAGAGGCTTGAAACGGCTGCGCTTTGAGCGGCGGAGGTCGTGCGTCATGCGCCCGGCTCCACGCTCCCACTCCCCCAAGCCTCCTCCGCGCCTCTCTGCGTTCTCTGCGCCCTCTGCGGTAAAGAAAAGCTTCATCCGGCAGATCACGGTTTCGCCTTCCACAAGTCATGCGACAGGATCTCTTGCAAGGCGCTGGAAAGCTCGTGGGAGGCGGTTTTGAAGAGCGAAAAATTCACCGCCAGCACGATGAAGCAAAGACCCGCGAAGAGGATCGCGATGGTGGCGATCTTCACCCCCGCGCGCTCCACGAGATTCCGCGTGTCGGTGTGCTCGTAAGCTTCAGGGGTGATGCGCGCGCTCTGGTCCGCATCCAGCACGCGCCGGATGCGCTGCGAGATATCGAGCATCTTCTTGCGCAGAAACTCCGGCTGCCCGGCATACCAGCCCTGAAAACCGAGCCCCAGGCAGGCATAATAAACTTCCAGCCGTTCATCCGCTTCGCTCCCCTTTTCGTTGAGCGTTTCATCCAGCAGGTCGAAGAACTTCTCGTCGCCCGCGAGCTCATTCCTCTCGTAGGCGAGCCGGCTCTTGTTCCACTGCGGAGCCATCGAGAGACTGCTTTCGGCGAGAATGGAATCGACGAAAAACGTCAGCGGCAGCTCCATCCGTTTGTATTGGCTGGCGAGCCGCGCGTCGCCCTCCGCCTCACTTTTCATCTGCGAGAACTGCGCGACGATCGCCGGCCGCAGCGCATCCATCGTGAGGTCCTCGCCGCCCGGATTCCGCGCGATGCGGTTGAGCATACAGACGTATTGAAAGAGCGGCTCTGTGAGTTCGAGGAGCGTCATGGGCGTGAAGCGTGGAGCGTAGAGCGTGGAGCGTCCATTGGCGCACCGTTCACAAAGTATTCGGCGGCTTCCTCGCGGAGGCGAGACTCCGGCGTGGAGCACCACAGCTCCGCCTGATCCATCATTTTTGTGAGCCGCCGGCAGATGTGATCATATCGATCGCTAAACCGTTCGTTCTCCTGCTCGCTGATGAAGCGATGCCGCACCGCAAAGAGCAGCCAAACTTCCGTCTCCGCCGCTTCCGAGTCGGCATCACTGAGCTTGCTAACAAACGCCCCCACATACCGCCGCTTGCGCCATGCTTCCGTGATGTTCGCAGCCACCGAACGCGAAGAACGGCGAATTTGATCAGTCAACGCGTAACGCTCCTCCGGCGGAAAGCTCCGAATCCGCTCGCACAGCTCCACCGCTGTTTCGAAGGCCGCCTGCCAAACCTTCAATTCACGATAATCTTTCGCCGGCATAATCGCTCAACGCTCTACGCATCACGCTCCACAGACCCCGCCGGCACCGTCATATACAGCGCGATGTCGTAGTCAGCTTCGTGGTCGGTCCATGTCACCACCGCCGTGCGCTCGGTGAGGATTTGCTGCCAGCTCCGCGCGCTTTCGCCGCGCAGCAGGCGGAAGTAATGGAGCCCGCTTTGCGACGGCAGTTCCAGCGGGGCGAAGCGCTCTTCCTTCAGCAGCACGCCGCGGATCGCGCGCGTCGCGAGGGAGTGCGGCATCAGCTTGAAGCGGTCCGCGTCTTCCACCAGACCCGCGAGCTGCACGGGGTCTTCGGCGGTGCGGATGCCGAGGAAGTATTCGCTCGGCCCAGTGATGTGTTTGTCTTCGAGACTCGCCATCAGCCAGCCTTCGATATTCACGAAAGGCAGCCGCAGGAAGCCCGGCGCCACCGCGCCGCGCAGCAGCCCGCGAATCTTCGTAGAGAGCTCCGCGAAGGCCAGATACGGGCGGTCATGATCGTAGGCGGGCACTTCCCACTCGTCGCGATCTGGGTGCAGCGCGGTGAGCTCGCCGAGCAGCTCCCGCAGCTCCAGATAGATCGCAAAAGGCGTGACGCGCGGCGCTTCAGCCAGCGCGGGGAGCTTGCCGCCGAAGCGGTTCAGCGTGCGCAGCCGCATCATCTGCTCGAACTGCAAGCCGCGCAGATTTTCCAGCGAAAAGCCGGCGCGCGTGAGCTGAATGACGAGCTCCTGCCGGCTTGCGACGACCTGCGCGCCGAGATCGCGCACCAGCTCGCGCAGCACGGGCGAGCCGCTCAACACCATGCACGGGCCCACAAATTCCGCGTCCTGCTTTGGCGAGCCGACCTCCTCCCCGACCCCGCGCACGATCCGCAGCAGCGGGATCACTTCAAGGTCCGAGCGATCTTCATTCTCCAGCATGAGCCGCGCATTGATGCGGCGCACGAGCATCGGCTTCACGTTTTCACCGGTGTTTTCGTCCGGCGCCTCCATCTCGGCGAGCCGGTA
>CAXSDZ010000137.1:9619-10714 GCA_964235505.1 uncultured Chthoniobacteraceae bacterium
GTCGGCGGCCGTATCCAGCGGCAGCGTATTGGCGCGCTCCGGCAGCCAGAGCGGCACGCCAAGATACACGGAAAAGTTTCCTCCGCTCGCTGCAAATGCCTGCCGGATATCCATGGAAGGCAGCTCCGCGCCCTGCGGGAAACGCACTTCCACCCCGCTCGGCATGATGACGTGCAGCCGGTCGAACCGCAGCCGCATGCTTTCCAACTCATCCGCCGAAAGCTTCGCCTCCACGACGCCGTAAGGATACGGAAACTGCAACTGACGCTCGGCGGCGAGCGAGTCGTTCACGCTTTTCTGGAGCCGCTGAAAATGGTGCGGCTGGAGGAAAAGACCTTCGTGCCAGTGGATCTGGAGGGACATCGTTTAGGAGCTGGAAGACTGGAGATGGAAGATGGGGAGCGCAGCGCCTGCAACCGGGCGGAAGCGTGCTCCCGCCGGGTTCTTCGTCTGCTTCTTCACCCTCATCTTTTTCTCTGCAGCGGAGGGGGAAAGATGAGGATGAAGAAGCAGACGAAGATGCAGCGAGGCGTGCAGTGTGGCCATCCGCATCACCCTTCCGCCCCCGAGCGGTCTTTGCCGAGGATCAAATCCTCCGCGTATTTCGTGATCGCGGCGTTGATCTCCTTTTCCACCGCGACGCCGTTCGTCTCGCCAAAAAGCGCGACGTAGCGGCGCCAGCATTTCTGCTCCGGGCCGATGAAAAAGCCAGGCTCCGCATTCGTCTGCTCCTGGATGGCAGGCGGCGCAAAGCGCGAAAGAAACTGCCGCGCGAAGGTCTCGCCCGTCGCGCCGATGCCCGCGAGCAAACCCGCCGTGAGCTGTCGCGTCTTGTCGAGCACCTGCGTGATCTGCGTGGTGGAAACTTCGTCGTCGCCCGCGAGATACGGCCCCGCGATTTTGCGGAAGTCGCCGTCCGGCCCCGCGTCGCGCCGCACCACGGATTTCGGCGCGAGCTGCTTCCACACACTCCAGGCGACCTGATCCAGCGTGACGGAAAAGTCGATCAGCGCCGCGATGAGCCGCAGCGTGCGCACCGGGGAAAGCGCCTGATCCGCCGACAGGCCGAGCTTCTTTTGCAGCTCCGGCGGGATC
>CAXSDZ010000137.1:10724-12575 GCA_964235505.1 uncultured Chthoniobacteraceae bacterium
CCCCACGGCTTCGAGCTGCTCGGCGAGCGCGCGCTTTTGCTCCACGGAAAGACACGGCGCAGCCTCGACCAGCCGCGCGACGAGCACCTCGGGCGCTTCTTCCTGCGGAGCCGCTTTCGCCGCGGCTCCGGGCACCCCTTCGCCCGCGGGAAACTCCCGCGCCAACGCCTGCAGATACGGGCGGCGGCGGCTCGGGGCGACGTCTTTCAAAGCGCGCTCCAGCTCCTCGCTCATGTAGTCGCGGCGCGCTGTGTCTTCATCATCCGCAAAGCTCGCCTGCAACAGCCGCAGCCGCGCACCGACGCCACCTGCCCACGCGCTTTCCTCGTTCAGCGGCGTCCCTCGCGGCCCGCCGTTGCCCCACCCAGTTTCATCAGAGACAGGCACGCTCATTTGGAGGAAGAAATATGAGGCACGGTGATAGGGAACCCGCCCCGCGCGTGTCGATGGAAATCATGGGCGGGCGAGGCGGGAAGGCTGGCGCTGGTCGAGACTGCTCGGAGGACGATCGATCGGGTTGGTGCTCGCACTCGGAGCGCCACGTTGACCCTTTCTGCCGCGCTGCATATCTAGGGCGGCGCGGCGGATCGCCAGCCGCTGCGCTCCCCAGGTCCGTCCAGTATTCCTCCGCTGCCCCGGCATCGATGAATCGCTGCGCGCTGCCTTTGAGCGGCTGGAAGCGCTGCGGGTTTTCGCCGACGCGCCGGGGCAGTTCTGGCCGGAGTTTTTGCAAGTCTCGCTCGCGCTCGGCGCAGGCGCGGAGGCATCGCTGCTGACTCGCAACCGAGCTCCAGAGGATCCTGCGCAGTCTTTCTGGAAAGAGAACTTTTGCTGGTCGCCGAATGCCCAGCTTTTCCCCCAGCTCAGAAGCGCAAAGGGCGAGCTGGAGCGGCTCATGCTTTCCGCGGAAGGCGACGGCGCGGGCTTCGATCCAGCGGGCACGATCGTGGCGGTGCGGCTGGTCACGGGCGATGCGCAGCGCTCCGCCGTGCTGGTCATGCGCTGCCTTCCCGCGACCCCTCCGGCCGAGGCCGCCCTGCGCCTCCGCCTGCTCGCGGATGCGCCGCTGCTCTTTCAGACGAGCCGCGCACTGGAAGGCGTGCGCGCCGACATGGCGCGCTTCGCCGTGGTGCTCGACGCGATGGTGCTCGTCCATGCGCAGACGCGCTTCATGGGCGCGGCGATGACGCTTTGCAACGAGCTCGCCGCCCGTTACCGCTGCGACCGCTGCTGCAGGAAGGCGCGGCCATCGCCGAGCGGCAACGCTTTTTCGCCGAGGCGCAGAAGGCGGAAAGCGACAGCAACGTGGCCGACATGCGCATCGCCAGCGCCAGCGCGGAGGAGGCGCAGGCGCGGCTCGATCTCGTGCGGCATCATCTCACGCAGGCGCGCGTGCTTGCGCCGTTCGAGGGCTTCGTGGTCGCGGGCGATTTGCGCGAGCGGCTTTCCGCGCCGGTGAAGCAGGGCGAAGTGCTGGTGCGCGTCGCCCGGCTCGATGCGATGACTGCCGAGCGCGACGTGCACGCGATCGCCGCCGGCCAGCGCGGCAAGATCGCTTTTGCCAGCGGCCCGCAGTTCACCTTCCCGATCCGCGTGGAGCGCGTGAAGCCCGCGGCGGAGGTGAAGGAAGGCCAGGGCAACATCTTCGTGGTGCGCAATTCTCCGGCAAGCCCGAGCCGTGGTGGCGGCCGGGCATGAGCGGCGTGGCGAAGGTGAACGCGGGAAAAAGGACGCTCTGGTGGATCGCGACGCACCGGACCACGGATTTTTTGCGGCTCTATCTCTGGTGGTGAGGAGGCGAATGACGAATGACGAATGACGAATGACGAATGACGAATGACGAATGACGAA
>CAXSDZ010000138.1:0-10898 GCA_964235505.1 uncultured Chthoniobacteraceae bacterium
GTCGAAGTCGCCCAGCACTGTGCCGAATCCCGTGCCGTGCCAGCGCGGCTGCGCCATGCCGGCCGCAGCGATGCGATCCTGGAAAAGCCCGCGCGGCGTCTGCACCCAGAGCGCGTGCATTTCCTCCGTGAGATGCGTCACGAAAAGGTCGAAAGCACCGTCGCCATCCACGTCGCCCACGCCTACGCCCATATTCCCCTGCGGCTGGCCCATGGCATTGAAGGCGACGCCGCGCGCGACCGCTTCGTCGCGAAATGCGCCGTCGCGGCCATTGATCCAAAGCCGGTTTGGCTCGCCGTCGTTTGCCACAAAGATGTCCGGCCAGTGGTCGCCATCGAAATCCGCGCACACCACGCCGAGCGCCGGGCCGGGAAGCGCGGCGAGGCCAGACGGAACCGTCACATCTTCAAAGCTCGGGCCGCTGGCAGGCGCACCGCGGTTGTGGAAAAGCTTCGTCACCGTCCCGGGCGGAAAGGTCTTCGGCCCGCAATACTCACGCCGCCCGGAATCATCGAAGCACTGCCGGGTCGGATCATAGTCCACATAGTTTGCCACCACGAGATCGAGCCAGCCGTCGCGGTCGTAATCGAAGAAGCAAGCCGAGATCGCCCAGAGCGGATTATCGAGACCCGATGCCGCAGCGGGCATTTCGTGAAAGATCCCATCGCCGCCGTTCAGGAAGAGCCGCACAGTGCGGTATTCCGTGACGAGCACGTCGGGCCAGCCGTCGTTGTTCACATCGCCCACAGCCGCGCCCATGCCCCGCCCAGCGACATCGAGCCCGGAGCCCGCGCTCACATTGGCAAAGCGGCCGTCCGGCATTTGTTGGAAAAGCTGGTTGCGTGATGCAGAGCCGGCGCCCGCGTTTTGCACAAGGTAGATGTCCAGCCGCCCATCGTTGTCGAAGTCCAGCAGCGCCACCCCCGAACCGACATTCTCCGGCATGAAGTAGCTGTCCGCCGCGCCTGCATCGTGCACGAACTTCAACCCAACCCGCTCTGTCGCATCCTCAAACCACGGCTTGGTGGCGGAAGGCGCAGCCGGTGGCGCTTTGCGACAGGCAGCGAGTGCCAAGGCCATGCCAGCGAAGAGGGTGAGGAACGAGGGCGAAGACAATCCATGCACGATTTCAGAATGGAACACTTAAGGGCAAGTCTCGCGGATTGATCGGACTTCGCCGGAGAGGACCGCAGTTTTTTTGCAAACCGGCTTCGATGGCCCGCAATATTGCAATCTCCAGCCCAGCGCTCGCCTCCTCCTTGAAGCCGCACCTTGCTCCGCTACAAGGAAGCCAGCAAGTTGCCGGCATGATCACCGAGATTCAATCCCTGCTCGCCCAAGTTCCGTTTGAACCGTTTTCGATTTCGATGAACGATGGAAAAATCTATTCAGTCCCGAGTCGCGACCACATCTTCCTGCTGCTATCCAAAGTGATCGTCAAAAATGATGCCGGCGATTTTTGGTGGCTGGCGGCGCGCAACATGACGAGCCTTTCTGGCAAGAGTTCCGCGAGTTCCACCTTTGACGAGCCGAAGCCGACTCAAGGGTGATGGCAAAGTCTCGCGCGCTTCAAACTGCGCGCGACTCACCGCAGCAGTGGCCACCCTGCCGAGAGCGGCTTACTTTCGCGCGTCCGGCGTGACTTCCAGCTCCACGCGCTTGCCATCTCGCTGGACGGCGATCTTCACCGGCTGCCCGATCTTCACCGCGTCGAGGCCGTAGGTGTAGTCGTAGATGTTCACGATCTTCTGGCCTGCGAACTCCACGAGGACATCGCCACCCTGGATGCCCGCCTTTTCCGCCGGGGAGCCGCCGCGCACGCCAGCGAGTTTCACGCCCTGCACTTCCGCAGTATAATCCGGGATCGTGCCGAGATACGCGCGCAGCGTTTCGCGCGAGCCCTGATCACCGCTGCTCTTTTCCACCCGCGCAAAGTCCGGCCGCTCCGGGGCGCTGGAGAGATCGAGCACGAGCTGCCGCGCAAACTTTGCGATCCGCTCCGCGCCTTCGTAGTTGAGCTTGTCAGCCGTGTCGCTCGGGCGGTGGTAGTCTTCGTGCGCGCCGGTGAAGAAGTTCAGCACCGGGATGCGCTTTGGGTAGAAGCTCGTGGTGTCGGTCGGCAGATACGGATCGTCCTGCAGCACGAGGTTGAAGCCTGCCGTGACGTTGCGCTTTTCAATCAAGCGCCGCCACGCTTTCGAGGAGCCAACGCCTTGCAGCGTGAGCTTGTTTTCGCGTAAGCGGCCGACCATGTCGAAGTTCACGTAAGCCGCGACTTTGCCGAGATCCACCGGCGGCTTTTCGCAGAAGGAAGACGAACCGATGATCCCCATTTCCTCGCCCGACCAGAGCGCGAAGACGATCCCGCGCCGGAACTTCTCGGGATGCTCGGCGCGCTCTTTCGCGAGCGAAGCGGCGAGCTCCAGCACCGCCGCGACGCCCGAGCCATTGTCGTCCGCGCCGGGATGCACCTGCCCTTCTTCGCCGGAGCGCGCCATCGAGTTGCTCCCTTTTCCGAGGCCGAGATGGTCGTAGTGCGCGCCGACGATGATGACTTCGCCGCCGGAGTTTTGGATCGCGGATTGCGCGGATGCCGCGGATAGGATCGGCACGGCAGATCCGGTTCCAGCCAGCGCAGCGTCCGCAGTTTTTCCATCCGTTCCATCCGCATGATCCGCGGTTGAAATCCCCTCCCCCGCCACACCCGCGGGCAGCAGCGCGACCACATTGCGGTCTTCTTTTTTGATGTGCTCCACGCCGGTCGCGAGCTGCACATGCGCGTCGGGCAGCACAAAGCCGCCCTCCGCGTGCGGGCTTTCCGTGTCGAGCGCGGCCTGCAAATCCTTGAGCGATTTGCCACTCGGCTTGAGCAGCGTATCGGCCACGTCCCCCGTGACCGAAGCCGCGAGAATGCCGGAGCCCGCCGCCGTGTTGTCGCCCGCGAGTGGGAGCAGCTCGCCCGCTTGTGGCGATGCGGGGCCCGCGACGAATAGCACCGCTTTTGCGCCGCGCTCGCGCGCCATCATCGCCTTGTAGCGCAGGCCCGCGTAGCGATTGAGCTGCGCGCGCCGCTCGGGGCTCACGCTTTCCGGCACGTAGCGCAGCACGAGCACCACCTTGTCCTTCACGTCCAGACCTTCATACGAATTGTAGCGCGCGCCTTTGCCATCCTCAGGCGCCGACAGGCCGTAGCCTGCGAAGACGACCTCGCCTTCTATCTCACCATTTTCCGTGAAGGAAAGCGGGCGAAAGCTCTGGTCGAGCTGGCACACGGCCGACAGCGGAATCCCGCCGGACCCCGGCGCGCCGGGCGGCGCATCCTCCGGGCCGCGCGCTTTGTGCGTGGTGATGATGAGCGAGTTCGCACCCGCCATCACCTGCTCTCCCGCGGGAAAGGTGAATGGCTCCGCAAAGCCTGTCCCAAACGGCTGGAGGCCAATCTGGGCGAAGTAGTCCGCCGCGAATTCCGCCGTCGCCTTCGCCCCCGCGCTGCCTGTCTGGCGCCCTTCGCGCTCGGGGCTCGCCAGCCACTCCACCTCCGCGCGCATGTCCGCGCCGGTGATTTCGGGCGAGAGCTTGGCGCCGCCTTCCACGATTTGGAGCGGCCCCTTTTCCGGCAGCGGCGTCAGCGCGCTCACGCGACTTTCGCGCTCCGCCAGCGCGGTGCCGCGCTGCCGCTCGACCGCCTGCGCCTGCTCCGCACCGAGCACCCGCACCGGCGCTTCCTGCAAGGCCTGGAGCGCGGCGGGATGATTCCAGTCCGCGAGGAAAAGCTGCGACTTATTGTCCACCGTGCGATTGGACGTCCAGCTCAGCCGCTTCCCGTCCGGCGAGAAAACGGGCAGCCCATCGAAGCCTTCCGTCGTTGTGACCCGCACCGGCTCGCGTTCGCCGTTCACATCCACCATGAAAAGCTCGAAGTTCTCGAAGCCGAGCTTGTTTGAGGTGAAGATGAGATACTGCCCGCTCGGATGGTAAAACGGCGCCCACGACATTGACTTGAAATCCGTGACGCGTCGCACGTCGGAGCCGTCCGTCTTCATCGTGAAGATGTCAGCGTTCATGCCACTCTCGTCGAAGCGCCGCCACACGATGCGCTCGCCATCCGGCGAAAAGAACGGCCCGCCATCATAGCCCGGCGCGTGCGTGAGCTGATGCGGGTCCGAGCCATCGGCATTCATCATCCAGATGTCGCCGAAATAAGCCGGATCCTTTTCAAACCGCGCCTGCTGCTCTTGCGGCAGAGTGGAGAGCGGATACGCGCCCCGCAGCGAGGTGAAGACGATCTTCTTTCCATCCGGTGAAAACGATGCCTCCGCATCGTAGCCCGGCTCGGTGGTGAGCTGCTGCAACTCTGTCCCATCCTGCTGGCAGGAAAAGATGTCCATGGCTCCGTCGTAATCCCACGAGTAGCGCCGCTGCTTGCCGCTGGCGCGGAAATCCAGCTCCGCCTTCTGCTTCGCCACCGCCTCGGGATCGAGGTACGTGGAGGAAAAGAGCAGCCGCCCGCCAGAACCCGGCGCAGACTTTGAACCCGTCGAGGACGGTTGGAAAAACGCGCACGTCGTCTTCCCCGTGCCCGGCGACACGCGCGCGGATTCCCCCGAGAGAAGGTCGAGCAGGTAGATCTGGTAAAACGGGTTCGCCTCTTCCCGCTCGCTTTGGAAAACGAGCAGATTGCCATCCGGGTGAAAGTAGCCTTCTCCCGAGCGCTTCCCTTCAAAGATCAACTGCCGGGCATTGGCGAGATAGCGCGACTCCTCCGGCTTGGTTTCCTGCGCCCCGGCGGTGAGCCGAGCAAACACAGCGGCGAGCGCAACGATGCGCAAAGGCTTGAACATGGCGGAGACGATGCCCGCGCCGCGCACCATGCGCAAGGAGGGCGCGACATGACTCCGAGTTCCCCCTTCGTTTATCGTTCCTGGAGCGCTGCGCTCTTTTTGGGAACCAGAGGAGCGAGAGTGAAACCCATCGCCCTTAGTCCATCAAGTCCGGTAGTTCCTTTCTCCTCCGCGTTTCTAGAACTGGATAGAAGGAAGGCCGCGCGGACAACAGCCCAGCCCGAGCGCCTTCCCGAAACGCGTCTCCGTAAAGCAACAAATCATACCCGACCAAGAATCAAAGGTCCTCTAAAATTTAGCCAAAGAAGTCGGTCGCATTAGCCAATGGACCTTGGCACACGAGAAGGTGTTGGAGCAGCGCCTAAAGTTCTTGGACTTCGGGCTCAGGACAAGTTGGACGAAGCCATGCAGAGGAGCGAGGGATCCGACTTGACCTGTCGCAAAGCTACAGCCGGGAAATCAAGACTCTCACGGCTGGATTGTTGGTCGTGGACAAAGCGTGCGACACCCTCAAGAAGGACGCCGCCGGCATGGCAGATGTCGCCGGGCTTAAGAAACTCATCGCCGACCTGACAAAGCGGGTGGATGCGTTGGAAAAGAAAAAGTAGCTGGCACTGACACGGTCATCACTTCGCGGGGTCGCAGCGAAGCTGTGCTTCTAGACTGGGATCGTGCAGGTTTTTCTCCTTTTGCGCCCATAGTGCTTCGCTCACTTCGGGAATGAGCGGGCAAAGGAAAGGAACCAAAGAAAACCGCTCCCTTATTAGCGCCTCAACCCTGTGCCGCGTCTGAGCGCGAGCAGGCACCCCGCGCCGCCCAGTCTCATCAGGGCGCCGGAAGGTTCAGGCACCGTTGCCACCCGCACCGCGTCCACGTTCATGTTGTCATCCGCAGTTTCTGTGAAAATCAACTCTGTGAGCGGCACACTGCTGGTGAATCCAAAAAAGAAAACGTTCCCATTTGACGGGTCAAAATCACCGACGGTTTTCCTGACTAGGATAGGGTCGCCAGCCGATGTGGTCATCGTAAGCTCCTGCCCCAGATCGACCGGGAGGTCGCCGAAGTCCACGATGTCCATAGATAGAGCCATGATCGGTTGTGGAAAGGTGAACCGAAACATGCGGGCATTGGTAGCAAGATAGTGGGTTCCGTCAGTGGCGTGCTGGCCTATGGTCGGGCCCGTAGTCACAATGCCAAATGACCGGTCCGCCGCCATAGTGAAAGGCCCGACGCTGGTCGCCGGGTGAGTCCCATAGGAAAGGGGGGCGCTTTGCTCGAAACTCTCGAAAGCAACTGGGCCAGCCGCCAAAAGAAAAGAGGCGAGGTCCGAGTGGGTCACGATCGCCGCCCGCGCAGAGACAGTGAGAAAGCCCGCCGCGCAGAACGCGATGGTGGATTGAATCAGGGGCGAAGAGTTCATCATAAGGAGGCGCTGAGGCTGACGAAGCGAGCCAATGTGAAAACCAGGATTGAAAGGCGGAGCGTCATAGCCTTGGTAGTGAGGATACGTGAGCAAGGCTGACGACCGCAAGCTTGGCAACACGACTATTGAGCACAGGTGCTGCCCAGTGGTGACTCGGAGGAAAGGCACCCAAGCTATAGGCGCAGAAAGCAGAGGCCGTGACCGCCGCGCGTGTTTGTTTGCAGCGCCAGGTTCGGCGTTGCGGTCATCTAATAGATCACTTTGCTTCCTTCGGTGGCTCGGGAATGACCAGCGTCTTCGCGTCTCGCTCGTGGAGCAGAACCGCCAGCACTCGCGTTCTGGCTTTGTCGCTCGGATTCCGGGAAACGACGTGCGCGGCCATCGTTGGCTCGTAGAAGCTATCGCCTGCCTTCAGCTTGCGAAGCGGTGCGTCTCCGACTTGGGTCTCGAATTCACCCTCCAGCACGTAGCCAAAGATGGGACCTGGGTGCCGGTGCGGCTCACCTGCCGCCCCAGGCTCGAACGTAACTTCCAAGGTAGTTGCCTTTGTGGGCTTGCCACTGACCATTTCCTCGACATCGACGGACGAGAGCACCTTAACCTGAGGCCCCTTCCCGTGATCATGCACGGCCTGAGCTAGGGCGAATCCACCCACGCCCAGAGTCACTCCAGCCAAGAGCGTCAACAAAGTCCTTCTCAATTGCCTGCCTCCGGTGCTGCTCTGTTCCCATGATTCGACGTAGTGCGTGGGTAGCATAGGTATTTTTTAGTTAATGAAGATGTGATAGGAGCGTAGCAACTCCGAGCAATGAGTAAGCGAATGAGCTTCGGCTCACAAGGCGAAGAGGCTTCACCTACATTAGAGCCTTCTTCCTTCCAGCCGTTCTCGGGCAGCGCTTGAGAGCGGAAACGATATCCAAGGAGGAATGTCGCAAGGGGTCCGGCAAGTAGCGAAATCCGGGTCAGGCGAGCGTGACCTAGAGCTCTGGCCTGCAAGCGCGGCCAGCCCAAACGGGGCGACGGAGATGATCTGAGCTGATAAGCACGACGATTTACCAAAGGGCGCACAGTTTCTTTCTGCATCCCGATCACGCTGGCGCTGCGGGCGTGGGGGGTAGAGTGCGAGACGAGGGAAGTGCCGAACTTGGATCGCAGTGAGATCATTCGCGTCAGGGGCGGCGCGTGTTACCAATTGCCATTGCTGATGGCGAGGGGCACGCGATATTCGAGTCCGCTGCGGGTAACCAGGACGTGGTGCGGTTTGTGGATTGCACCTTTGCGGGCGGGCGTTTGCTTCCGGCGTGGCTGGAAGGATTGCAGGCGATCTTTGCCAGCTACCTAGAGAACGAGTGGAGGCGCGCACGTTCAAACTCGTGGATCCGCATTCCCTCGCCGCGATAGGCGATCTCGTCGCGCGGACGATGACGGTGCGACACAAGGAGCTTCGCTTCGGCCGTGGCTGCGTAGAGTCGTGGCGGTGGAATGCGACAGCGAGCTGGAGAGAAGCGGACGCGCTGCTCGCCCACTTTGAACGACGCTCCGGCACTTGCCGTTTCTTTTCGGCAACGTGCCGGTTCACTGCGACTTCCTGCTCGTCGGCATCCTAGGCAACACGACTTTGAACGGCTAGAACACTATCCATGCTGAGCCAGCGTGTGCTCGCTGGCTGGCATGAGAAGATGCGAGACTTTCCCTTTTGAAAGCGGTGCCGCCGGGTAGGGCGGGCGTCTCGCCTGCCATGTTCCGCGCCTCGCGGAACACACCGCGCAATTGTGCGATGCCGATTTCAAAGTGTGCCCTCTTGGGACGTTTGAAGATTCAGGCGGGACGCCCACCCTACCCGGCGGCACCTCTCCCACGCACGAAAAAGGCCGCCTTGTCTGGCGTCCTTCTCGTTACTTTACGAAGCGTCCCCACGCCGGCGCGGCGGGCGGAAAGCCTACCAGTTTTTGACCCACTTCTTGCGGTCCTCGTCGGTTGCATCGGTGAGTGAAACCTTCCCGCCAGTGGACCAGATATCGAAGTTCGGATTGAAGCCGCCTTGATGATTCGATTTCACTTTTTCCCGCGTCGCTTTCGGATCGAGCCGGACTAGCTCCCGAAACTCCGCCTCCGCCCGCGCGCCGCGTGTCGAGTAGCCGTAGCTATTTCCGAATGGATCGACCATGTAGATTGTCACCTTCCCCTGATCGGGCGCGCTGTTGGTTTTGGCGTTCTTCTGGTTCGGGCTCAAAGGACCGCCGAGTTGGTTCGCTTTGAAATCGAAGTATCCACGGCCCGTTGCCTCTGGCTTCCCATCCGGCGCATCCGCAGGCTCGAGATCATTTGCCAGCGCAGCATAGAGGAACTGGCTCGCGCGCTGATACTTTCCGCCGGTGGACGATCCGTGCTGGCGAGGGTCAAGTTCTTCGGAATCGGCGTTGCTTGGATACGCGCCATTGTCAGCGTTGTAAGCTTCCAGCGACGCGGTGAGGGTAGATATCTCGCCTTGCGCGCGATCCTTGGCAGCCTTGGTATTTACCAGGCTGGCGACCGCAAGGATGAGGCTGGCGAGCACCGCTATCACCGCCATGACGGTGAGCATCTCGATCAAGGTGAACGCGCGCGAAGATTGTGTCTTCATAAGTGGAGGGGTGGCGAAGGTAACATGCTGCAATTGCGAGCAATGGTGAGGCACTTACGCGCCGCCGGGGCCACCCGACATGCCTTTGATGATCTCGATCAGCGGCATAAAGAGCGCGATGACGATGGTGCCGACGATGAGCGCCAGAAAGACGATCATCAGCGGCTCCAGCATGGAGGTGAGACCTTCCACTGCGTTGTCCACTTCGTCGTCATACACTTCCGCAATCTTCAACAGCATTTCGGGGAGCTGTCCCGTTTCCTCGCCCACATCGACCATTGAGATAACCATCGGAGGAAAGACGCCGCTCGCCTCCAGCGGTGCGACGATCGACTCACCTTCCTTCACCGCGTCATGCACTTTGGTGACGGCGTCTGCCACGATCGCATTGCCCGCCGTGTCGCGGGTGATATTCAGCGCCTGCAGGATCGGCACGCCACTGGTAACGAGCGTCCCAAGCGTCCGGCTGAAGCGGGAGATGGAACTCTTGCGCGTGAGGTCGCCGAAGAGCGGCATCTTCAGCATGATCCGATCGATCAACACGCGACCCGCCGGCGTGCTGGAGATCATGCGATAGGCGACGATGATGATGATCACGCCCGCGAGCGGCACATACCACCGGGTTTTCAGCAGATCACTGGTGTCGATGACGATCTGGGTCAATGCCGGCAGCGGCTTGCCATTCAGCATGTCTTGGAAAATCGCCTGGAACTTTGGCACGATGAACGTCAGCAGGAAGAGCATGATGACCAAGGCGATGAAGAGCACGATGACGGGATACATCATCGCCGAGACGACCTTGTTTTTGATGCGCTGCGCCTTTTCCTGAAACTCAGCGAGGCGGTTCAGCACGAGTTCGAGCACGCCGCCGAGTTCGCCCGCTTTCACCATATTGATGTAGAGCTTGTTGAAGATGCGCGGGTGCTGCGCCATCGACTCCGAAAAGGTGGAACCACCCTGCACAGCGTCTGCCAGCGCATTGATGGTGTTGCGCAGCACGAGATCTTTCTCCTGCTTCGCGAGCACGTTCAGCCCTTTCAGCAGCGGCAAACCTGCATCGATCAGCGTGGCAAGCTGCCGGGTGAAGATCATGAGCACCTTGCTCTTGATGGTCTTCTTCTGAAACAGGGTGATGCCACCCTTCTTGGCCTTTGGCGCCGAAGCGGCCTGCATGGCCTTTTGCTGTTTCTTGCTGGTCTTGGCAACGGCGCCACCAGCCTTGCCTTCTTCCGCGACACTGGTCGGGAAAAAGCCGGCCTGCCGAAGCTGGCCGACGACGTCGTTCGGATTGGGGGCATCCATGACGCCGCGCGATTCCTGTCCGCGAGCATCTAGGGCGATGTATTCAAATCGTGGCATATAAGGGGGTCTGCTTCGGAGGTTGAGTTAGTTAAGTTCTGGAAATGGGGGTTGTCGATGGGGAGTTTTGCTGCCCCACGCTCTTCGTCCCTTCTTTCTTCAATCTTCCTCAACGGAGACTACAGCTTGCACGAGGAGGAAGCAGAGAAAGAAAGGAGGGAGAACTAAGTGTATTTGAGCACTTCTTCGATCGACGTGTCGCCGTCGTAAATGCTGCGCAGACCATCCTCGCGCAGCGTCGTCATGCCGAGCTCGATGGCCTTTTGCTTCAATACCACGGATGGCGCGCGTTGGTTGATCATTTCGCGCAGCGGATCATTTAGATCGAATAGCTCGTAGATGCCCTTTCGGCCTTTGTAGCCCGTGTTGTTGCACACGTCGCAGCCGCGTCCGTAGTAGAAGTTTTTGTCGCCGATCTCGTGCGGCGAAAGTCCGAGCTGGTTGAGCACCGCTTCGGTCGGTTCATAAGGCGTGCGGCAGCCTTGGCAAATCCGGCGGATGAGGCGCTGGCCGAGCACACCTTCCAGCGATGCCGAAATCATGAACGGCTCCACGCCCATATCCACGAGGCGCGTCACGGCGCCGGGCGCGTCGTTTGTGTGCAGCGTGGTGAGCACGAGATGCCCAGTGAGCGAAGCCTGGATCGCAATCT
>CAXSDZ010000138.1:10908-12558 GCA_964235505.1 uncultured Chthoniobacteraceae bacterium
TCTCGAGATCGCGCGTTTCTCCGACCATGATGCGATCCGGGTCCTGCCGCAGGAAAGCACGCAACACGCGCCCGAACGTAAGGCCGATCGCATCCTGCACCGGCACCTGGATGATTCCTTCGATGTCGTATTCCACCGGGTCCTCCGCCGTCAGCACCTTGGAATCGACCGTGTTGATCTTGTTCAGACACGCATACAGCGTCGTCGTCTTGCCCGAGCCGGTCGGGCCGGTAACGATGAAGATGCCGTTCGGCAGCTCGATCGTTTTGGTCAGGTAATCGAAGATGCTCGGCGGCATCCCGAGCGTCTCCAGATCGAGGCTCACCGCGGAGCGGTCGAGCACGCGCAGCACCACGCTTTCGCCGTGCTGGGTGGGGAGCGTGGAGACGCGTAGATCGACCTGCCGGCCGCCGATGAGCTTCTGGATGCGCCCGTCCTGCGGCAGCCGGCGCTCGGCGATGTTCAGGTTCGACATCACCTTGATGCGCGAGATCACCGGCAGCGCGAGATGCCGGGGCGGCGGCGCCATTTCATAAAGCGAACCATCCACCCGGTAGCGGATTTTGAACTCGGTCTCGAACGGCTCGAAATGAATGTCCGACGCGCGGTCCTGGATTGCCTGGTAGATCACCAGATCGACGTAGCGGATGATCGGCGTGGAGTTCGCCTCCGCTTCGATGTCCTTCTCATTGAGCTTGCCATCGGGCCCGCCGAACTCGAGTCCCCCGCCGAGCTCCTTGAGGATGTCATCCATGCTGCCTGCATCCGAGC
Source organism: uncultured Chthoniobacteraceae bacterium (assembly GCA_964235505.1). Classification (GTDB taxonomy): domain Bacteria; phylum Verrucomicrobiota; class Verrucomicrobiia; order Chthoniobacterales; family Chthoniobacteraceae; genus CAXSDZ01. The sequence goes on from CAXSDZ010000138.1 coordinate 11,680, forward strand.
CGTAGTTCTTGCGGATCAGCTCCTCGATCTGGTTCACCGGCGCGACGACGACCTGGATTTCCTTGCCGATGGCGAAGCGCAGGTCTTCCGCGGTTTGCGCGTTCAGCGGATCAGCCAGTGCGATCTGGATGATGTTGCCTTCCTGCCCGAGCGGAAAGGCTTTGTGCAATTGCGCGAGTCCCGCCGGGATCAGGCGCAGCACGTCCGCCGGCGGTTCAAACCCGCGGATATCCACGAAATCGACGCCGAGCGATTCGGCGATGATCTGGTAAAACTGCTCTTCGGAGACGAACTGATAATCGACCATCGTTTGCGCCAGGCTTTTGCCCGTTTGCGCCACCTCCTGAGAGATGTCCTCGATCTGCGAAGGATCGACGATGCCCTGCTCCACGAAGATTTCCAAAACTTGCTTTGAGTTCATACACGATGCCGCCGGCGATGCGGCAGGCGGGGGATTTGAGGGTGAACAGAGGCTCCGCGCCGACGCGGCGCATGGGAGGGAAAACGAGATGCCTCATGGAGGCTGGCGCGTCAATGTCGCGTGCAGGTTTTCTGCGGGGAATCGGTTAGAAGCCTCCCCTTGGGGGAAGTTGCAGAAGGTGCAAGCCTGCGCGATTCGCACGCGTTGACAGACACCGGACTGCATCACAACTTCAGCCCCTCAAACTCACAGAGCCTCATGTTCCGCCCATTTTTTCTGGTGACGCTTCTTTTCCTAATCTCCGCGTGCAAGGAGCAGGTGCCGCCACCCCCGGCAGTCACTAGGAACCTCGCACCAGACGGCGTATTTTACACGATGACCGCGCTGCGAGTGAGTTCCGCGACTGGCCCGGTCGATATTCCTGCCGCGACGCTGGTAGTGAAAAATGGGAAGGATAG
>CAXSDZ010000139.1:0-5585 GCA_964235505.1 uncultured Chthoniobacteraceae bacterium
GTCGCGGAATGCCGTCACGCGGCCGCACAGCCGCATCACCTCGTCCAGCCGGTGCGACACGTAGAGGATGGCGACGCCGGAGCGGGACAGGTTTTCGATGATGCCGAAGAGCTTCTCACCCTCGCTGGCCGAGAGCGAGGCGGTGGGCGTCGCCGTGACGTTCGCCTTCAACCCGTGGATCGGCTCGAACAGCCCGGCCGCCCCCGTGCTGTCGTAGGCCACGCCCAGCGGCACGCCCAGCAGCGTGTAGTCGCGCGTGATGCCCTCCTGCGTGATGCGCGACTGCTGCGCCAGCACGCCGGCGGAGACCGTCAACCCCTCGTACACCCTTCGGCTCAGCGTCGCGCCGCCCACGATCGCCTTGCGGTCGTAGGCGTCCAGGCTCTCCTTCACGTATTGCAGCGACACGGTCAGGGTCTGGTCGCGCACCAGGAGGTCCGGCTTAATGAAGGTGGCGTTCACGTCGTAGCCGGGCCGCCGGACCGCACTGCCGCCCAGCTCGGTGGCGGCGGCGCCCAGCTTCAACTGCTCCGCATTGCCGAACAGGTTGCGGTCCGCCCAGGTCACGCCGGCGCTGGCGCCCAGGTCCGTCGAGTAGGCGGCGGTGACGCCCGCCACGTGGCGCAGCCGCTCGGTCACGTCGATGGTGATCGGGATCTGCCGGGCCGGGTCCAGCGCGTCGGCGGCGCGGGCGCGGACGGTGGAGAACACGCCCAGCCCTGCGAGGTCCTGCCGGGCCTTCTCGATCTTCTCGGGGTCGAACTGCTCGCCCTGGTGGATCAGCAGACGGCGGCGGACGAAGCTCTCGTTCACGCGGTCCAGTCCCTCGATGCGGATGGGCCCCAGGTCCACCCGCGGCCCGGCGTCCACCTTGAAGCTGACGTCCAGCGCGTGCGCCGCCGGTTCCAGCGTGGCGGCGGGCGCGTCCACCTTGGCGAGCGCGTGGCCGGAGGAGCGGAGCGCCTCGAGCATGCGGGCCTGGGCGCCCAGCACGTCGCGGGCGACCGCGGGCTGGCCGGGCTCGAGCTTGAGGGCGGCGCGGGCCTCGGCCAGGCCCGCCGGGTTCGATGAGCCGTCCAGGGTGATCTTCCGGAGCTTGAACTCCTGGCCGCGGGCGATGGCGATCTTGACCTCGACCGGCCCCGGGGCGGCGTCCAGCACGGCGGGCAGGCCGGGATCGTCCAGGTCGCGGCCGGCGATCTGGATGGTCGCCTTGCCGTCGTAGTAGCCGAAGGAGCCGAGCGCCGCCTCCAGCCGTGGAAAGTCCGCGCCTTCGCTGCGCGGCGGGGCGGCGTATCACCAGCCCGTGCTCGTGGCGGAAGTGCTCGCCGCGCTTCAGCCTGCGCCGGGCAAGCTCATCCTGGATGGCACCCTCGGGGGTGGCGGCCACGCGGAGGCGATCCTGGCGGCCGGTGCGCAGGTTTTGGGACTGGATCAGGATCCGGCGGCGATTGCGTTTGCCTCGGAGCGTTTGAGCGGGGCAGGGGAGCAGTTCCGAGCAGTGCGTTCCTCGTATGGACGGATCGGCGAAGTGCTCGACGGGCTCGGCGTCGCGCAAATCGACGGCGCGCTGCTCGACCTCGGCGTTTCCTCGCATCAGCTCGACACCCCGGAGCGCGGCTTTTCCTTCCAAAGAGATGGCGCGCTCGACATGCGCATGGACCCCGCCGGACCAGTCACGGCCGCAGACCTCGTGAACACGTGGGACGCGGTCGAGCTGGAGCGCATCTTCCGCGAACTCGGCGAAGAGCCTGCCGCGCGCCGGATCGCCGCGCACCTCGTGCGGGAGCGGGCGGCGCAACCTTTCAGCACCACGCTTCAGCTTGCCGCAGCGATCGAGAAGATCGTCCCGCGCCATTCCAAAACGCACCCGGCCACGCGGACCTTCCAAGCTCTGCGCATCGCGGTGAACCGCGAGCTGGACTTGCTCCGCGAAGCCCTCGAGCTTTTCGCGGCGCGGCTGGTCCCGGGTGGGCGGCTGGCGGTGATTGCCTTCCACAGCTTGGAGGATCGTATCGTGAAGCAGTTCTTCAAAAGCCGGAGCGCCGAAACGATCGATCGCCCCGAGTGGCCTGCGCCACGACCGAACCCTGAGCGGCTTTTCCGCAAAGTCACGGGCAAAGCCATCAGCGCGACCCCCGAGGAAGCTCGCGCCAACGCCCGCGCGCGCAGCGCCAAACTGCGCGTCGTCGAGAAGCTCTGACTGCGCCGACCCAGCCCAATTTTCAACCGCGGATGGCACGGATGAAGCCCTGAACGCCGAGGCGCTGCTTTGCCATCCCTTTCCGCGCCATCCGCGGTTCAAAAACGCCCCTTTCTTCTCCAGTCTAAAACTCAGTCCAGCCCAGCCGCCCGCCCGCCATGCCCTCCAACCGTCGCCGCCATGCCAACGTCCTTCCGCTCGCCTCCCTGGCGACCTGGATCGTCCTCGCCGCCTTTGTCTGCGGAGGAGGATTGTATTACGTGTATTGCAAAAACGAGCTGCACGCCCGCGGTGCGCAGATCAAGGCGCTGGAGAAGGAATTCGGCGATCTCGTGAACCAGAACGAAGTCGTGCGCACGAGCATCGCGCGCCTTTCCTCGCCGAATGAACTCCGCAAGCGCCGCGAAAAGGACCGGACGTTTCTCGCCGATTTTGTGGAGATCCAGCAGGATCGTCTTGTGCTTGTCAGCGACAAGCTGCTGCCCGTGACCGCCGCGAACGAGTTGCGGCCGGTCGCAAATCTGAAGCCGTAATCGCGCCATGTCTGCGTCGCCGAAAAAGCGGGCTCTCTTTGCCTGCTGCGCTCTCGCATGCTGTTTCACCGGATTTTCCGCCCGGCTCGTGCATTTGCAGGTGACGATGCACGACGAATACACCGCGCGCGCGGCGGAAAATCACAACCTGAAGCAGGTGATCTACGCGCGGCGCGGGGCGATCCAGGATGTTTCCGGCCTGCCGCTGGCGCAGAACGAGCCCGTCAAGAGTGTGGTCGCCGATGGCTCGCTCATCAAAGATCGCGCCGCAGTCGCGCACCTGCTCGCCGGGCCGCTGGCGTTGCCGGAGGCGGAGATTCTGGAAAAGCTCGAACGCGAACGCTGGTGCGAGCCGTTGCAGAAGAACGTGCCCCAGCAATACATCGTGCTCAAACACGATGTGTCGGAAGCGGCGGCTTCGGAAATCTCCACGAAGCTCGCGGCGAGCAAGGAGCGAGGCATCTCTTTCGAGCAGGACTCCATCCGCGTTTATCCGAACGCCGAAATGCTCTGCCACGTGGTCGGCACCATCAATCACGAGAACGACGGCATCGAAGGCATTGAGCGTTCGATGAATCACTACCTGCGCGGCCACGACGGCTTTCGCTACACGGAACGCGACCGCACCGGGAAGGAAATCGTGGCGTATCGCGGGCAGGAACGTCCCGCGCGCGACGGCTCCACCGTCCGGCTCACGATCGATTCCGCGATCCAAAACATCGTCGAAAGCGAGATGGACGCGGCTGTGAAGCAATACCGGCCGAAGATGGCCGTTTGCATCCTGATGCGCCCGCAGACCGGAGAGATCATCGCCCTGGTCAACCGGCCGCACTTCAACCTGAACCAGCTCGCCGGCGTCGATCCCGCGCATCGGATCAACCGCGCCATCATGGATCAGGTCGAGCCGGGCTCGACTTTCAAAATCGTCACCGCCGCCTCTGCTCTGGCGCAGAAAGTCGTCCAGCCGGACACCTACATTTTCTGCGAGAATGGCTACTACCAATACGGAGGCCGGCCGCTTCATGACCACCACGGCTACGGCGAGCTGACGGTCCACGACATCCTCGTGAAATCGAGCAACATCGGCGTGGCGAAGCTCGGTATCCAGCTCGGCGAGCACAAGCTCTACGAGTCGATCCGGCGCTTCGGTTTCGGCGAGCGCACCGGCATCAATCTGCCGGGAGAAATCTCCGGCGTCATCCGTCCGCCGCATCTTTGGAGCAAGATCTCCATCACCCACATCCCGATGGGGCACGAGGTCGGCGTCACGCCGCTGCAAGTGGCGACGGCCATGTGCGCCATCGCCAATGGCGGCCTGCTCATGACGCCGCAAATCGTGCATGACGTCGTCGATTGTGAAGGCGCGACGATCGCCACTTTTCCGCCGGTGGAAGTGCGGCGCGTCATTCCGCAGGAAACCGCGGAGCAGGTGCGCGATGCGCTGATCGATGTCGTCTCGAAAAAAGGCACTGCGCCGCTTGCGCACGTCCCCGGCTTCAAAGTCGCCGGCAAGACGGGCACCGCGGAGAAGATCGTCCCGGGCGGCTCTTACAAAGACGGAAAGTATGTGGCGTCGTTCGTTGGTTTTATGCCGGCGGAAAACCCGGAGTTCGTCGGCATCGTGATGCTGGACGAGGCGCACGCGGAGCACGGGAAGCACTTCGGTGGGTTTGTCGCGGCGCCTGTGTTTGCGCGGATTGCCGAGCGGGCCGCGCGTTATCTCAATCTCGTTCCCGCGCCGGAATTGCCCGACGCTGGCACGGTGCTCGCGGCAGACATGCGCGATTGAACCTCTGCCGCGATGAAGCTCAGCGCCCTGCTCCCTGCTATCCAGCCAATCCTCGTGGATGGGCCGACCGACTGCGAGATCACGTCGCTCGCCTACGACTCGCGCCAGGTGGAGCCGGGTGCGCTCTTCTTCGCACTGAAAGGCGAGCACGCGAATGGCGCGCAGTTCGCGGCGAAGGCAGCGGAACGCGGCGCAGCAGCGATCGTGGCAGAGGAGGGCGTGCTGAAAACCAGCGCCACGCAGGTCATCGTCCCAGACGCGCGGGCCGCGATGGCCGACCTCGCCGCGGCCTGGTATGAGCGCCCGTCGCGCTACCTGAAAGTCGCGGGCATCACCGGGACGAACGGCAAGACCACCACCGCATTTCTGCTGAAGCACATCTGCGAGCAGACGCTCCGCCGCTGCGGGCTCATCGGCACGGTCCGCTACGAGATCGCGGACAAAATCCTGCCCGCGCCTCGGACCACGCCCGAGTCGCTCGACGTGCAGCACTTGCTCTGGCAGATGCGCTCCGCCGCGTGCCGCGCGGCCGTGATGGAAGTGAGCTCGCACGCGCTCGTGCAATCGCGGGTGCGGGGCGTCGAGTTCGACACTGCCATCTGGACAAATCTCACGCAGGATCACCTCGATTATCACCGGACGATGGAGGCGTATTTCGAGGCGAAGACGCGGCTTTTCACCGGCCTGGCGGAGCAGCGGCAGAAGCGGGGCATCGCGGTCGTGAACATCGAGGATCGCTACGGCTCGCAGCTCGCCGCCCGCTTGCGGCACGCGGAAATGCCGCTGATCACCTACGGCGTCGGCCAGCAGGCGGACTTCCGCGCGAGCAATCTGCGCACGGATTTCAACGGCTCTTCCTACCAGCTCGACGCGAAGGGCCGCTCGTTCCTCGTGCGGCTGCCGCTGATCGGAAACTTCAACATCTACAACTCGCTCGCTGCCATCACGGGCGCGGCAGCAATGGGGCTGGACGTGCGCGATGCGGTGCTGGCGCTGGCCACCGCGCCCGCGGTGCCCGGTCGACTCGAACCCGTCCCGGCGCAGCGCGCGTTCCGCGTTT
>CAXSDZ010000139.1:5595-12545 GCA_964235505.1 uncultured Chthoniobacteraceae bacterium
GCTGAACGTGATGAAAACGCTGCGTGAGCTACAGCCAGCGCGACTCATCGTGGTCTTCGGCTGCGGCGGAAATCGCGACCGCAGCAAGCGCCCCCGAATAGGCGCGGCCGTGGATCAATATGCCGATTGGGCAATCGTCACATCCGACAATCCGCGCGGCGAAGAGCCGGAAGCGATCATCGAAGACATCAAGCCCGGGCTGCGGCGCGGGAACTTTGAAGTGCTGGTGGATCGGCGCGAAGCGATCTTCCGCGCAGTGGCGCTGGCGCAGCCGCGCGACATCGTGCTCATCGCGGGCAAAGGGCACGAAACCGGACAGGAATTTGCCGGCAAAACGCTCCCCTTTGACGATGTGGCCATGGCGCGCGCGGCGATCGAAAGCGCGCCCGTGGAACTGGCCCGCTGGTAGAAACGCAAGACCGATGGACGCCACTCCACTCACCACTCTCGCGCGCTGGGCGGAGGCAACGCTCACGGGCGACGGCACCGCGACCGCCACCACGATCTGCACGGACTCGCGCGCACTGCAGGCTGGCGATCTTTTCGTTGCGCTGCGTGGCGAGAACTTCGACGGGCACGGCTTCGTCGCCGAGGCCGCGCGGCGCGGCGCGATCGGGGTGGTGGCCGAAAACGCGCCGGAAAATCTGCCGCTGGATTTCGCGGTGCTGCGCGTCCCGGATACGCTCCGCGCGCTGCAGCAAATAGCCGCGCGCTACCGGCAGACCCTCGGTTTGCAGGTCGTGGCCATCACCGGCTCGAACGGCAAGACGAGCACGAAAGACCTCACCGCCTGCGTGCTCGGCAGTCGCTTTCAGGTCACCAAAACGGAAGGCAATTTCAACAACCACCTCGGCGTGCCGATCACACTGTTGCGCGCGCGAGGCGTGGATCAATTCGGCGTCTTCGAGGTAGGGATGAACCATCCCGGCGAGATCGCGCCTCTCGCGGAAATGGTGGCGCCGGACGTGGCGATCATCACGAACATCGGCACGGCCCACATTGAGTTCATGAAAACGCGCGAGGCCATCGCGCTTGAAAAGGGGATGCTGGCCGAAGCGCTCCCGCCCAGCGGCACCGTGATCCTGCCGGCGGACGACGAGTTTTCACCCGCGCTGGCCCGCCGCACGAAGGCGGACGCAGTTTTCGCCGGCATCGGAAAGGGCGATGTGCAGGCGTGCGACCTGCGTCCGCACTTCGGCGGCGTGCGTTTCACCCTCTGCGCCGACGGCCACCGCGTCGAGGCAGAGCTCCCGGTTCCCGGCATCCACATGGTGAGCAATGCCTTGCTGGCGGTGGCCGCCGGCCGCGTCTTCGGCATCTCGCTGGAAGACTGCGCGGCGGGGCTGCGCAACCTGCGCCTCACCAAAGGCCGCCTCGAGCAGAAGATCATCCGCGGGATTCACATCCTCGACGACACCTACAACGCCAACCCCGACTCCATGGCGGCGGCGCTGCGCACTCTCGCCTCCATGCCGGCGGCAGGGCGGCGCATCGCGGTGCTCGGGCGCATGGGCGAGCTCGGTGTGGAAAGTGAGCGCGGCCATCGCTCGGTCGGCGAAGTCGCCGTGCGCGAAGCGGTCGATTGCCTCGTCGGCGTCGGTGAGGAGGCGAAGTGGATCACGGAAACTGCGTGGCGCGGCGGCATCAACAAAGTCCTGCACTTCGACACGGTGGAAGATGCCGTGCCGGCGCTGCGCGAGCTGGCGCGCATCGGCGATGTGGTGCTCGTGAAAGGGAGTCGCTCGGCAAAGATGGAGCGCATCGTGGAGGGCCTGCAACAGGGATGAGTGCGCGTGACCTTGCAATGTTGATGGATGCTGCTTCCCAGGGCCACGGCCGCTGCGGTGCCACCGCTCGCACCCTGCGTGTTGATCAATTCAAACCGTCGCGCACCGAGGATTTGCTGCCATGATGTATTTCCTCCACCGCCTTTCCGAAGGCGCCACCGACGACTTTCTCAAGGCGTTCAACGTTTTCCAATACATCACCTTTCGCGCGATCGCGGCGGCGGTGACGGCGTTTCTGCTTTCACTCGTGTGCGGCAATTGGGTCATCCGCCGCCTCATCTCGCTGAAGATCGGCCAGCCGGTGCGGACAAAGGAGGAAGTGCATCGGCTCTTTGAGCTGCACGGCAAAAAAGCGGGCACGCCGACCATGGGTGGCGTGCTGCTGCACGGCACCGTGATCGTTTCGTCGCTGCTCTGGGCGCGGCCGGATAACAGCGCGGTTTGGCTGCTCATCTTCACGATCATCTACTGCGGAGCGCTCGGCTTTTACGACGACTACTTGAAGGTCAAAAAGAAGAATTCCGCGGGCGCGAGCGAGCAGACAAAGCTCATTGGTCAGTTCGGACTCGCCGCCGTGATCGCCGCATTTTTCCTGCTGAATCCCGCGATCGAAGTGCAGGCGCGCGCGCTGTATGTGCCGTTCTACAAAGCGCCGGTCATCGCGAATCTGGGCTGGATCACCACGATCCTCTTCTTCGCCGTTGTCATCGTCGGCGCGTCGAACGCCGTGAACCTGACGGACGGTCTGGACGGGCTCGCGGCCGGTTGCACGATCACCACCGCTTCGACCTACGCGGTGCTCACCTACATCTCCGGGCACGAGCGGATCGCGGAGTATTTGCAGGTGCCCTATTACTCATTTGTCGGCGAGCTCACCGTGATTTGCATGGCCATGGTCGGCGCTTCCTTCGGGTTCCTCTGGTTCAATTGCCACCCGGCCAAAGTCTTCATGGGCGACACCGGCTCGCTCGCGATCGGCGGCGCGCTCGGCGTCATCGCGATCTGCTGCAAGCAGGAGCTGCTGCTCGTCGTGGTGGGCGGCGTCTTCGTCGGCGAAGCGGCTTCGGTGCTGATCCAGCGCGTCTGGTTCAAGGTGACGAAACGCATGTATGGCGAAGGCCGGCGCGTGTTTTTGATGTCGCCGATCCACCACCATTTCGAGCTGAAAGGGTGGAAGGAAAACACCGTGATCGTTCGCTTCTGGGTCTTGTCGGTGATGTTCGCCCTGCTCGGGCTGGCCACTTTGAAACTGCGCTGAACTGATGGCCGCGAAAATGCACAAAGAACGCAAAAGGTCGGGGCGGGAGATGCAAACACCCTCTGCCGCCACGCCCATCTTTTTTGCGGCGTCTGCGCCTTCTTGCGGCCAATCCCAACCCGTCCTTCTGAGGTGAACGCGCCGTCCCCATTGTCCTATTCCGGCAAGTCGGTCGCTGTGCTCGGCGCAGGCGCCAGCGGCGAAGCGGCGGCGATCCTGCTGCGGGAGGGCGGCGCGGACGTCACCGTGCTCGACTCTGCCGATGAGGCCGCGCTGCGCGCAAAAGCAGAGGCGCTCGGCGCACGCGGAATCAAGGTCATCGCCGGACCTGCGGCGGAGCAGGACGCTTCGCATTACGACCGCGTCGTGCTCAGCCCGGGCATTGATCCCGCGGTGCCGCTGGTGCAGCATTTTCTCCGCAAAGGCAGTGAAATGGTCGGCGAGCTGGAGATGGCATTTGAGCTCTGCAAGTGCCCGGTCGTCGCGATCACCGGCACAAACGGGAAGACCACCGTGACGCAGCTCGTGGAGGCGATGCTCAATGGCTGCGGCGTGCGCACCGTCGCCGCGGGCAACATCGGCCCAGCCTTTTCCGCGCGCGTCAGCCAAAGCGCCGCGCTCGACGTGATGACGCTGGAAGTCTCGTCTTTTCAGCTCGAAACGGTCCGCCGCTTCCGCCCGCAGATCGCCGTCTGGCTGAACTTCGCGCCCGATCATCTCGACCGCTATCCGTCGATGCACGCGTATCTCACCGCGAAGCTCCGCATCTTCGAGAACCAGACGCCGGACGACTGGGCCGTCGTAAATCTGCGCGACCGGCTTCCGCCGCTGAAGGCGCAGCGGCTCACCTTCAGCGCATACGAAAGTGGCGGCGACTTCGAGTTCCTCGACGGCTTCATCTACTTCCACGGCCAGCCCGTGCTCGCCCTCGCCGACACGCATCTGCGCGGATCGCATAACGCTGAAAACCTCATGGCGGCGCTCGGCGTCGGCGTCGCGCGCGGCCTGCACTTCCAGCAAATGCGCGCGCCGCTCTGCGAATATCGGCCGCTGGCGCACCGCTGCGAAATCGTCGGCAGCGCGGAAGGCGTGGAATACGTGAACGACTCGAAAGCGACGAATCTCGACGCGATGGAAAAAGCGCTCGTCTCCGAGACCCGTCCGGTGGTGCTGATCGCGGGCGGCAAGGACAAGGGCTTTGAGTTCGACTCGGTAACGGAGCTCGTCGCGCAGAAATGCCGTGCCGCCGTGCTGCTCGGCGACATGGCAGAGCGCATCGAGAGCATCTGGAAAGAGCGCGTGCCGTGCGTGCCGGCCGGCCACTCCCTAGAGCAGGCGGTGGCGCTCGCGCGGCGGCTCGCGCAGCCCGGCGATGTGGTGCTCTTCAGCCCCGGCACTTCGAGTTTCGACATGTTCAAAAACTACGCCGACCGCGGCAACCAGTTCCGCGTGCTCGTGCAAGCCTTTCTGCAACCCTCCTCCTCAGCCAAATCATGAAACTTCCTTCTTTATCCCGGCTCCCGAAGTTCAAAATCCCGGCGAAGATCCAGTGGTCCAAGTCGCGGCCTCGCCGGCTCCAAGCCGTGGCACGGCGCGCGGTGCCGGCGATCGAAGATTACGATCAGGAGGAGCCGACGACGAAGCTTTCGAGCGCGTTCATCGTGGTGCTGATCCTGCACGTGGTAGCCGTCGGCGGCATCTACGCCTTCAACGAGATCAAAAAGAATCGCCGCCGCGAAGAGCCACTCGCCTCCGTTCCCGCCAAGCCTGCGGCGCAAAAACCGGCCGCGCCCGCCGATCCGCAGACCGCGACCGGGAACAACGTCATCCCCGCCTCCACGACTGCCGCGCCAGCCGCCGCGCCGGCGCCCTCGCCCGCGATGATGCCTGTCGGCGGCAGCCGCGTGCATCAGGTGCGCGCGGGCGACAACCTCACCAAAATCGCCGCGCAGCACAGCGTGAGCATTGCCGATCTCGCCGAGCTCAACGGCATCAAGGAAACGACCACTCTGCGTCCGGGCCAGACATTGAACCTCCCGGCCAAATCCGCCGCACCCGGGCGCACCGCGGCCCTCGCGACGCCACGCGCTGAGAGCACCGCAAAGAAGCCGGACCTCGCCACTGCTTCAAAGACGGCAACCGGCGCAAAGCCGGATTCCGGCGCGACCGTGAAACCTGTTTCGGCAGCAAACGGCGCGAAGACTTACATCGTGAAAAAGGGCGACAACCCGGTTGCCATCGCCCGCAAGCTGAACGTCTCGTATGACGAGCTGCTGAAGCTGAACAAGATCGAGGATCCGAAGAAGCTAAAGCCTGACCAGGTGTTGAAGGTGCCAGCGGCGAAGTAGCAGATCCGCCGTCGCTGCCGCGAGCTGTCATGAACGTGGAGCGCGGAGCGCGGAGCGTTTGAAACGCGGCGCCCCGCAGCCGCTTCACCCTCCCCCGCTTCACGCTTCACATCCTCTAAGCCATGCACCGCAAAAGCATCTACCTCCTTGTGCTCGCCGTGGCTGCGTTGCTCGTGCTTGGGTTGGTGATGCTTTATTCCACGAGCGCCTTTGCGCGGGACGCTCACGGCAACCCGTATTTTTTTCTCAAGCGGCAGTCGATGTGGCTCGGCGTGGGGTTTGTGGTTTGCCTGGTCGCGTCGCGGCTGAACTATCACTTCTGGCAAAAGACATGGTGGATTTGGTTCGGCCTTTCCGTCGTGCTGCTCGTGCTTTGCTTTGTGCCGCACATCGGTTTGCGGATCAATGGCTCGGCGCGCTGGATCAATCTCCGAGTGGCTTCCTTTCAGCCTTCCGAACTGGCGAAGCTTGCCACGATTTGCGCGCTGGCGTGGTGGTTCGGGCGCGATGAATCCGCGGCCGGCGAGTTCCGGCGCGGCTTCATCTATCCGCTCGCGGGAGTCGGCGTGCTCATGGTGCTGATCGCGCCGGAAGTCGATATGGGCAGCACCGCGCTCATCGGCGCGACGGCTTACACGGTCATGTTTGTGGCTGGCACGCGGCTGCGCTATCTGCTGCCGGTCGTGGTGCTCGGCATCGCCGCGCTCGGGTTCGCGATCTATGCCATGCCGGAGCGCTCCGGGCGTTTCCTCGCATTTCTGCACCCGGAAGATCATCCCGCCGACGCCTATCAAACGCAGCAGGGACTGATCGCACTCGGGTCCGGCGGGGTGGATGGGCTCGGGCTGGGCAACAGCCGGCAGAAGCAAGGTTTTCTGCCGTTTGCGCACACAGACTTCATCTTCCCCACGATCGGCGAAGAGCTCGGCCTGCGATTCACGTTGCTCACCGTGTTTCTCTACATCGTTATCATCATGGCCGGCGCGATCATTTCCATCCGGGCACGCGACCGGTTCGGGTTGCTGCTTGGGTTTGGATTCGTGGTGGTGATTGCTTTTCAAGCGGCCGTGAACATCGGTGTCACCACATCGCTCCTGCCAAATAAGGGCATGCCGCTCCCTTTTATTTCCTATGGCGGCTCGAACCTCGTCTTCTGCCTTCTCGGCGTCGGCGTGCTCATGAACATCTACCGCGAAGGCATCAGCGACCGGGAAAACAAAGTGACGACCGTGCGGCTCACCGCGCGGACGAAACGCCAGCCCGTGAGGTTTCGCGGATGAAAACGATGAACTGCCTTCGGACTGTCGTGGAGCGTGGGGCGTGGAGCGTCGAGCGTAGTGGAGACGCCGCCACCCGCACGCTCCGCGCTCCACGCCGCAAGCTCCACGCACGCCCATGAACTTCGTCATCGCAGCCGGCGGCACCGGCGGCCACCTCTTTCCAGGTCTCGCCGTGGGCGAGGTGCTGCTCGCGCGAGGGCATCAGGTCATGGTGCTTATTTCGGAGAAGGAAATCGACGCGCTCGCGACGCAAGGCCGAAGTGAATTTCGGATCGAG
>CAXSDZ010000140.1:0-2351 GCA_964235505.1 uncultured Chthoniobacteraceae bacterium
GAGTAGGTTCGTATCGATGAGGCGATAAGAAGGCAGATCTTCATAAACGTGCCGCACGAGCTCCGGGGCTATCTCCGCGGCTTTCTCCCAAAAGACCCAGCCCTGCGGCGTGTAGCCTTCGTGCTCAGACAGGAACCGATTGAGCTGCTGCGGGTCTGTCTCAAGCCCGTAAGATGCGAGCACCATCGCCGCCGAGGCCACCGCGCACCCCGCCGAGCCGAGGGTATCGGTGGAAGGGCCGAGCGGGTCCTTGCCCCAGCGCGCGTCATTTTGGCGAAACGCAGGCACCGCGAGTTCCACGCGTTTGAGGAAAAACATCCCTCCATGCGCGTCGAGCGGCTGAAGCTGGTTCCAGTGTCCCCACCAAGTCGCCCCGTAGATTCCGAGGCCTGAAAATAAGCCAAGCGCGATACCCCAGAGCACCCAACGCCGCATGTCGCGCCGACGCGTCGGCCCAGCGGAAGAGAGGTAAGCGACCGGTGCAGGATCGAGTGGCGGCGGGAGGTTAGAATCGGGTGTCATGGCGCGAGAAGCCACCGAAACGGAGATCGAAAGCCACTCTGCGCATCCCGGTAGAAGAATCCAGCCGCACCGCTCCGCCTCTGCGATCCGCACCGCTAGAGCGGGTTCGATAAAAGCGCAGTCGTTCCGCTCTTCGCCCGTTTCTTCATCTTCATCTCTTTCGCACTGCCGGTCAGAGAAAGATGAAGATGAAGAAAAAGACGAAGGGAGTTGCGAGCGGCCACAGTGTTTCTGAAACCGTTTTAGTTCCGAAACCCCAAGCATTTCACCCGCGCCGGAAACGCACCGGGCTGAACCGACCGGCGGAGAAATGGTGGAGGTATGGGGATTCGAACCCCAGACCTTCTCATTGCGAACGAGACGCTCTACCAACTGAGCTATACCCCCACATCTTCGCTGCTGGCCAACTTGCCGGAGGCTGAAAGCAGCACTGCGAACCTTCACGCATTTTCACCCCGGACGGTTGCCGAAAAGTCTCGCAAAAGACTCACGGACAATCGCCTCGGTCTGGCGCAACAGGACGGGGAATATGGCGAACCTGCGCATCGCGGCAAGCGGAAAAACACCGTGGGGAAAGAAGGCGCGGGTCGCCGTGAAGCGCACCAAACTTCGGTTTGCGAGGTGCGTCCCGGCCGCAGTCCCAGAACGAAAAGCTGCTGCCAGTCAGGCTTGCGAACTCGCCAGCCAAATCCCGTGGTCCGCTCCACCAACGCGATGCGCTTGCCACACCAAAAAGCGCCACGCGACTCTACGCTGCGGCGGTGCGTCCTCCTCCAGACGCAATTTCTGTTCTGCGATTGGCGACGCGGCCAGCGCGAGATAGGTTGTCCACGTGGACGACTCTGCCGCTTCCGATCACTACGCCACGCTGGGGCTCGACCGGCGATGCACAACGGCGCAGGTGCGCACCGCCTACCGGCTGCTCGCCAAGCGCCATCATCCCGACCTCCACGCGCAATCCCCGGAAGCCGCCGAGCGGACGCGCGAGCTGAATGCTGCGCACGAAATCCTCAGCGATCCGGCGCGGCGGCGCGCCTATGATCAGGAGCTTTCGGAGCATGAAGACGCGCCGCCGATGCCCACGCGTGCGGGGAAAATAGAGCGCAATCTTGCTCAGGACGCGCGCTTGCGGGTCGAAGATTTCATCCGGGGCGCGACGCTCGAGGTTCGAGTCGATGATCCAGCGAATCCCGGTGGCCCAGAGACGTATGAGCTGGTGGTCCCGCCAGACACGGCGCCCGGCACGCGCATCCGCATCGCGTGCGATGCTCCATTCGATGGCGGGGTGGTTAATGTGCGCTTGCGGGTGCTGCCCGGAGCGCGGTTCAAGGCGCGTGGTTCGGATCTACGCGGCGACCTGCGGATCAATGCGCGCCGCGCCGCGCAAGGCGGGACGGAAATGATGCTTGGCCCGGTCGGCTCACCAATGCCGGTCACGATCCCGCCCGGCATTGGGCGTGGCGAGATCGTGCGGGTGCGCGGCGAGGGGTTGCCGAAGCCACGCGGCGGGCGAGGGGATTTGCTCGTGCGCATTACTTATCAGCCCGAGGTGCGCATCTCGCGCACGTCGGGGAGATAGAAAAGCACGGGCCCCAGTCCACAGCCTTCGGAAGCTTGCGCGATCCATCGGCATGCTGCGTGGACTTGGCTCCGAACCACCACCGCATCCGTGCTTTGCTAGGCAGGAGATTCGGACGGGCACAGCGGACCGCACTCTGTTTGGGAAATTCGACCGCAATTCCCGTCGCCACCCCCGAGCTTTCCCGCAATAGATGTCCGCCATGAAGCTGGCGCAAAACCAAGTCTGGAAACAGAGCGACGAGTATCTC
>CAXSDZ010000140.1:2361-3003 GCA_964235505.1 uncultured Chthoniobacteraceae bacterium
GTGCAACTGGAGCGGCTGGAAGTGCGTTACAAAACTCTCCGCAATCTGCTCGCGGGCGACGGGCCACACCATCTGGTGAGCAAAAAGGCGTTCTGCCGTTTGATCAAAGGCGCGACCTTGCTCACGCATGAGCAGGTGCGCGAAATTTGGAAGCAGGAAGGCGCTCCGGTCGCGACTGCGCCGGCGCTTGGAGATGATGAGGGCTGACGGAGAGGCCATTCCATCTTTCCGACGACGGCGCATGTCAGTCGGTGTTCGCGACCACCTTCATCATATCGCCCTCCGCGACTGGGCATGAGTGCCGCGCGCTCCTCGGGGAGCGGGATACTCCCGGGCCAGCCATGGTGCGCTGGCACTTTCCACCGCCACTTCGGCGGGCGAATGTCCCGCTATGTCGAAGCGCCTCTTTCTTGCCCTCGAACTGCCCGCCGTCTGCCGCAGCGTGCTTGCCCGAATCAATCCGCACATCAAAGGAATGCGTTGGGAACAAGAGGAAAACTTCCACCTTACGCTGAGCTTTCTTGGCAACGTCGATCCAGCGGGCGAGGAGCGTTTGCGCGCGGCGTTGGGAGAGGTGCGCGTGCCGCCGTTTCACCTGCCGCTCCGCGGCGTAGGGAGCTTTGGCGGCCAGCGCCCCACAGC
>CAXSDZ010000140.1:3013-11558 GCA_964235505.1 uncultured Chthoniobacteraceae bacterium
GTAGGAAACGCACACCCGCACCTTTTTGCGCTGCACAAACACCTGCAGGACGCCATCCTGCACGCCGGCTTGAGGCCAGACCTGCGCTCCTTCCATCCGCACGTCACGCTGGCTCGCCCACGCGGCATCTCCGCCGCAGCATTGCGTCCATTCTTGCGGGAGCACGCGGAGGCGGAGTTCGGCATGTGGGAGGCGAAAGAGTTTGTCCTCCATTCCAGTCAGCTCGATCCGGAGGGCTCCGCCTACACTGCCGAACAGCGGTGTGCGTTGGTGGCCGCATACATACAACGTGGAGGTATCAAATCTTAAGCAATGCACCGTGTGCCTCTGAGCCGCTGAATCTTTCCGCGTGCGGCGCGCTTGACCGGGTGCCATCTGCATGCTACATTGGTTCGGTGGGCGGTGAGCAGATCCTCCGACACTCGTGTAGCGCCATCGCCTTCGCCTCGCCCCATGGGATTGCCGACGCAGCACGCGAAACGCCACCAGATACATGCTGCCAGAGTATTTCCCGGGGTGTTCGGTTGAACGCGGAGCAACCGAGAAGCACCAGCCGTGTTGCTAATGCCGTTGCATCCACCCGCGTCCTGCCTAGCATCCGACTTGTCCCGGGGGGAACAGCAGCCCTTCGACTTGCCACTCTCGGCAGTCGTGGGGCTGCATTTTCTTCAGCCTGTGCTCGCAGTTCGTGCAACGGCTGGAATGGGTGCTTCGAGTGACTCGCTGCGGATAGATTCATAAGGCTCTGGATCACATCTTTCTGCTTCCACAAAGATGTCGCGACTCCTTGCATAGTGTGTCCCTGAGCACTCACATCAGTAGTTCAGCCGGCAGTGGGTTCACTATTCCGCTAACAGGTCATAATGATGAGATGCTGCATGTGTGTGATGCGACATCGGTAGCGCTCAGGCGTGAATGCGAGGCTTGATTGGGCTGCGCGGCAATTCTCCTGCCGCTGGTAGCATTGCCCGCATTTTCCACCGCCTAAACTTTCAATCCAATGCACCAATCGTGCAGGGCTGCTCGCAATTCTGCAAACTGTCAATGATGCGTCACACAACCGTGAGAATCCACCTACACGAAGAACCTGAACGCGATGTTTAAAATAGCTCAACCGAATGAAAACTCTTCTCAGCTACTTATTCTCCAAATCGCACAAGCAAGACCGAATGCTGTGTCTCTGTATGGGTCACTTCAATCAAATGCGGAGTGGCAGCTCTTCACGTCGTTCGTCGCACAGCGCGAGATATTGAATACTTGTGATCTGACAGTAAGTTAGCAATCATGTCGTGGTTGCGGTTCACTTTACCTAGAGCTTAGCATTGCTGGCTGGCTCGGATGCCGAGTGAAGGTGAGGCAGAAACGGGTTGTTTGTGGCGCGCGAGTCAAGTTGCGAATGTAAGATCATAGGAGGGTATGTGTCTGCTCAGATCGATGGTCCCTAGGAAATTCCCTGCCAACGGCTCTGGTAAACTCTCAACTTTTAACGACGGCAAGTGTCCGCATGCCTGTTCTGTCCAAGCAGAGTAAGAAGGCGGTGATTTCACCTCACTTTTTGGTGTGAGCCAAGTGTTGCGTGCCAGCCTGATTTCGCACCCTCCAGCAGATGACAAATGATTCGATTTTACTGAAACAGTGGTAGGGATTTAGCGTGCTTCTTACGTCAGTAAGCCGTGCCACCTACGCCCCGGTCCCTCCATTGTGCTCCGCCGCGACGCCTTATTGCGAATGCGTCAGTGCTCGACCGGAGTTTCGGTCGGGATGACACGCGCTCTGCACTGACAGTGGCCAAACGATTTCTGCTGTGAAATGCATCAACGCTCGGCTGGGGTCTAAATAGAATTCAGCTATGCGAGTGGAGAAGCTTTGACGGATGAAGCAGATTTTTGCAGTAGAATTTAGAATGTGTCGAAGAGTAGAGCAAAGAAGTTAAAGTCGTTCTCGAGTTAGTGCAGGAAAATCAACGGCCGTAGTGTGACGATCGGAGCTTATCACTGGAGTATGCATCTCTTAATGCCCGCGAGCATCCTCAGGGTTAAAAGAACAATCCGGGTAAATCCTAACCCTCGCAACAGCACACGAAGCGGAGAAAGAAGCGTGGGAGTGCCGGGAGCGATGCGTATCAAGAGCCAATTGGTTGGTGCGCTTTAATGCACATGCAACTCAAGTGCCGTTCAAATGCGGCAAAGCGTCTTCGCGTGTGGCCCCTTGCGCCGGTAGTGCATCTTTTGCTAGCAGTGTGGTATCGTTCAATGATCTAGTTCCTTTGGTGCTTTTATCGAACGAGTTGAAGTCGCGGTCAGGGCAGATTCAGCGATTGTGTTCTACTCTGCTCACGTGCGCAGACAGATGGGCGTGGGAAGAGCTGTTCATCGCCGGAATGAATGTTTTCCGCGCCGCAAGCTGATACATTCAAGATGAGATGCCGTTCCTCCTCATCCCCGCCGCGCTAGCCTTGCTGGGCGCTCTCTTGGTCGTAAGCTTGCCGCTCTCAATTCTGCAACGCTATCGGATGGGCACGGCCCGCCGCCTCGCTCGTGGCTGGATTGCGGCGCTCAATGTTTTTAGCATCGCTGTTTCAGCATTACTTTTCTTAGTCGCTGCGGCGTTCACTGGCGTGTGGATCCCACAGGCATTCGCCTATGGAGCTTTGGGAATGGCAGCGGGTTGTGCGCTCGGCGTCTGCGGCTTGGCTCTCACACGTTGGGAGGAAACTCCGAAGTCGCTACACTACACGCCAAATCGCTGGCTCGTGCTCGCAATCACGGCGTCCGCAGCTCTGCGGCTTGTGTCTGGCTTCAGCCGCGGATGGCACGCGTGGCACACGACCGTTGGCGCGCAGGGATGGTTGGAAGTTTCCGGGGCGGCGGGTTCCGTTGCCGCAGGCGCCGTGGTTCTCGGATACTATCTTGCTTTTTGGGCCGGAGTTTGGGGCCGCGTCCGAACACGAGCCAGATAGCTTGACGCATGGGTATGCTATGGCAAGGGAAAGACGCGGCAATGATCGTCTTATGTTCTCTGCTTGAACGCAGTTGGCGTTCACGCCGTCTTGTCAGCACCTCTGCTGCTTTTTGATCGATTTATTTCAACCTGGCGGAGACGCGCGGCAGGTGGGGTTAATGCACCGACACTTCTCCTATACTTTGGCCTTGCGATACAAAACTTCGGGACTTCGCGCTCCAGTCCAAGGCACCAGAACTAGTTCACCGCGTCGGCAGGCACTTCTCCGAGCGCGCCCTTCAAACGGACGGCGATCTTGCGAACGCCTAGTTCCAGCCGGGTCTTGATAGTTCCCAAGGGGATATTGATGTAACTGGCGATCTCGCGCTGACTCATCCCTTTATAGTATGCCAGCTCCACCGCACTTTTCTGAGCGGGAGGCAGAGTATCTAAGATTTTTTCGCCAAAATCCGCCGCAGGTCAGCGGCCTTGATATCTTGCTCTACACGGGTATGGGTCCATGCCTCAGGCTGCTGTTCGATCTCACGCTGAAAGCGCTCCTCCACCTGGAAATATGCCTGCTCACGCCGGAGCCGATCGATCTCGCGCCGCCGCGCCAGCGTGATCATCCAGCCGAGCGCTTTGCCTTTTTTTGGAGAATAGCGTTTCGCCAATCGCCAAATCTCCATGAAAACCTCTTGCAGTAGATCTTCGGCAGAATGCTCGTTGTGCAGCACACGCGCGATGACCGCTTTCAATGTCGCAGCGTGACGCTGATGCAATTTCTCGAGTGCGGACCCATTCTCCTCTTGGATAGCAAGCATAAGCTGCTCGTCTGTCATAGGTGCCGCGGGATGGTGAACGTAGGCTGGCGTGTCGAACGAGTAGAGCATGGTTTCGGGCTGGGCTGACCCCGCGAGCGCGAGCAGCGGAAGTGCCACGACTGTTTTACTCTGGAGAAGCGGTTTGCGGCAGCGCCCGGCCCGTTCTATCGCTTCACACATGTGCCTCGCATAGCGTCACAGCTTACTGTCGCTGGCCCTTGCAGATACGGCCCGAAATATTGTTTGGAAGCACGATGCAGGACTGGGCAGCGCGTTTCTTTTCAACTCGAAGACTGCGATGGCATGCAGCGTATCGAGCGCATGCCAGAAACGGTTTCGTTGTCTTTAAAGGCTCCTTACCAGTGCCAGCAGCTCTTGAAGCTGGGCCGCAGGAGCTTTCGTCACGAGACGCGGAAACTTGTTTCCGATCAGCACGAAATCGCCATTCCGCGTGAGCATCACCTTGCCGTCTTTCACCTCGATGTTGGCGATCTTGCTCTTCATCGCGGAGAGCTTGATTTCACTCAGCGTGAGTAGGTTTGCCACGGGCTCCGGGAGCGCACCAAAGCGGTCGCGCCACGTCTGGCGAAGTTCGTCGAGCTGCTCGTCCGAGGAAATCTCCGCCAAGCGACGATAGGTTTGGATGCGCGATTGCGGGTCCGTTAGGTAGCTCACTGGGAGGAAGGCAGGAACCTTCTCCGCGCTGGCGGGGAACTCCGCTTCTCGCATCGCCACGAAGTCCAAACGCACTGCGACCTCCACGCGCGGGCGCACGTTTTCGCCTTTGAGCGATCCCACCGCCTGCTTCAGCAGCGAGCAGTAAAGATCGAAGCCGATGCTGATGATGTGGCCGCTTTGCTGTGTGCCGAGGATGTTGCCGGCGCCGCGGATTTCCAGGTCGCGCATCGCGATTTTGAAGCCCGCGCCGAGCTGGGAGTATTGCTTGATCGCGTTGATGCGTTTGCGCGCTTCGCCTTGCGTCATCATCTCGCGCGGGAGCATGAGGTAGGCGTAGGCCTTGTGCTGCGCGCGGCCGACACGGCCGCGGAGCTGGTAAAGGTCCGCGAGCCCGAAGCGGTCCGCGCGGTCGATGATGATCGTGTTTGCGTTCGGAATATCGAGGCCGCTCTCGATGATCGTGGTGGAGATGAGGACGTCGGCTTCACCCGATACAAATTTGTGCATCACCTCCTCCAGCTCGCCTTCTTCCATCTGCCCGTGACCGACGATGGTGCGCGCCTCCGGCACCAGTTCCGCGATGCGCTGCTGCACGCGCTCGATCGTGGCGACGCGGTTGTGGAGGAAATAGACCTGCCCTTGCCGCGAAAGCTCGCGCTTGATCGCGTCGCGGATGATCCGCTCGTCATACGGGCAGATGAGCGTCTCGACCGGGATGCGGTTTTGCGGCGGCGTTTCGAGCGTGCTCATGTCCTTTGCGCCCATGAGCGAAAGGTAGAGCGTGCGCGGGATCGGCGTGGCCGAAAGCGTGAGCATATCGACGAGCCGAAAGAGCTCTTTGAACTTCTCCTTGTGCAGCACGCCGAAGCGCTGCTCCTCGTCGATCACCACGAGGCCGAGATCCTTGAACTGCACATCCTTGGAAATGAGCCGGTGCGTGCCAATCACGATGTCGATCGAGCCGTCGCGCAAACCCTCCACGGTTTTGCGCTGCTGCGCCTGCGTGCGAAAGCGCGAGAGCATATCGACGGTCACGGGATAGTCGCTCATCCGCTCGCGGAAATTGCGGTAGTGCTGCTCGGCGAGCACCGTCGTCGGCACGAGCATCGCGACCTGCTTGCCGCCGGTCACGGCCTTGAATGCGGCGCGGATCGCGACCTCAGTTTTGCCAAAGCCGACGTCGCCGCAGATGAGCCGATCCATGGGCTGCTCGCCTTCCATGTCGGCCTTGCTCGCGGCGATGGCGGCGAGTTGATCGGGCGTTTCCTTGTAGAGAAAGGACGCCTCGAATTCGTGCTGCCATTTGTTGTCTTGGGGAAAGGCGTGGCCCTTCAGCGTTTCGCGCTCGGCGTGGAGCTGGAGCAGCTTCGCGGCGTAATCGAACACAGCTTTCTCCGCGCTCTTCTTTGCCTTTGCCCAGCGCGCATCGCCGAGGTCGGACAGCGCGGGATTGCGCTTCCCGATGCCGACGTAGCGCGACACGAGGAAGCTCTGCTCCAGCGGCACGTAGAGCTTTGCATCGTTGGCAAAGGAGATGACGAGCACTTCTTCCGTGCGCTGTAGCACAGGCGTCTCGCCTGTGGGGCGGGTGCCGGCCTCGTTCACAGGCAGGATGCCTGTGCCACTTTGCGGGATGCTCCGCATCCCCTCATACCGCCCGATTCCATGCTCCAGATGCACCACGTAATCGCCCTCCGTTAGCTCCGAAAAATCGATCTGCGCGCGCGACGCAATCTCCTTCGCCCGCCGCAGCGCCATGCGGCGCGCGCGCGTGTTTCGGTAGCGGCCAAAAAGCTCCGCATCCGACAGCACCGCAAGGCCTGCGGCAGGGAAGGTAAAGCCGCGGTTCAGTGTGCCGACGATGAAGCGCAACGCGTCGGTTTCCACCGGCGGGATGAGGTCGTGGAGCCGCTCCACCTCGCCCTCGTTGTTGCAGAAGATATGCACGCTCCAGCCCGCCTCGCGCCATTCGCGGAGCTGCGCAAAAAAGCGCTCGCGCTTGAGTTCATCCACCACGAAATCGCCCGCCTCAAATTCGCCCAGCCCATGATCGAAAAACGCGGTGCCGTAGTCTTCCTCCGCGTCCGCGCCGGACGAGCCTTCGAGGATCGTCACGCGCGCCGGGGAAAAGCCCGTGTCGAAGTCGAGGACTAGATCGTCCTTCTCGCTGATGTAATCGCTGAGCGCGGCATCGAGCTGCTTGGCTTTTGCGCTCGCAGTGGCAGCGATGTCTTCCAGCAGCAGCGTGCAGGCTTCGAGGTGCTGCACGGAAGTTTGCGCATCGAGATCGAACTGCCGGATCGAGTCGATCTCATCCCCGAAAAGCTCGATGCGCACCGGCATCGTGTGGTGAAACGAGAACACGTCCAGGATGCCGCCGCGCACCGCGTAATGCCCGCGCAAGGAGACTTGCGCGACGTGCTCGTAACCGGATTTGTCGAGCTTCGCGATCAGCCGTTCGCGATCCAAAGTCGAGCCGCGGGTGAGCCGCAGCTCGGAGCGTTTCAGCGCCTTGGGCGAGGGGACGCGGTCGTTCAAACTGGCACGCGTCGTCACCAGGATCTGCCGCCCTTTGCCGCTCGCGAGTCCTTCGATCATTCCAAGCCGCTCGGCCGCGGTTTCGGGATCGGGGAGCGCGCCTTCCACCGAGGCGAGATCGGCTTCGGGGAAAAAGAGCGCGTCGGGAAACCAGTTCAGCAGCTCGTTGTGCAGCCGCTCCTGCGCGCGCACATCCGGGCAGACGATCCACATTCGCTCGCGCTTGGCCTGCCGCGCGAGCACTCCGCAGAGGAACGGCTGCGCGGCTTCCGCGACCTGCTCGAAGCACACGTCTTCGTTGCCCGTGTCCAACTTCCGCAGCTTCGCCGCCATCGGCTCCGCGGCGGCGATGAGGTCGAGCAAGTCAGGCGTTTTCGGTTTGCTGGAAGCGGAGGCGCTGGGCGCCGGCGGTTTCATGCGGGACACTTGCATCACCTCGGCCCGATGTTAAAGCACTCAGCATGAGCTTTGCGCAAATGATCGACGAAGTTGAAACCTTTTCCCGCGAAGAAAGGGAGGCACTGCAAGAACGATTAAAGGAAGTGTCGCGGCGTGAGCGAGAAGACGAATTGTTAACTTTGTCTAATGAAGCAGGCCGAGAGGTGGCGGAAGGGCGAGCGCGTTATTTCACGAACCCTGCCGACTTCATGAGAGCACTGGAGGAGTAATGCGCATTCGGCCCACCGCGGCTTTCAAACGCGCCTACAAGAAGAAGGTGCGAACCCGCCCGCAGGTCAGCAGCGAACTTGAAACAGCACTCACGCTCTTCCGCGATAACCCCTTCGATCTGCGCCTCGAAACGCACAAGCTGCACGGGCGGCTTCAGGGATTTTGGAGTTTCAGCGTCGCGAAGGATTTACGCGTCGTTTTCCTATTTGAAGGCGATGACAGCGTAGCATTCCTCGATTTCGGCACGCACGACGAAGTCTATTGATCTGCCACCGCCGCGAACGCCTCCGCCAGCCGCTCGCTGACCGCCCGTGAAGGCAAGGCGCGCCCTTCCAACGTCGCGGCCGGGACGATGCCGATCCAGCTGTTCGTCACGAAAACCTCCGTCGCAGCCTGGAGGTCTTCCACAAAGATTGAGCCTTCCTTGACCGGCAACTGCGCGAGCACCCACTCGCGCACCACCCCATCGCGTGCGCCGCACGCCAGCGCGGGCGTGCGGATGGTGCCGTTGATGACGACGAACACATTTGCCATGCAGGCTGAAATCAGTTCCGCGTGCTCGTTGAAGAGCAGCGCTTCGTGCCTGCCGCTGCGGCGCGCGCGCTGGAGCACATCGACATTCGGCCAGTAGTTCGCGGTCTTGATGCCGCCGAAGAGCGGCTGATGCGACTCGTGCGGGAGCGCCAGGTCGTAGGCCTCCAGCGGCGGCAGTTCGCGCCGCTCCAGCAGCACGAAAATGCGGCAACCCGACGCCGGGGCTGTGACCGTGCCATCGCCCGCTGTCACGTAGATGCGCGCGAAGCCATCGTGCGCGGTGCGGAGCACTTCACCCGCTGCTGCGAGCGCCCGCTCATCGATCGTGAAAAACAGATCTTCCTTCAGCGCGAAGAGCTCTT
>CAXSDZ010000140.1:11568-12542 GCA_964235505.1 uncultured Chthoniobacteraceae bacterium
TGCATTGCGGATGCTCGCGTCATGTTGCTCGAAAAGCAGCGGAGTCGATCGCCACACACGCACGCTTTCAAAGATGGCCATGCCATAGCGGAAGCCGCGGTCTTCGATCGGCACCGAGTCGCACGGCGCAAAGGCATCGCCTATCCAGCGCCACGCTTTCATCGGGAGCGGGTCAGGAGGGGCGGACTGTTCCGGGGGGAACTGCGCGGCGCTCATGTGATGGTGAGCTCGCGCGTGATGCCGAAGATTTCGATCCGCTTGCGCAGCGTTGCGCGGGTGATCCCGAGGAGCTTTGCGGCGCGCACCTGGTTGCCCTGCGTCAGCTTCAGCGCATGCATGGTGAACTCGCGCTCCAGCCACGGGAGGAGCTGCACATTCGGATCGGCCTGCGCGGCGCGGAGGAGCACCTCGATCGCCGTTTCCACCGTAATGGAGGCGGTCGAAACCGCTGCAGGTGCGCTGGCCGCGGACGCCGTGGGGAGCGGTTCCAACGCGCTGGCACCGAGTGGAATGTCCTTCGGAAGCAGCACCGCGGAGGTCGCCAGCACGCACGCCCGCTGAATGGTATTTTCCAGCTCGCGCACGTTGCCCGGCCACGCGTAGCCCTCCAGCACCCGAGCCGCTTCTTCGGAAAGCGTGGGCTGCGGCAGCGCTTTTTGCACCGCCACTTTGCGCAGAAAATATTCCGCCAGCAGCCGCACGTCTTCGATCCGCGCGCGCAGCGGCGGGAGCTGAATGCGCACGACGTTCAGTCGATAAAAGAGATCCTCGCGAAAGCGTTTTTGCGCGACTTCCTCTTCCAGATTTTTGTTCGTCGCAGCCACGATGCGGACGTTGCTTTGCAGCGTTGCGTTGCCGCCCACGCGCGAAAATTCGCCGTCCTGCAGCACGCGCAGGATCTTGCTTTGAAGCTGAAGCGGCATGTCGCCGATCTCATCGAGGAAGAGCGTTCCACCGTCGGCCTGCTCGAACTT
>CAXSDZ010000141.1:0-231 GCA_964235505.1 uncultured Chthoniobacteraceae bacterium
GCGAGGCGTTCTTCGCGGAGCTGTATCGCGAATTTGCGCAACCCGGCGTGTGGGAGCTTTTCCCCGAAGTGCGCGAAGTGCTCGCCGCCCTCGCGTCTCGCTGCACGCTCGGGATCATTTCCAACTTCGACAAACGCCTCCGGCCGGTCCTCGGCCATTTGGAAATCGCGCACCACTTCCCGCACATCGTGATCTCCAGCGAAGTCGGCGCGGACAAGCCCGATCCGTGGA
>CAXSDZ010000141.1:241-12314 GCA_964235505.1 uncultured Chthoniobacteraceae bacterium
TGCGCTCTGCGCGCCGCAAAGATCGCTCCGCACGAAGCGCTTCACGTCGGCGACGATCCCGCCTGCGACTGGGAAGGTGCAGGCGCTGCCGGCCTTCGCGCCTTCCACCTCGACCGACCACGGAACTCGCTCCGTGACCTGCTTACCCTCGGCCAGTAGCCCGCCTCACAATCCCGCGCGGCCTTTCACCAGAGTCATCGTTTCCTGCGCGAATTTCCGCTGCTCGGGCGGCAGCTCGGGATCAGCCAGCGCGCGCCGGAACTGCGCCAGCGCGGGTTCCGCCTGGCAGTCCGCCGCATACGCCTGCGCGAGGTAAATGCGATACCCCGACGTCGGACGCCCGCTCGCCTCCGCGAGTGAGATGAGCTTTTCCATAGACTGGATTTCCTCCCCGAATGCCTTCGCCTCGTGGCAGATCTTCGCGTGGTAAAACAACAGCCCGGGATCTTCACCGCGCAACGCAATCAGCCGGCGCGAAAACTCATACGCCTCCGCAAAACGCTTCGTGGAATACAGCGCCTGCGTCTTGCTCGCGAGCGCCGCGGGCGATTGCCCATCCAGCGCCAGCGCGCGATTCGCGCTCGCCAGCGCTTCCGTCCACTCGCCGCGGGCCATGCGGTATTGCGCCGTCGCGCTCCACACTTCCGGCAGTTTCGGACCGAGGGTTTGCGCCTCCTCCAGCATCGCCTTCGCAGCAACGGACTGCCGAACCGCTACCAGCTTCCCGGCCGCTTGCGCCAGAAAGCTCGCCTGCTCGGGTCTCGACGCACCTACCAGGCGCGCCCGCACCGCTCCGAGCTGATCCGCCGTCCAGACCGCGCCGCCGCGCCGCCGGTAGATGAGGCTCGTGTGATCCAGATACGCCAGCGTCCAGTCCTGCGAATCCAGCAAGTGCTCCAGCAGCGGGCGGTTCTGGCTCGGGTCGCCCACCAAAAGCACTGAATCGAAACGCGTCTGCCGATCCATTTGCCGAAACAGTTTCGGACTTTGCACCGCCTGCGCCATCTGCCGCGCCCGCCCCGAGCTCTCCTGCCGATCTTCCGCCGTCAGCAACTCCGGCCGCTGCGTCAGCAGCCAGGGCCGGGCTGCCGCATTGAAGAACAGTGCCCCCGGCGGGAGCGCCTCCAGCGCCAGCGCCGGCGTGGAAACCAGCGGATTTTGCGGGTGCAAAAGCGGTCGTGCCAGGAAGAGCGCCACTGCCGCCGCAGCGAGCACCGCCACTCCTGCGGTGGCCAGTTTCCAGTGCGGACGGGCGGGCGAGTTGAAGAAGCTGTTCATGCCAGATGGGCGCGGAAAATAGTCCGCCTTCCCGCTTGCGTCACGCCCCGCGTTCCATTAGTTACACCGCTCCTTTCGCCAGCCCCGCTGGCGCGAAGTTTCGGCTGTTGGTTGAAAGAAGCGGTCGCGGACCGGGTTGGTAGCTCAATGGTAGAGCAGCGCCCTTTTAAGGCGTTGGTTGCGGGTTCGAGTCCCGCCCAACCCACCACCTGGAGTGCTCTGGAAGCCCTATGGATAGAGCGTTTTCGAGCATTTCCACACCTCCGCTATCGTCGCTCATCCTCCCCCCTGAAAACCCCGGAAAAAGCGCATTGAGCTGACGCTTCATTGGCACCCAAAAATTGGATGCAGCAGGGCGGAGATCGAGCCAACCTTGTTCCATCCTGTAAACGACAGCATGGCGTCGGCGTCGGGATACGTTTTGCCGCGCGTTCGGATGCGAGGCCGACCCGGCTTTCCGCCAATTTTCGCACTCCAGCGGGTGCGCCGATCCCTTCCCACACCGCGGCCATCCTCGATTAGGTCGCAAATGCCGGACCCGCTCTTCGACATCACTGCCCTACCGCGGGGCCGACGCCCCGCGGAAACCGCCGCGCGCGAGCACGTCGCCTCCGCGGCGGCGCCGCCCGGCACATCGCCGAGGGCTCAGTGTCGTGGGAAAACGAACAGCTCTTCCGCCAGTTTGGCCCCCTGCCGGAGGACGACGCCGTCACCCCGGTCCCGTTTGCCGAAGAGAACGTGCGTCCCGACCTCCCCCGCATTTCGAGGCGATGGTCGCCGCGGTATTCGCGAGCGACGTCCATTTTTTTTTGAAGTGCTGCTTTTCCCGCAAAGATGATGCCCGGCGCTGGATGGTGCTGCACGGCCGGATCACGCGCGCAACTCGCCGAGGTCCGCATTGGTGAGCGCGCGCCGGAGTGGTGAGCAGCACGAGGGCGGCAAAGGCGCGGGCGAGCGCAGCTTTCATCCTCAGGAGTTCGCTTTGGGAGCCCCCGCCGCGCGCGAAGCCTCCGCAGCCGATCCGCGGGGCGAGGTCTAGACCGCGCGGGCCGCTTCCTGCCCGAAAGGCAAGGCTCACGAATCCCCGATCACGGTCGAGCTGGCGACGGCGGGGCCGGCAGCGGCGCGAAGAAATCCTGGTCGGCGTAGATCGTGTCGAAGCCGTTGCCATCGCGCGCCACCGCGCAACCAACACCCAGAAATTCCGCCTCCGGCGCGACGATGTTTTTCCGATGCCCAGGCGATTTCATCCACTGCGACAGGATCGCCTCGGCGAAGCTGGCGTAGGTGTGACGCGGGAGCGGCGCGCCCTCCGGTTCGTAGGAAAAGATCGCGCGTCCGCTTTCCTCCCGCGTGTAAAACGGCTTCCCCGACTCGTAGCGGAGCGCGAAATTGAAGGCGATGTTTTCGGCGGAAAAGCGCGGCTGGAGCCCCTGCGCCACGAGTCGGTCGTAAGCCGTGCTGGAGGACGAATTCCACGGCGTGCCGTGCGAGAGCGTGCTGTGCTTTGCCATGGCCTGCGCGTGCTGCACGGAAGCCGCGCGCACCTTTTCGTCAACCGCGAGCACGGGGAGTTTCTCATCCGCGCGGCGCTTGTTCGTCTCGTGGAAAATGGCCGCCGAGAGCAGCTCTTCGCGCAGACTCGCCGGATCGATCTCCTGCTGCGCGGCGGACAACTGGCGGAACTCAGCGGGCGTGTATCCGCGGAACAAGTCGGGCGATGGTGGGGGCGGCTCCGCTGCGAGGGCGATGAGCGTGCAAGAGCAGTGCAAGATGATGAGCAGGATCGTGTGAAGTCCGGGGCGTCGAAACATGGTCAGGGAGGGGAGGCACGGCGTGAGCGGAGCGTTGCCGAAGAGGATCGTCCACCGTTTCGGGACCATGCTTGGCGGGCAACCGTTATCTGCTCGGCACCGGCCGCTCCACCGTTACCGTCTCTGCCTTATGCGCTCTCATCTTTCTCCAACGACAGCGACGGCTCGCCTCGTCGCAGCCATCGCGCTGTCGCTTT
Source organism: uncultured Chthoniobacteraceae bacterium (assembly GCA_964235505.1). Taxonomy (GTDB): domain Bacteria; phylum Verrucomicrobiota; class Verrucomicrobiia; order Chthoniobacterales; family Chthoniobacteraceae; genus CAXSDZ01. The sequence goes on from CAXSDZ010000141.1 coordinate 3,531, forward strand.
TGCCCGCTCTGCCGGGACGCGCCGAGTCGCTGCGTGACCGGCTTGACGCAAAGCGCGCGGAGTTTTCGAAAGCGGCGCCCGCAGACAAGGCGCAGAGCTACCAAGCCGGGATCGAGAGCGTCGCGGCGAGCGGCATTTACGAGCGCGCGGTGAAGACGGGAGCGAAGGCGCCGGACTTCACCTTGAACAACGCGCAGGGCGAGCCGACGCGGCTGGGCGAGCTGCTGAAAAAGGGACCGGTCGTGCTCACCTGGTATCGCGGCGGATGGTGCCCGTATTGCAATCTGGCCCTCGCCGCGCTAGCGGAAAAGTTGCCCGAGATCACGGCCGCCGGAGCGCAACTCGTAGCGCTCACGCCGGAGCTGCCCGAGCACGCGGAAGCAACGGCAAAGGGGCATCGGCTCCCCTTTCAAGTGCTCTCCGACGTGGGCAATCGCGTGGCGCGCGAATACGGCATCGTCTTCAAAATGACGCCCGACGTCGCCGCCGCGATGCAGAAAGGTGCGAAGCTCCACGAGCGCAACGGCGACGCTTCCGACGAGCTGCCGCTTTCGGCCGCCTACGTCATCGCGCCGGACGGGACGGTGACTTACGCCTTTCTCGACGCCGACTACCGCAACCGCGCCGAGCCCGCGCGGCTCGTCGATGCGCTCCAGGCGATCAAGACCGGCCAGCCGACGCCGGAGCACATGCTGCTGCAGTTTTGGGAAGGTGTGTGGAATCCGCCCTACGACCTCGCGCTCGTGGATCGGCTGATGACGGAAGACTTCGTTATCACCTCCGCGGGCGAGGACGTGCGGGGACGCGCGGCCTTCAAGGCGTGGATCGCCGCTTTCCAGAAGAAGATCGCCGACCTGCGGATGCGAAGCCGCGACCACTTCACGAGCGCCGATGGGAAGCGCGTCGTCTCGCGCTGGGAAGCGACGGGGCGCAACCGCGGGATGTTCGGCACGGCGCCGGATGATCGCGCCGTGGAGTTCACGGGCATCGCGGTCTGGGAGGTGCGCGACGGCAAGCTGGCGCACAACTGGGTGGAGCGCAGCGCGTATGAGCTGGCCGAGCGCCTGAAACAGCCCGCCACGAAATAGGATGGCTCCTTCGCAGAGTCCGCCGTCACGTTCACTTTTGGGGAAAGCCATCGCGCGGTGTTCGTCGAAGCCATCTTCATCGCCGATCGCGCCGGCGCCGAGATGCGGCGGATGCCCGCAGTGGAAGCGATCGCGGGTCGGGGTCTCGCCGACGATCGCTATCTGCTCGGCACCGGCTACTACTCACCTCGCGATGTCTGCCAGGTCACGCTGATCGAAGGGGAAGCGCTCGACCGGATGGCGGCGAAGTTTGGCGTTCCTGTCAGTGCCGGCGAGCACCGGCGAAATCTCGTGACCCGCGGCATCGCCCACGCGGAGCTGCGGGGCCGGCGCTTCGCCATCGGCGAAGTCGTTCTCGAATACGATCGGCCGCGCCCACCGTGCGGGTATCTGGAGCGCATCACCGTGCCGCGCATGACTCGCGCGATGGGCAAAGGCGCGGGCATTTGCGCGTGCGTGCTGGAAGGTGGCGTGATCCGCGAGGGAGACGCCATCACGCTCCTGTCCGGCAACGCATCGCGTCCGCTCCGGCGGCTCCCGTAAATGCGCATGCTTTTGGCTACAGCGCTTGCTCGGGACGGTGCAGTTAACGTTACCAGGACGGCGGAAGGCAGGCTTCCAACCTGTCGCGACGGGCGGGCCTCTGGCTTACCGCCGGCGAACGAGATGCTTCGCCGGGCGCACGCCTTGAATCTTCCTGACGGTGGGACGCGAAGCTCGAACGTGACCCGTGCGGGTGCTACGACACCTCGCCGCGGGCGTATGACAACAAACGCGGCAGACCTGCTTTCCAGTTCCCTGAATGCTCACCTCCGAAACCAAACGCCGCATCGACGCCTGCCGCGACATCCTCGTCGGCAAACTCCCGCAGCCGTCCGCTCAGGTCGAGCTCATCACGCTGGCCCTCATCTACAAGTTCATGGACGACCTGGATGAAGAATCCGTCGGGCTCGGCGGCCGGCGTTCGTTCTTCATTGGCCCGCTGGCCGACTACCGCTGGCGCGCGCTGCTCCCGCAGACCGTCTCCGCCGACGAGCGGATGAACCGCTTCGCGCGCGGCATCGAGCTGCTCGGCGGGGCGGACCTGGAGGTGGAGGGAAAGCGGATCGTCCCCGGCGAGCACCTGCCCGCCCTCTTCCGCGACATCTTCCGCAATGCCTTCCTGAAATTCCGCGACGGGCGCATTCTCACCCTGTTTCTCGCGAAGGTGGATGGCTTCGCCTACTCCCACAGCGAGGAACTCGGCAACGCCTTTAAATACCTCCTGAAAGTCTCCGGCGCGCAGGGGGAAAACGGCCAGTTCCGCACCCCGCGCCACATCATTGATTTCATCGTCGCCTGCCTCGACCCGCAGCCGGGCGACCGCATCCTCCACCCCGCGTGCGGCACCGGCGGCTTCCTAGTCTCCGCCTACAAGCACATCCTCGCGCAGCACACCTCGCCCGGCTCGACCACTCCCGGCGACGCGCTCACCTTCGCCCAGCGCCAGAGCGTCTATGGCGCTCTCGCCGGCTACGGCGTGGACGACCAGATGGTGAAGCTCTCGAAGGTAAACCTCTTCCTTCACGGCTTTCCCGACCCCGCCATCCACATCTACGACACCCTAACCAACGACGCTCGCGATGGAAACAGTGTGCGCGCTCATCCTGCGCTTCGAGGCCAAAATTCAGCGCGTTCTCGACTGCGTCTGAGGAACTGCGTAGGAAAATTCGACCCGCCATGCGCACGCTGGAAAAGCTGACGATCAAGAACTTCAAGTCCATCCGCGAGCAGACGCTCGCGCTTGACCCGCTGAACGTTTTCATCGGCGGCAACGGCTCCGGCAAATCGAACCTGATCCAGGTGTTTCGTTGCTTGCGCGAAATCGTGAATCAGAACCTTGCCGTTTACACAGCAACGAAAGGCGGAGCGGACACACTGCTCCACTTCGGACGGAAGCGTTCACCTTCCATGTCGTTCCGGCTCGAGTTTAGCGAAGGTGACACCTCGAACGCGTATTCGGTGACGCTGCAAACGGCGAACGACGACTCCTTGTTTGTCGCCAGCGAGACCGCCTATTACCACGACCGGAAGAACCACCCGGCGAAGCCTTACGATCACCAGATTTCCTCCGTTTCCAAGGAGTCGAAGCTCAAGGCGACATCGCACATCTGCGCGAAGCAGGTGATGCGCGATCTCGATAGCTATCGCATCTATCACTTCCACGATACCAGTGACTCCGCACCGGCGAAGGGAGCGAACGACTTGGACGACAACCGAGTGTTGCGTCCGCAGGCGGAGAATCTTGCGGCGTTCCTATATTGGCTGCAGGAGCGAAGACCTGATCATTTCACAAACATCAAGGATACGGTTCGGCAGATTGCTCCGTTCTTTGAGGAGTTCCGCCTGCAGCCGTCGCGGTTGAATGAGAAGAAAATTTACCTCGAATGGAAGGAGCGCGGGAGTGACGCATATTTCAACGCGTCGTCGCTCTCCGACGGCACGCTGCGCTTCATCTGCCTATCCACGCTTCTGCTCCAGCCTGAGATGCCGGCGGTAATCCTGCTTGATGAACCTGAACTGGGGTTGCACCCGGCAGCTGTCACACTGCTGGCCGACCTCCTCTCATCCGCCGCGACGAGGACGCAGGTGATCGTCGCTACGCAATCAGTCACCCTGGTCAATCAGCTGGAGCAGGATTCTGTCTGGACGGTGGATCGCGGCGACAACCAAAGCGTCTTCCGACACCTCAAGGGCGCGGACATGACCACATGGCTCGATGGTTATGCTCTCGGAGAGCTGTGGGAGAAAAACGTCCTCGGGGCGCGGCCGTGAGCAAGCGGGCGCTCATCCTGGTGGAAGGACAGACTGAAGAGCGCTTCGTGAAGGATGTGCTCGGCCCCGCGTTCCACGCGCAGGGGCTGTTTTTTTCCGCCACTATCCTTGTCACAAAACGGGTGAAAGACGGCCCTAACTTCAAAGGAGGCGTAACGAACTTCGCAAAGTTTCGGAACGACGCGGATCGGCTGCTGCAAAGTGCTGGCGGCGCTTTGGTAACAACGATGCTCGATTACTACCGGCTGCCACAGGATTTTCCGGGGATGAACAGCACGCCGATGCAGCGCGTTACGCATGTGGAGAACACTGTCGCAGAGCACTTCAACCATCCGCCAAACTTTCTTCCATTTCTGGCACTGCATGAGTTTGAGGCCTGGCTTTTCGCTTCGCCGGTCGAACTGCCGCGAGTAATGACGGAGAATCACAAGCAGCCGCAGTTCGCGGCGATTCGCGCCGGTGTGGCCACCCCCGAGGACATCAACGAACGCCCGCAATACGCGCCGTCGAAGCAGATCGAAACACTCTTTCCAGCCTATAAGAAGACGCTACACGGTCCAACTACCGCAGGTCGCATTGGCTTGGCTCAAATCCGCGCCGAGTGCCCGCACTTTAACGCCTGGATGGGGCAGCTCGAAGCATTTGTCACTGCGTAGCCAAAAGACGATGTCCTCCGAAGCCCAGGCGCGCATCACGATCAACAAGCTGCTGGAAGAAGCAGGCTGGCGCTTCCTGCCCGACGCCGACGGACGGCGCGAAAACATCGTTTGCGAGCATCGCGCGACGCGGCGGACGTTTGCGCCGAGTTAGGACTTGGGCAACGACTTCGCGCGCGCCTGATGGCTACGTCGATTACGTGCTGCTGAACACTGACGGGCGAGCCTCGGGGTCAGCCACATCTTCGTCAGCAACGGGCTGGTGCATTACTACTGGAATCTGCGGCAGGGCAATCCGGTGAAGGTGTCGCGCTTCCTGCCTTTGGAAGAACTCGGCAAGGCTGCCAAGTGGCAGCCCGATTCCGCCCGGCTCGCCGCCGTGCCGGTGGATGAGAACTATATCGCCGTCTCACAGGACGCCGCGTGGCTCACCTATCCGGTGGCGGATCGCGCGGCGGTGATGGTGAATAACAAGATTCGCCTGCTGCGCGGTTATCAGGTCGCTGCCGTCCGCGCCTTGCAAAAGGCGGCAGCGCCGGAAAATCACCGCTTCCTCTTCGAGATGGCGACCGGCACCGGCAAGACGCTGCTGAGCGCGGCCATCGCCAAGCTCTATCTCCGCACCGAGAACGCCACCCGCATCCTCTTCCTCGTGGACCGGCTGGAACTGGAAACGCAGGCTTGGAAAAACTTCAACGCCTACCTTGCGCCGGATGGAATCGAGACCGTCATCTACAAACAGAAACGGCAGGAGTGGAAGCAGGCGCAGGTGATGGTGACGACGATCCAAAGCCTCGCCGCGCGCAACCGCTTCCTCCACGAGTTCGCCCCGACGGATTTCCAGCTCATCATCAGCGACGAAGCGCACCGCACCATCGGCGGGAACAACCGCGCCATCTTCGAGTATGTCGTCGGCGCAAAGCTCGGCCTCACCGCGACGCCGCGCGACTTTCTCAAAGGGCTGAACGACGCCGACCGGCAGAACGACCCGCGCGAATTGGAGCGCCGGCTGTTGCTCGACACGTATCGCACCTTCGGCAGCGACGACGGCAAGCCGACCTTCCGCTACAAGCTGCTCGACGCCGTTCAGCACGACCCGCCCTACCTCCGCAACCCGGTCACGCTCGACGCCCGCACGGACATCACGACGCAGATGCTTTCCGACGAAGGCTACGCGGTGACGGTGCCGGCCGACGAAGACGGGCAGGAGAGTGAGCTGGTTTTCGGCAAGCGCGACTACGAGCGGCGGTTCTTCTCCGATGAGACGAACGGCAGCTTCGTCCGCTGCTTCCTCGACAACGCCAAGCGCGACCCGCTCACCGGCGAGATCGGCAAAACCATTTGCTTCGCGGTGAGCCGCAAACACGCCACCAAGCTCGTGACGCTGCTCAATGAGGAAGCCACGCGCCGCTGGCCAGAGGAATATGCCGCCGGCTCCACCTTCGCGGTGCAGGTCACGTCGGACGTTCCCGGCGCGCAGGGCATGACGATTAATTTCGCCAACAACAACCTCAACGGCAAGTCGCGCTGGCGGGCGGTGGAGTTCCGCGACTACGACACCAGCCGCACGCGCGTCTGCGTCACCGTCGGCATGATGACGACGGGCTACGACTGCGAGGACGTGCTGAATGTGGTGCTCGCGCGGCCCATCATGTCGCCCACGGATTTCATTCAGATCAAGGGGCGCGGGACGCGGCTCTACACTTTCCAGCACGGCGAGGGAGCCGAACGCCGCACCGCGAAAAAGGACGGTTTCGCGCTCTTCGACTTCTTCGCCAACTGCGAATACTTCGAGCGCGATTTCAACTACGACCGGAAGCTGAGCCTCCCCAAAGGCCCGCCAGAGGAAGCGGGCGACGACGAGGGAGGGGGAGGCGGCAGTGGAGGGCGCATTGAGGCGTTTACGAATACGTCCCCCGATCCAATGGCCAATGTCGCGGAGACGGAGATCGACGTGTTCGGGATGCGGATCGACCGCGAAATGTTCCGAGAGCGGTTCGCGCAGCAGGCGAGCGAGGCCGTCGCTGCGGATACGCCGCTGCGCGAAGCCTTCGATGCGGAGGACTGGCCGGCAGTCGAGGCCCGCGTGCGCGCCCTCCTCTTCGAGAAACCGCAGGAGTTTTGGGATCTGCCCAAGCTGCAAGCGCTCTACAAGACCGACCGCGTGCCGAGTCTCCGTGAAATCCTGGCCCGCGTGTTCGGTTTAGCCCCAAACATCCCCACGCGCACCGAGCTGGCCGACGAGGCGTTCGAGAAGTTTGTGACCACCGAGGAGTCCGACGCCACCCACAGCCGCGAGCTGCGAACGCTCTTCATCGCCTTCCTGCTCGACCCGCCATGCCGCCTGCTGCTGGAAGAAGGCCGCTTCGCCGAACTCCGCGCCCGCGACCCCAGCCTCTTCGCGTCGCTCCAACGGCTCGCGCCGCCTGAGCGCGAAGCCATCGTCCAGTATCTGCGCGTCAGCGTGGCACTCAGCGCATTCGAGAAGGTCGCCTAACTCGCCTTGGAGGGCGGCATGATCCGCGAGGGCGATCCAATCACGCTTCTGCCCGGCAAGGGACCGCGGCCGATCCGAAGACCGCCGTGATCCAGCACCGCGCGCGAATGGGATTCACGCTGGGAGCGAGAGAAGTGCTTTCACCAGTTCAGGAAGAGTTGTGGCCATGAAGTCGGGCGGCGGGAGCGCGGTAGAAAAGGCGTTCCCGCGCTGCACGCCTCCGGTGAGAAATCCCGCGCGGCTGGCGCCCGCCGTGTCCCAATCGTGCGCCGCAATCAGCGCGATTTCGCGCGGCGGGAGCTTCATTGCCTCCGCGGCAAAGCGATACACGGCGGCGGCGGGTTTCCAGTGCTTCACTTCGTCGATGGAAATGCTGCGTTCGATGAAGCCCTCCAGGCCGGCTTTTTTCAAAAGCGCCTCGGTCGCGTCCTTGCTCCCGTTGGTGAGGGTGATCATCCGCACGCCCGCTGCGCGAAACATTTCCATGGCAGGTTTCACGTCCGGGTGCGGTGGGAGCGTGGTGAAGTTGCCGAGCACTTGCTCCAGCTTTGCGGGGCTCACGTCGAGCTGATGACTGCGGCACAGCGCACCGAGGCTGCCGGTGGCGATGTCGCGGAAGGGCTTGTATTCGCCGATCACCTCAAGCGCAAAGGCGTCGCGGAGCAGGCGCGGGAACCACACTTGGAGCGAGCCCTTCGGCAAGCCAATCTCGACCAGTGCCGTGTCGAGCGGCGCCAGATCGAAGAGGGTCTCGATGACATCAAAGGCGATGAGCTTCGGGCGATGCTTGTTCATGGTGTGGCGCAATTGATCGGGCTCGGCAGCATCAGCGAGCTGCGTCGCCACCGCGGCTGCGGTGGCACCGGCGAGGCGACTCAGCGCCCGGCGTCTTGTGATGAGTTGATTCATAGCAAAGAACAACATCCGCGAGGTGAATAGCGGCTTCATCTGCGGCGATGAGCGGCGGAGTATCCGAGCGCCGCGCCGACACAAATCCCTGCGGTCATGAGTGGCACGGGATCGAAGGGCTTTGGCGGCAGCCGCACGATGCCGGTCGCGTCGGTGATCGCGGGCTCGACGGCGTAGCGACCGTGGCGTGGCATCGGGAAATCTGCCGCGAACCGCCGCAGCCGCGCCGGCAGGTCCGAGCCGCGCATCGGGACGCCGTGGCCGCAGGCGATAACCGTGGGATCGAGTTCCGCAAGACGCCGCACGGACTCCCGCGCGGCCTGCCAATCGCAGGTGAATGGCGTGCCTGCGCGCCACAGCTTTTGCGCTTTCGTGATCGCGCCGACATACGAATCCATGTCCGCCGTCGCGAGCGCATCGCCGCCGAGAAGCACGCGATCACTTTCCCGAAAAAAGGAGATGTGACCGGGCGAATGACCCGGCGACGGGAGCCAGCGCCAGCCCGGCATCTCGGGGGATCGTGCCATCGGCAGGCAGCTCGCGAACCCATGGCGCGAGATCGAGCGCCCAGTGCGGGATCACGCGCGAAGCATTCCCCAAAAATCCGCCGACTGTCGGATCGGGCGTCGGGTAATCCGAGCGCCCGGTCAGATACGGCAGCTCCAGCCGGCCGCAATAGATCGGGACCTTCCACTCCTCCGCGAGCGCGCGGGCATTCCCCGCGTGATCGATGTGGCCGTGCGTGAGGATGATCGCGCTTGGCCCACGCCCGAACCGCTCGCGTGCCGCCGCGCGGATCTTCCACCCGAAGCCGGGGAGC
>CAXSDZ010000142.1:0-12117 GCA_964235505.1 uncultured Chthoniobacteraceae bacterium
CTGTACTCCATGGCCCAGGTCGCCCGCGCGGCCACCGAGGCGGGCGGCGGGCCGGAGTCGCTGCGGCGCCTGAGCGTGCAGTTCCGGGGGATGGGCCTGCCCGAGCAGGAGATCGTGGTGACCGGGACGGTGCGCGAGGCGGGGGAGACCGTGCTGGTCGACCTCGAGGCCGCGCAGGGCGAGAACCGGATCATCCGCAACGCGGACGCGTGTGGCGCAGACGAGTTGCTCCAGGTTACCGAACCTCCGCCGCAGTTGCTCATCATTGGAGACGGCCCCGATAGCGCTGCGCTGCGCGCGTTTTCCGAGACGCTCGGCTGGCCGGTGCAAGCGATGGACAGCGCCAGCCAGCTCGACGGCGCCTACGACCAGTGGACCGCTGCCATCGTGAAGACGCACAACTACGGCCGTGACTTCGCCGCGGTCGGCGCGCCCGCTGGCGCGAGCTGGGCACAAGTCCGCGCGCGACTCGCGGCGGAGCCGTGGTGGATGCCCGGTGAAGACCGTCCGCAGCCGAAGCGCGTCGGGCGTTTCCGTGGCTTCGGCGGGCTCTTCTCCGAGCCGCCGCGCGTGACGGCGGCGGGCGGGCATTTCCTCGTGCGCAGCGCCGATGATTGCTGGCTGCTCACGGCCGATGCATTCGGCGCGACCTTTCACCGCGCGACGCTGGATGAGTGGCCTGCGAGTCCGCCACGCCCCCCAACGCTGCCGCACGATGTGCCGATCCGTGGCGAAGTCACCAGCTCCGCCACGACCGCGCACGCGCTCGCACTCACCTCGTCGCTCACGCACGCTGTCACCCTCTTCGCGCTTCCTCCGCCGGCATGAGCACTGCGCCCGAATCACCGGCCGCGTTGCGCGAATGCTGGATGGCTGCCTGGCCCGCGGCGCTCGCGGCGTGGAGCCGCTTCACGCGGCTGCGGCCGCCCACGTTTTGCCTGCACGCGGACGAGGCGAAGCGCGAAGGGCTCACGGGTTTCTTCGCGATGATCCGCCTCGTCGATCAGGCGATCATCGTGAGCCTGCCCGAGGTGCTCGCCTGCGGCGTCTCCGGCTTCCCGCTCGAGATCCTCGCACACGAGATCGGCCACCACGTCCTCGCGCCCGCCACGCTCACGGACCATGGGCGCATGATCTCCCGGATGCGCTGGGCGCTGCCAACCGTGGAGCATCACGCGCCCACGGTGGCGAATCTCTACACCGATCTGCTCATCAACGATCGGCTCCAGCGCAGCGCCGGCTTACGCGAGGACGGGGTGTATCGCGCCATCGCCGCGACGCGCAGCGGGCGCGGCAAAGGCGGCGCGGTCTGGGCACTCTACCTGCGCATCTACGAAAACCTCTGGAGCCTCCCGCGCCGCTCGCTCGGCGGCGGCGCGACGGACGACCGGATCGAAGGCGACGCGCTGCTCGGCGCTCGCGTGGTGCGAGCTTACGCGCGCGACTGGCTGAAAGGGAGCGGACGCTTCGCCGCGCTGCTGCTGCCGCACCTTCTCGAAGACGAGCATTCGCAGCCGATCCTCGACGTGCTGCTCGACACCCGCCACGCCGCTGCCGGCGGCGAACCGGCGGGGCTGAGCGAAGGGGAGCCCGGCGAGCGCGAAGGCGCGATCCATCCCGCACAGGATCCGGAGCTCGCCGATGAACCGGCGGAAGCTCCCGCGCCAGCCGCGCCGCCAGCCGACGCTGCCGCGAATGTGCCGCACGCGGGCGGCCAGCAGCGGCAGCCTTTCGAATACGGCGAAATCCTGCGCGCCGCCGGGCTCGACCTTTCCCATCACGATGCAGCGATCCGTTTCTATCGCGAGCGCGCGCTGCCGCACCTCGTTCCTTTTCCCAGCCGCGAGCGTCCGCGCGGCGCCGATCCGTTGCCGGAAGGGCTGGAGCGGTGGGACATCGGCGAGCCGCTGGAAAATGCCGACTGGCTCGGCAGCGTGCTCGCGAGCCCGCGGATCATTCCCGGCTTCACCACGGTGCAGCGCGTGTGGGGCGCCACGGAGGACTTGCCGCCCACGCGCGAGCCGCTCGATCTCGACCTCTACGTGGACAGCTCCGGCTCCATGCAAAACCCGCAGCAGCTCATCTCCTTCCCGGCGCTCGCCGGGGCGATCCTCTGCCTGTCCGCGCTGCGCGCCGGGGCGCGCGTGCAGGCCACGCTCTGGAGCGGCAAGCATCAGTTCAACGGCACAGGAGGCTTTGTGCGCGATGAGCGCGAGCTGCTCGCCGTGCTCACCGGCTACTTTGGCGGAGGCACGGCGTTCCCGATTCACCGGCTGCGCGACACCTTCGCGGAGCGCCGTGGCGACGCGCGGCCAGCGCACATCCTCGTGATCTCGGACGACGGCGTTTCCACGATGTGGGATCAAGACGAGCGGGGCGCGAGCGGCTGGGACGTCTGCGTCGCTGCACTGCGCAAGGCGCGCGGCGGCGGCACGCTCGTGCTGAACCTCCCGGAGGATTGGGAGCGCCACGCCGCCAGCCACGAACCGATGCGCGCGATTGCCCGTGGGCGCGACGAGCAGGGCTGGAATGTGCACGTCGTCACGACTTGGGACCATCTGGTGGCATTCGCGCGCGAGTGGAGTCGGCGGAAATACGGCGCGCCACCGCGCCCGGTGTCCGAGACGAAGGCGGCACCCCGCGCGCTTTGAAAGATCGCGCTCGCCCGGCATTCTCCCGCTCTCCCATGCAACGCGAAGGTCCACCGCTCGAACAGCTCACCCATCGACTCGCCGAAGCGCCGGAGGATTTCCTCGCCGAGCCGCGCATCAGCAATGCCGGTAGCGTGCATGTCGCCGCCGTGGTGGGCGATCTCATCGAGACGCTCTGCGGCAGCGTGGGCGCCGCGGAGCTCGCGGCATTTGCCGGTCGCGACGCGCAGGAAGATCGCAACCGCCTCGCGCTGACTTTGCTCTTCTGCTGGCTGCTCGCGGATGAATGGTTCCGCGGCGTGAAGCCGAAAGCTAGCGACGTGCTGGAGCTGCTCGATCCCACCGCGCGCGAACTCGCCGCGCAGGCTGCCAGCGCCAAGTTTCTCCGCGACCCAGACCGGCGCGAAGAGCTCGCCCGCCTCGCCCTCGCGCGGCTCGGCTACCGTCCCGCGGGTGAGACGCTCGCGCAGGCGCAAGATCGCCTCACGGCTATTTCTTCCACCGAGCGCACGCGCGTGATGCGCGCCGCCCGCGCGGCCGAAGAGCGCGCCCGCGCCATCCGCGAAGCGCTCGCCCGCAAAGCCGCAGAGGAAGCCGCCGACAAATGGACGCGCGAATGAACGCGCCCGCCGATGCTGCGGATGAGGAGCGCTTTCCCACGCTGACGGAAGCCGGTCGCGCGATGCTGCACTTCCTGCGCGAGCATCCCCGCGCGCCGATCTTCCGAAACCGAAGCGGGAATCGCCTGCTCGCTGCCGAGGTGGAGCAAGTGTGCGCGTGGGAGCGTGCCCAGCGCGTCGCCCGCGTGGGCTGGCAGCCGGGCGAGCTGCCGGAGTGGGTGCGGCCCTTCGCCGAGCGGTGCATCGCGGAGGTGCCGTTTTTCCGCCGCTACGGTGCGCTGCTGGCGAGGTGGGAAGAGGTGCCCACGACCAGCCGCGCGGACCTCAGCCGAGACGTTGCCCAGTTTGTCTCGGATTCCATTCCGACTGAGCGGCTGCTGCGATTTAGCACCAGCGGGACGACTGGGCATCCGCTCTGGATTCCGTCGCTGCCGCTTGTTGCGGCGCGCGGGAATCGATCTTCGGCACGGGCGCGGGCAGGTCGGCGTAGCGCTGCTCGGCTGGCAGCGGAAGTGTTTCACCTACGCCTCCGTCACGCCCGCTCGCGACGAGTCCGGCTTGGTGAAGCTGAACCTTCACCCCGATGACTGGCGCGATCCCGCAGACCGCGCCGCGTATCTCGACGCGATCGCGCCGGAAGTGCTGACCGGCGATCCGCTCTCCTTTTCCGCGCTGCTGGAGCTGCCCGTGCGCGTGCAGCCGCGCGCGCTGCTCTCCACCTCGATGGCGCTGCTGCCGGGCTTGCGCGAGCAGTTGGAAGCGCGCTGCTCCTGCCCAGTCCTTGACCTTTACTCGATGAACGAGGCCGGCCCGATCGCCGTCGCTGACCCTGCCGCGGGCGGACACGTGCTGCTCCAGCACACACTCTTCGTGGAGATTCTCGATCCCGCCGGCGCGCCGCTCCCGCCGGGCGAGCGCGGCGAGGTCACGCTCACCGGCGGCTTCAACGACTGCCTGCCGCTGCTGCGCTATCGCACGGGCGACTTCGCAGCGCTGAGCTTCGAGGGGCTGGAGCCGGTGCTGGTCGGCTTGGAAGGACGCCCGCCGGTGCGCTTTCGCACGCACTCCGGCGAGTGGATCAACAACCTCGAAGCGACGCACGCACTCGGGCGTTTCGCGCTCGCGCAATGGACGCTGCACCAAAGCGCCGATGGCTCGCTGCGCTTGCAAATATGCGGGCCGCAGCGCGACAGCTCGGAAATCACCGAGGCGCTCCGTGCGCTTTTTGGCCAGTCGCAGACGATCACCATCGAACCGCTCGACGCACCCGAAGGGAAGCTCGTGCAATACACCTCCGACCTTCCCGGAGCGCACCGATGAGTCTCGCCGTCGAGATCGCCGCGAATGCGCTGAACGCCGCGTCCATCCTGCTCGCGGGCCGCAACAGCGCGCACACGTGGTCGGTCGGCATCGCCGGGTGCGCGCTCTTCGGTTGGCTGTTTTTCGACGCTAAGCTCTATGCAGATGCGACGCTGCAAATCTTCTTCATCGGGACCAGCGCGGTCGGCTGGTGGCACTGGCTGCGTGGCGATCGGCGGCCGGAATCGCCCATTCGAAAGACGAGCCCCGCCACGCTCTCGCTGATCAGCGCGGCAGGTGCGCTGGGCGCAGTCGGCTACGGCTGGCTGCTGCACCGTTTCACCGATGCGTTCGCCCCATTCGCCGATTCGGCAGTGCTCGCCGGCAGTGTCGCCGCGCAGCTCCTGCTGGTCGCGCGGCGGGTGGAAACGTGGTGGTTCTGGCTCGGCGTGAATACGATCTCCGTGCCGCTCTTCGCCTCGCGCGGGCTCTGGATCACGGCGGCGCTTTACGCGGTTTTCTGGGTGAATGCCCTCGTCTCGTTGCGGCATTGGCGCGGCCTGCTGGAGCGGGAGAGAGCATGAGTCACAAGCGATTCGCCCGCGGGCTGGTCGTGGGGAAATTCGCCCCACTGCATCGCGGACACGAGCTGCTCATCCGCCGCGCGTTTGAGGAGTGCGACGAGGTGATCGTGCTTTCCTACAGCCTCCCGGAGCTCCCCGGCTGCGAGCGGGAAAAGCGCGAGCAGTGGCTGGCCGAGCTCTTTCCCGAAACTCAGCGCCTCGTGCTCACGCAAGCGCTGCTCGATGCCCGCCTCCCGGGCGCGATCCTGCCGCCAAACGATGCGGAAGATCGCACGCACCGGCGCTTCGTGGGCCGCGTCTGCCGTGAGCTGCTCGGCGTCTCCTCGGTCGATGCGGTCTTCACGAGCGAGGCTTACGGCGATGGCTTTGCCGCGGAACTCGCTGCCTATTTTCGCGAGCATGAACCCGGCGCCCCGCGCGTCGCGCACGTGCTCGTGGATCAAGCCCGGCGCGCCGTTCCCATCTCGGGCACTGCTCTGCGTGCGGACATCCACGGCCTGCGCCGATTCCTCTCACCCGCGGTGTATGCGTCGTTCGTGGAGCGCGTGTGCGTGCTCGGTGGCGAGTCTTCGGGCAAGAGCAAACTCACCACCGCGCTTGCCGCCCACTTCCGCACTGCGCACGTCGCCGAATACGGCCGGGAGTTGTGGGAGGAGCGCCGCGGCGAGCTGCGCTCGAAGGACATGCTCCACATCGCCGAGACGCAGCTCGCACGCGAAACCGCCGCGGCGCGCCACGCGGAGCGGTTCCTTTTCTGCGACACCTCGCCGCTCACCACGCTCTTCTATGCGCGCGACCTTTTCGGCTCCGTCAATTCCGCGCTGGAGCAGCTCGTTGCTCGTCGTTACCACCTCGCGATCCTATGTGCGCCGGACTTCCCCTTTGTTCAGGACGGCACCCGCCGCGACGCCGCTTTCCGCACCCGCCAGCACACGTGGTATCTCGATCAGCTATCGAAGTCCGGGCAACCATGGCTGCTCGCTACCGGCTCACTGGACGCCCGGGTGCACGCTTGCGCCAACGCGCTCAGGCGCATGGATGGCCGTCACTGATGATCGCGTCAGCCATCTAGAAACCTGCGGCGCGCCCGCAGGAGCAACGCGTGCAGAGCAGCCCTTCCCGCTTCGCCTGGCGCCTCGGGTAAGGCGCTCGCGTCGCGGGCGGCTTCGAGTTCTCCGCGCAGGCGAGCGACTGCGCTTTCGTGAAAAACGACATCGGCATCCTCGATCGTGGATTGCTCCGGGCCGGCGAGCTTGCGCGCGATCAGGTCTGGGAGGAAAGACAGCGCGCCGTCCGCGCTCAGCGTCGCCAGGTTTGCCTCGACCTCTCCAGTGCGCATCAGGTGCAAGCCGGTGAGCAGCACGCGATACGTGTAGAGCAGCGGCTTTACGCGGCGCGGCGACTCCTTCGCAAAGAGCTGCCACTGAGTCTCGGCAAAACCGAGGTAGTGGTGCGCGTGGTGGCGCGTGAGCAGGCCGGGCACGATGGCTTTGAGCTCCGCATGCTCGGGCGTGGTGTGGACGATGAGTGGCGAGAGGAGTTGCTCCAGCACGTAGCCGTTCGGCTTCAGCAGCATGCGGAAGAACTTCCGCGCATCGTGCGAGACGATGTCCATCTCCAGCCCGTCGATCACCCGCGCGTCCTGCACGGTTTCATCCTGCGCCGCGAGGCCGCCCCACTTCGCCAGCGGCAGCACGTGCGCGCCGCGCAGGTCGAAGTCCGAGTCCGGCGAGGGAAAGCCGTAAAGGTGCGCGCCGCTGATCGTGGCAAAGAGCAGCGGATACGGCTGCGCGGCGACGATCGTGTGGAGACGAGGATCGATGGTCATGGCTGCGATTCTGCGGCAGCCGCGCGGCGGGCGCGGAGGAGGAATTGATTTGCGGCTTCGTAATCCGGGCGCTCGGGCAACGCGGTCTCGCCCATGGCGCGATCGAAGTCAGCGTGCAGCGCCAGCCGCCAGGCGTCCACTTCCTCCCACGGCAGCTCGCCGCGCTTCACCGCCAGCAGCCGTTCGCGATGCGCCTCCACCCGCACGGGCACATGCCCTTCGCGCAGCGCCGCGGTGCCGGAGAGCAGCAGCCGGAGCAGGTGCATCGCGTGCTTCCACCGGACCTCGCCGCGGTTGCGGCGGTCCTGTTCCAGCTTCTTGAACTGCGAAAGCGCGTAGCCGTTGAAGGTTTGGAAGATCATGCGCGAAAGGAAACGAGAGCGCAGCGCGAGCAGCTCTTCGCCGAGCGGGGTGATGCGGTCCACGAGCGGCGAGTAGAGGCATTCGAGCACGTTCGGATTCGCCTTCAGCGCCATGGTGAGGAACTTCTGCAGCTCCCACACAACCCACTGCCCGTCGCTGTCCTCGAACTGTCCCGGCGCACCGAAAAGCGACCAGTGCATCGCCGCGGGTGCGAGGTAAACGCCGCGCAGGTCGGTGTCGGAGGCTTCGTTCTCCAAACCGTAAGCGCGCGAGCCGGTGACACAGCGGAAGATGACGCACTGCTCCAGCGCGAAGTCCCCGCCGCCGTCCGTCCGTCCCTCACCGAGCCGATCCTTGAAATGCCGCAGCACGTCGAACTCCGCGCGCCGCAGCGAGCTCTCGAAGCCATCCGGAAAGCGCACCAGAAAGTGCTCCTCGTGCCCGCACGGCGTCCGCGTCACGATCCCGACCGCGCCGCGCGGATGCGCCAGCGCGTTCTGCGAAGCGCGGATTTCCACCAGCGACACGACCTGCGTGCCGGCGGGGATGTTGTCAGTCGGGTGAGGCATGCGACGGAAAGGTTTCGCGCAAACACGCAAGGACGCAAAGTCTGCGGGAAGCGTCACCCGCCGGACGCCTTGGCGTTTCGGCACGAAATCACGTCCCGCTTTCCGCGGGCACCACGCGGACAAGACAGCTCCCGCTCCCGCCGGGCTCGGTCTCAAAACGCACGGGCAGGAAGCGCTCGATCACCTCGATGTTCGTCTTCGCGTGGAGGCTCAGGCCGGTGCTGGCAAAGGCGCCGCCGCCCGCGAGTGCGAACGGGAGAAGGAGCTGATCGGTGAGGTATTCGCCCACGGGCGCGGTGGCCGCGATGTAGCGGCGAGCGTCTTTCACCACGCGCTCGATCACCGCCTCCGCGCGCACACCTTTCTCGCCGAAGGCAGTGACGATCTCCGTGACGTGCTCGCTGCCGATCTCGACTAGGACGGCGTTTCCCGGTCCGGGTGAATCGCAGTCGGTCTCGGCGACGAAAGCGTCCTCTGGCCACGAAAGCCGCCCGCGCAGCAGCGCCAGCTCGCGCTCGGCGATGGAGCCGGGGAGATTGGCCAGCATCACCTTGGCGCGGCGCACGCCGGGCGCGCCGCGTTCCAGAAGTTCGATCGGCTGAAGCCTTGTCGCGGGAGTGATCGTGGCTTCGAAGCGGCCACCGCCGGCCGGGTAAAATCCGGGGCGCACGAGCGTCGCCTCCACGCCAGCGCCCATGCGGCGCAGCAACGTAAGAAAGCAGCGGTCGATGAAATCGAAGGGCGGCGCGTGCGGGTTGTGGGTGCCGCCCTCCAGCACGAGGTGCGATGTGCCGCCAGCGAGCAGCAGCGGCGGGAGCACGGTCTGGAAAACGAGCGTCGCGCTGCCCGCGGTGCCGACCGCAAAGCGATACTCGCCCGCGACGACTTCGCCCGGTTTGAAGCTCAGCTCGCGCGAGCCGATCTCCGCGCCTTCCACGCGCGCGCCGCAGATTTCCGCCGTGGCGTTCACCGCGGTGAGATGCTGCCGCAGCAAGCCCGGTTTAGCACGCCCGGCACGGATGTTTTCGATCCGGAACGCCCGGCCGGTGACGGCCGACAGGGTGAGCGAAGTGCGGAGGATTTGTCCGCCGCCTTCGCCCGCGGAGCCGTCGAGGAGGAGAGCTTTCTCGGCCATCACGCCGCTCCCCTCAGGCTTTCATCGGCGTCCTTGATGACAAAGCGCGCCCGCAGCCGCGCGACTTCGCTGGCGAGACCGGCGAGTTCCACCGAGCGGAGCACTTCGTTGAAGTCTTTGTAAGCCGCGGGCGCTTCGTCTTTCGGATACGTGCGGCAGTTGGTGAGGATGTCGGCA
Organism: uncultured Chthoniobacteraceae bacterium; assembly: GCA_964235505.1. Lineage (GTDB taxonomy): Bacteria > Verrucomicrobiota > Verrucomicrobiia > Chthoniobacterales > Chthoniobacteraceae > CAXSDZ01. The sequence continues at coordinate 9,227 of CAXSDZ010000142.1, forward strand.
TCGACGAACTCGCGATCGACGGTCGCCTGATCCAGTTCGCGGATTGCAGCCTTGCGACCGCGCTGCCGGCCAGCGCCGTGATTCACGGAGTAGCAGCTTTTTTCCGCGCCAGCCTCAGCAACCATAACTACCGAGCCGGCGGTCGGATTTCCTGGCAGCAGGATGGGATGGCCGCTCTCGGCGAAAGGCGTGTTGCGCAACGCATGATGTCCCGCGGGGAAGGCGCGCGTGGCGCCTTTGCGGTGGACCCAGGCGAGTTGATTCTCCACGGCTTCCTGACGCGCGATGTTGTGCGAGATGAAATAGACGAGCTGGCCGGTAGTGCCGGGGATCACCTCCTGAAACGCCTCCAGCACGAGCGCGTTGATGAGCAGATGGTTCACCGTGGCGAAGTTCGCGCCAAGCGACATGTCGTCGATGTAGGCATCCGCCTCGGGCGTGCCAAGCGGCGCGTAGACGAGCTCGCGATCCTGTCCCGGCAGCGGCAGGCCCCACGTGGCAAACTTCTGCTGAAGCGCGCGGAACTGTCCCTGCGCAAGCTGGAAGCCGAAGCCACGCGAGCCGCAGTGCGACAGGAAGGCGACGCCGTGATCACGCAGTCCAAAGACTTCCGCGGTGGCGCGAGCGCGATCATTGTCCGCGACCTCCACGACCTCGCATTCGCCGAAGTGATTGCCACCGCCGTAGGAACCGAGCTGCGTCATCTTTTCGGTGAACTTTGGGAAAGCTCCGCTCTGGAGCAGCAGTTCGAGCCGCTCCGCAAGGTCGTCGTGCGAACCACGGTGGCCGACGTGCGCCGAGTCTTCGCAGCGGTCCGCCCACTCGGGCGGGATGCCGAGACGTTCGCAGTTCTCGCGCGAAGCGCCCTCAACAGCAACGCGGAAGCCAAGTTCTCGATCGACGCGGCGAGACTTCGGTGCAGAGCGCTGCCCGCGACCCGCACCGGTTGGCGTGCGCGCGGTGATCGCCTCGATGAGCGCACGGCGCACCGGTTTGTCGTTCACCGCGTCGGCGGGAAGATCGAGCTGGAGCAGGCTCATTGAGCACTTGATATCGACTCCGACTGGGCCGGGGTAAATGTGCGTGGGCGAGACGAGCACGCAGCCAACGGGCGCGCCATAGCCGCAGTGTGCGTCAGGATTGAGCACGAGATCAGTCACGCCCGGTGCGCCGCGCGAATTCAGCGCCTGCTGGATGCACGTGGCATCAAAGGTCGCGCGAATCGGCTCGGTGCCAATCACAGTGATCGGCTTGCCTTTGCTGCCCGGCGCGGGCAGAAATCCCGTAGCTTCGCCGGTGACGTGGATGGGGCTGGGGAGCGATTCGGTTTGCATAAAAGAAAGGGTGAGGAAAAGGGGTGCCGCAGAGTGCGACGACAAAGGTGATGAAATGATTACGTGCTCTATCCAGGCTGAGCTACAGCCCCGCAAAAATGGGGCTGGCGGGATTCGACCCCGCGACCACGTCCGTAGTAAGGATGTAGTTTCATCGGCATTCGTCGCGAATCGTGCGGCGTTTGGTCTGGGGAGAAAGTTCGCGGCGACAAGGTGGGTGAGAAACATGGGCTCTACCAACTGAGCTACGGCGCCGCGTGTGGCAGCACCGACGGGATTCGAACCCGCGACAACATGTAGTTCCTCAAGGCATTCGCCGCGAAAGGTGGGCGTGTTGCGGACAGGAAAGTTCGCGACGACAAGAAATCGAGAAACGCTTTTGCCTGCTCTACCGCTGAGCTACGGCTCCTTGCGGAAACCGGCGGGATTTGAACCCGCGACCAAACATGTGATGTAGTTCCTCAGGAATTCGTCGCGAAAAATGGCGAGCGGGAGGACAACCGTCGGCGTGGGCAGTTTTTGAACTGAGCTATGCCGCGAATTGCTCGCAGAACCGGGCTTCGAACCCCGGGACCTCCGCTGCTCGCGCAGCGGCGCTCTACCATGTAGTCCAAACCAGCATTCCTCCCGCTCAAGGTGAGCGCAGCGACAAAGAGTGGTGAGACGTGCCGGAGTCGAACCAGCGGATGCCAATGTAGTCTCGCCGGCATTCGCCGCGCAGTGAGTGGTTGTTGAAAAGCAAAGAACAGTGTGGCGGATTTGCGTTCCCGCCTCCGGCCGCACCTCCTTTGTGGAGAGGCGCGGCCGGGCGCAGCCCGCGTGGGGCTGCGACTTACAGACTACTGATCAAAGCTTGATCGCTTCGATCAATCCGATCCAGTGATCCGCCCGCAGCTCACCTGCGGCGAAGCTCGCGGTCACCTCGAACACCGCGTCGGAAAATCCGCCGATGTTCAGGATGTCCTCGCGCTCCGCGGCCTGCGTGGTGCCGGCGGGCTGGAGGTCGATGCAGACGAGACGTGCCTGCGGGTTGCGCGCTCGAAAGCGCTCCCACTGTTGCATCGTCGCCGTTGCACTGCGGCGGCTCGCGGCCGCATCCACCCACGACTCATTGTCAGAGACAAAGACCACCAGGTCGCCCTCTGCGCGGCGCTTGTTCAGCCACGTCAGCGGCGCGGAGCAGTTCCTCCGGGGGCGCGTTCGTCTGTGAGGCGGCGCGGAGGAGGGTTTTGGGTGCGTTGGTTTCCGGCATGGAGGCGCGGAGCAGCGATTGCGCCACGTCCAGGCCACCGACATGCGCCCGCAGCAGGGGAAGACAGTCCTCCGCGGCCTCCTGTATTTTGCGCTGCCGCTCATTACGGGTTTCACGGTTGGCAAGCCGGTTCACAACAGGAATGGCCTTCGCGTCCCCTACCTGCTCATACGCTTTCAAAATGGCAAGCGCAAGCGGGTATTCCGCACCCGCCACCCACGTCGGTAAACGGCTTTGCCCGAGCATTACGTTGAGCGTATAGCGATGCAGCGGCGTGAGCAAGTGGGCATCCGTTGCCTGCATCT
>CAXSDZ010000143.1:0-998 GCA_964235505.1 uncultured Chthoniobacteraceae bacterium
GCTGTTGCGGCAGCTTCTCGAGCAGCAGCGCGGCGCCGACGTGCAGAAGATCATCCGCCTTCCTCAATCCAACGCGGGAGGGCTCGATGGATAAGGAAACCGCCCGTCTGCTGCTCGCTTCGTATCGGCCCGAAGACGCGCTCGACCCGATCTTTGCGGAGGCGCTGCTGGAGGTGAAACGCGACCCGGAGTTCGCCGCGTGGTTTGCGGAGATGCAGCGTTTCGATTCCGTGATGACCGAGAAGTTCGCTGATTTACCCGTGCCGCCGGAGGTGAAAAGCCGCGTGCTGCTGGCCGCGCATGCAGACCCGCCGCGCCGCGTGCGCCCACGCTGGCTCGTGCCACTGGGCATCGCTGCCACCGTTGCATTTGCCGCCCTGGCGGTCTGGCGCCTCGCCGCACCCCCCCGCCGGGCGGACTCGCTGGCACTCCAGGCGATCAATTTCACGGAGCAAATGCCAGCGCTGCAATTCGTCTGCTTCGACGCATCAGCGGTTGCGAAATGGGTGAACAAGCAGCCGGACACGGAGCGCATCGGCCTCACGCTGCCGCCGCCGGCGGAGTCGCTCTCGATGGGAATGATCGGGTCGAGCGTGGTCCAGTGGCAGGGGCGCCCGGTGGTGATGCTCTGCCTGCAAAATGGCCAGCACATGGCGATGCTCTACATCCTGCAGGCCGGCGACGCGCCAGCGGTGGATGGCGCAAGCGAGACGGTGGAAAAAAATGGCTGGGCGGTGCGCACCACGAGGTCCGGCGGGCAGGTGCGCATCCTCACGGCAAAGGGAAGCGCGCAGGATCTGAATTTCCCGATGCCGCTGTGATGAAATGCGGGCAAGACGGTTGCTGCCGGTGAACCGCGCTCGATCCGCGAGAACGCACGCGCGCTTCCTGCTGAGCGCCAGCCCGGCTCCGCCCTGGCCATCCGCCGCGCTTCCTTCCGGCACGGGAATAATCGAGCCCGCACCGGACTCTGTGGAGTGATGCATCCGCTCTTTCCA
>CAXSDZ010000143.1:1008-8058 GCA_964235505.1 uncultured Chthoniobacteraceae bacterium
TGCCGCCGCGTTCGGCGACGTTTCCTTTGAAAGCACCGCGGCTCGCACGCACGTGCTGGAACTCTACACCTCTGAGGGCTGCTCCTCCTGCCCACCGGCGGAACGCTGGCTTTCGCAGCTCAAAGTCAGCCCGCGGTTGTGGAAGGAAATCGTGCCGATCGCGTTCCATGTCGATTACTGGGACGGACTCGGCTGGCCGGATCGCTTCGCCGCGAAGGCATGGACCGCGCGGCAGCGCGCCTACGCAAATGCGTGGGGCACCCAATCTGTTTACACGCCGGGCTTTGTGCTCGATGGGCGCGAGTGGCGCGAGCGTTCTGTGGAGCAAATCCCAGCGTCCGGCGGAGATGCGGGCGTGCTGCGCGCCACCGTGCAAGACGGCAAAACGGTGACGGCGACGTATCGCCCCGCTGCGAAAAAATCCGGCGCGTGGGAGCTGCACGCAGCGGTGCTCGGGTTCGATCTCCGCACGAGTGTGAAGGCGGGCGAAAACCGCGGACGCGAGTTGCTGCACGATTTCGTGGTGCTTTCGCACGGGGAAAAACCGATGGGCGTTTCAGCGGCCGGCGCGGTTGCCAGCGAGCTGAAACTGCCGTCGGCTCCGCCCGATGCGAAGCACACGGCCATCGGCATTTGGGTGACGGAAGCCGGCAAGTTGGAGTCGGCGGACCGCTCTGAAACAGGTCACTTTTCGGGCGGGGATTCCATTCGTAGCGCTCCAGCGCGGCGCATTGCCCTCGCTTCGGATGGCGTTTCCATGCTGCCGGTCGCACTCGCGCGCTTCCTTTTGTGCCAAGGCCCGGCTTGCGCTGCGGTTTATCTCGGGGACAGTTCGCCTCCCCTGTATGCCCCGGAATTGCGCCCGCTTGTTTTGTCTTTTCGTGTTCTCCGCCGCTGTGCTGCGGGCACACGCCGCGCCGGTCGATTTCAATCGCGACGTGCAGCCGATCCTGTCGGAGAACTGCTTTCATTGCCACGGCCCGGATGCCAAGGCGCGCGAGGCGGACCTGCGGCTGGACAAGAAGGAAGGGGCGTATCGCACGCTCGACGGAATCACGGTGGTGAAGCCGGGCGACAGCGCGGCGAGCGATCTCGTGGCGCGCATTTTCTCCACGGACAAAGACGACGTGATGCCGCCACCGAAGTCGCACCGCACGCTGACGGCGGCGCAGAAAGACGTGGTGAAGCGCTGGGTGGAGGAAGGCGCGCCGTGGGCGGAGCATTGGGCATTCGTGGCACCCCGGAGACCTGCCATTCCGGGATTTCAGGAATCCGGGATTTCGGGATTGGAGAAAGAGCGCGACACCGGCGGTGATTCCCGGAATCCGGGAATCCCGAAATCCCGGAATCCGATCGACGCGTTCATCTCTGCGCGTTTGCAAACGGAAGGGCTCGCGCTTTCTCCCGAAGCCGATCGCCCGAAGCTGCTGCGGCGCGTTTCGCTCGATTTGACGGGTCTGCCGCCAACGCTGGAAGAGCTCGACGCATTTCTGCAAGATGCCTCGCCGGACGCCTACGAGAAGCAGGTCGATCGCCTGCTCGCCTCGCCGCGCTACGGCGAGCGGATGGTGTGGGAGTGGCTGGACGCGGCGCGCTACGCCGACACGAATGGCTACCAGGGCGACCCGACGCGCGCGATGTGGTATTGGCGCGATTGGGCAGTCAGTGCGCTGAATGCCAACATGCCGTTCGACCAGTGGACGATCGAGCAACTCGCGGGCGATCTGCTGCCGGACGGAGAGGAATCTGAAAGGGAGGAACCCAAGAAAACGAAGGAGCACGCGAGCGCAGCTTCATTCCTGGCTTCATGGATTCCAGACTCGAAAATCGGGCGTCAGGTCGCCACGGGATTTCACCGGAACCACATGATCAATGGCGAAGGCGGGCGGATCGCGGAGGAGTCGCGCGTGGACTATGTGATGGACCGCACGGAGACGACGGGAATGGTCTGGATGGGGCTTACTTTCAACTGCTGCCGCTGCCACGACCACAAGTTCGACCCGCTCAAACAGGCCGAATACTACGGGCTCTCCGCGTTCTTCAACTCGATCGAGGAGACGGGCGGCAACGATGCGGGCGGACTGGCGAATCCGGTGCTCTCGCTGGCCACGGCGGAAGAGCAGAAGAAAGTTGCCGATCTCAAGACCGCCGCGGATCGGGCGAAGAAGGAGCGCGACGAACTCGAGAAAAAGCTGCGCGACGAGCAAGGGCAATGGGAGAAAATGCTGACGGGCGGCGGCGCCGCGCTCGAGCCGATCGCGTGGGAGGTGCTGCGGCCCGAGGAGGCGACGAGCGAAGCCGGCGCGAGGCTCACGATCGAGCCGGACGGCGCGGTGCGCGCGGAGGGGGCGAACCCGGCGACGGACGAGTTCTTAGTGATGGCGCGCACGCGCTTGAAAAACGTGAACGGCATCCGGCTGGAGGCGCTGCCCGACGAGGGGCTCGTGAATGGCGGCCCCGGTCGTGCGGAAAACGGGAACTTCGTGCTGAGCGAGCTGGTCGTGCTCGGTGGCGGCGGGCCGCCGGAACTCGAAGTCGTCGGTGCGGACTTCGAGCAGGCGGGCTGGCCGCTGAGCGCGGTGCTCGATGGTAAGAACGAGACGGGCTGGGCGGTCCAGCCGGAGTTTGGCAAGCCGCACGTCGCCACGTTCGTGCTGAAAAAGCCTTTCAACGGCTATCGCCCGGAGGAGGTGCTTTCCTTCCGGCTGATCTTCCGCTCGCCGCACGCGCAGCACGCGCTCGGGCACTTTCGCATCTCGATCACCGATGCCGCGCCCGCGCGCCTTCGCCCGATGCCGAATGGCGTCCAGGCCGCGCTGACGCTGGCACCGGAGGTGCGGACCGAGAACCAGCGAAAGGCGATCACCGACTTTTACCTGAACACCGAGCCGCGCCTGACCTCCGCGAAAAAAGCCGCCGACGCCGCCAAGGCCGCGCGCGAGACCGCGGAAAAAGCGCTTCCGCGCACGATGGTGATGCGCGAGCGGAAGGAGCCACGCGAGACGTTCGTGCTGGTGAAGGGCAACTACGAGAACCACGCCGAGAAAGTCGCGCCCGGCGTTCCAGCGGTTCTGCCTCCGCTGCCGTCCGGCTCGCCCGTGAGCCGGCTGGCTTTGGCGAAGTGGCTCGTCTCACCCGAGCACCCGCTCACCGCGCGGGTCACGGTGAATCGATTTTGGCAGCAGTTTTTCGGCACGGGATTGGTGAAAACGGCGGACGACTTCGGCGTGCAGGGCGAGCCGCCGAGCCACCCGAAACTGCTCGACTGGCTGGCGGTCAATTTCCGCGAAAGCGGCTGGGACGTGAAGCGCCTCGTGCGCCTCCTCGTGACGAGCGCGACCTACCGCCAGTCCTCCAAAATCCCGTCCGGCATGGCCGAGCGCGACCCGGAGAATCGCCTCCTCGCGCGCGGTTCGCGCTTCCGCCTGCCGAGCTGGATGCTGCGCGACCAGGCGCTCGCGATGGGCGGCCTGCTCGTGGAAAAACTCGGCGGCCCCGCGGTGAAAGGTTACCAGCCGGAAGGCGTCTGGGAGGATGCGACCTTCGGCCAAATCCGTTACGAGCAGGACCACGGCGACGCGCTTTACCGCCGCAGTCTCTACACGTTTTGGCGGCGCATCGTCGGCCCGACGCTCTTCTTCGATGTCTCCAGCCGGCAGCAATGCATGGTAAAAGTCGGCCGCACAAATACGCCCCTCCATGCGCTGGTGACGCTGAACGACGTAACCTACACGGAAGCCGCGCGCGCCCTCGCCGAGCGCATGCTGAAGCACGGCGCGGCCAGCGATGCCGAGCGCCTCGCCTTCGCCTTCCGGTTCTGCACCGCTCGCCTGCCGGGCGACAAGGAATGCGCGGTCCTCACTGCTGCGCTGGATCGATTGCGCCAGCAATACGCCTCCGATCCTGCCGCCGCAAAGAAGCTCATCGCGACCGGCGAATCCAAGCCAGATCCGCTCCTTGCGCCGCCCGAGCTCGCCGCGCACACCGCGCTCGCGAGCCTGCTTTTGAACATGGATGAAGTGCTGACCAAGGAGTAGCCTGCCGCGCCATGAACACCGAAATCCTGGAGCTTCCCGAGTTTCGCGAACGCATTCCCCGCTTCTCGGTCGAGGTGTATGAGAAGATGCCGGAGCGTAATGAGAACGGGCGACGCACCGAATTGATCCGCGGAATCATCATTGAGAAAATGTCCAAGTCGCCGCTGCATGCCTTTGTCACGACGCGCGTTTACGACACGCTGCACGCCATCGCTCCTGCGGGCTGCTATGTGCGACAGGATCAGCCGATGCGATTCACGGATTCCATGCCCGAGCCGGACGCGTCGGTGGTGATAGGAAGCGCCGAGGATTTTGAGGAGGCTCACCCCCACACCGCGGCGCTTGTTGTTGAAGTGGCGGTGAGCACGCTGGCTTTGGATCGCGCGAATGTCTCTCTCTACGCCGAAAACGGTGTGCAGGAATACTGGATCGTGATCGCGAAAGAGCGGGCGGTGGAGGTTTATCGTAATCTCCAAGGTGCGGCTTACGGCGAGAAGCTGTTGCTCTCTGGCGACGCTTTCCTCGAGTGCGCCAGCATTCCGGCAATCCGCCTGCCTCTCGGAAGTTTCTTTTCCAAGACTCCCAAATGACCCCCGCCCAAGCCCGCGCCGCTTACCTCACTCGGCGTCAGTTTTTCTCGAAAGGCACGCTCGGCGTCGGCACCGCCGCGCTCGCTTCGCTGCTCGGTGAAAACAGGCTCTTCGCCGACTCCGGCTCTCTCGGCGGCACATCGGCCGCAAAGCCCGATGACAAGCGCCTCGGCGCGCATGGGCTGCCCGAGCTGCCGCACTTTCCCGCGAAGGCGAAGCGCGTCATCTACCTGCTGCAAAACGGCGCGCCGCCGCACCTCGACACCTTCGACTACAAGCCCGGCCTGGAGGCGCTGCGCGGCACGGAGCTGCCCGAGAGCGTGCATAAAAACCAGCGCCTCTCGACGATGACGCAGGGGCAAAAGGCGAAGCTCATCCTGCCGCCGTTCACGGGCTTTCAGCAGCATGGGAAAAGCGGCGCGTGGGTCTGCGATTTCATGCCGAAGACCGCGGAGATCGTGGATGACCTTTGCTTCATCAAGTCGATGCACACGACGGCGGTGAATCACGCGCCGGCAATCACGTTTTTCCTCACTGGCAGCGAGCAGCCCGGTCGACCCAGCATGGGCGCGTGGGCGACTTACGGCCTCGGCACAGAAAGCGAAGAGCTGCCCGGATTTGTGGTGATGACCTCGCGCGACAAGGAGGCGTCGTGTGGGCAGATCTTCTACGACTTCTACTGGGGCTCGGGCTTTCTTCCTTCCAAATACCAAGGTGTCCGTTTTCGCGGCAGCGGCGATCCGGTCTTGTATTTATCGAACCCGGACGGCATGAGCCGCAGCGTGCGCCGCGGACTTCTCGACGATCTCGCGCAGCTCAACGAGCAGCACTACGCGGAGTTCGCCGACCCGGAAATCCAGACCCGCATCGCGCAATACGAGATGGCTTACCAGATGCAGGCCAGCGTGCCGGAGCTGACCGATCTCTCGACCGAAACGCCCGAGACGCTCGCGATGTATGGCCCGGAGGTGAAGCGGCAAGGATCGTATGCCTACAACTGTCTCATGGCGCGCCGGCTCGTGGAGCGCGGCGTCCGCTTTGTGCAGTGCTTCCATGCGGGTTGGGATCATCACCGGAACCTCACGACGCAGTTCAAAATCCAGTGCCAGGATACCGACGCGCCGAGCGCCGCGCTGGTGAAAGATTTGAAGCAGCGCGGCTTGTTGGAAGACACGCTCGTCGTCTGGGGCGGCGAGTTTGGGCGCACGCCGTTTTTGCAGGGCGACATCGCCGACGTGAAAAGCTGGGGCCGCGACCACCATCCGTATGCCTTCACCACGTGGATGGCCGGCGCGGGGATCAAGCCCGGGATCAGCTACGGCGAGACGGATGATTTCGCTTACAACGTCGTGGCTGATCCCGTTCACGTGCATGACTTCCAGGCGACAATCCTGCACCTGCTCGGCATCGACCACGAGCGGCTCACGTTCCGCTTCCAAGGCCGGCAATTCCGTCTCACCGACGTGCATGGAAAAGTGGTGAAGGGGATACTTTCATAACTCCGGGCAGCCACGTAGCCGGCACGTAGCAGCCGACGTGAGGAGGCTCCAATCTCCGCTCCCTCCGCGCTTAGATTAGCACGCGCTTGAACCCTTCCAATCGCCTGATGAGCAGCGGCAAACCCTCCGGCCCAGCCACTATGCCCGGCGCGAAGTCGTGGCATTCCGACAAGCTCCGCGTCACTGTTTATCGCTCTCGCGTCGAGATGGGCGCCGCCGCCGCGGCGGATGCGGCAGACGCGATTCAGGCTGCCCTCGAGCGGCAAGGGGAAGCGCGCGTGATCCTCGCCAGCGCGCCATCACAAAATGAGCTGCTCGATGCGTTGACGCGAGCCGCCGTGGATTGGCCGCGCGTCACGCTTTTCCATATGGATGAATACGCCGGGCTCGATGCCCCGCATCCGGCGAGCTTCCGTCGCTATCAGCAGCAGCGCGTGCTTTCGCGCATCCAGCCGCGCGCTTTCCACGGCATCTCCGGCGAAGCTCTCGATGCACACGCGGAATGCGCGCGCTACGCCGCACTGCTGGCCGTAGCGCCAATCGATGTGGTCTGCCTCGGCATCGGAGAGAATGGCCACCTCGCTTTCAACGATCCGCCCGTCGCCGACTTCGCCGATCCACATCTTGTGAAGCTCGTGAATCTCGACGCCGCCTGCCGCGAGCAGCAGGTGCACGACGGCTGCTTTCCCGATCTCGCCGCCGTCCCGCGCCGCGCACTCACGCTTACCATTCCCGCGCTGCTCGGAGGTCGCGAATTGTTCTGCGTCGTCCCCGGACCGCGCAAAGCGCAAGCGGTGCGCGACACCCTGCACGGCCCGATCGCGACGAGCTGCCCCGCAAGCATCCTGCGCCAGCATGCAGCCGCTCGGCTCTACCTCGATTCCGACTCAGCCGCGCTGCTGTAGCCGCGCATCCGCGCATCCG
>CAXSDZ010000143.1:8068-12053 GCA_964235505.1 uncultured Chthoniobacteraceae bacterium
CTATCTCGAAGCGCATGACCCGCTGGTGCAAACTCGCCATTCTTTCCGACGAAGTCTCGCAAGACCTCGACACGCTCATCCGCTTCGCATGCGAGTTTCAGCTTGAAGGCATCGAGCTGCGCAGCCTTTTCGGCAAGGCCTTCAAGGACCTCACGCCCGCCGAGCTCCGTGAAGTGCGCTCTCGCTGCGATGATGCGGGACTCGCCATTGCGGGCTGCGCGTCGCCGGTATTCAAGTGCCCCGTGGATGCTCCGGCGCAAATCGCGGAGCACATCGAACTCTTCAAGCGCGCTGTGGAAGCAGCCCAGATCCTCGGCTGCGACCTCGTCCGCGTGTTCACCTTTCTGCGCTGCGAGCATCCGACCACGGCGGACGATCTCGCGCGTGCGGCGTCGCAATTCCCACCGCTCCTCGAACTCGCGCGCGGCGCGGGCATCCGCATCGGCGTGGAGAATGAAGCGAGCTGCCTCGCTGGGACCGGTGGCGAAACGCGCGAGGTCCTGCGGCATCTCCCGGCCGTGCCGGAGCTCGGCGTCGTGTGGGATCCGTGCAACGTGCTCTTTCTCGACGCCGCGCCCGATCCCGTGCGCGAAGACTTCGCCGCCGTGGCTGATCGCACCATCCACGTGCATGTGAAAGACGCTCAACGCGACGGGCGAAAAGCTGCGAGCACCTGCGTGGAGCTCGGCTCGGGAGAGGTCGATTTTCCCGCGCAGTTTTCCGCGCTCAAGCAGCAAGGCTACCGCGGCTGGATCACGCTGGAGACGCATTGGCGCACCGTGCCGCTCGACGCGGAAAGCACGCATCTGCCAGCCGGGGACGCCTTTTCCGCAAATGCGGAACCGGCGAGCCGCATCTGCATGGCGAACCTGCAGCGACTGGTAGACGAAGCCGCGTGAAAACCGCCCGCGTCGCGTCTGCCGCGCACCAGCTCCGCGCGGCTCATTATCGCACGGGCGAAGTGTGGACCTTCACCTTTCAAGGCGGGCGTCTGCTGGAGCGAAAACGCACTCGCGGGGCGGCGGAGTTCGTCTTCGGTCCCGGCTTCTGCGACCTGCAATGCAACGGCTTTGCCGGTGTTGACTTCAACCATCCGGACACCGCGCCGGAGCAGATTGCCGCTGCGGTGCGCGCCCTGTGGCGGCACGGTTGCACGCAGGTGCTGCCCACGATCGTCACGCACCATTCGGAGCGGCTGGAGGGGCTGTTTCGGAAGCTGGTGGCCGCGCTTTCCACCGACGCGGAAGTGCGGCGCTCAGTCCCAGGCTTTCATCTGGAAGGGCCGTTCATCTCGCCCGCAGACGGAGCGCGCGGCGCGCATCTGCTCGCGGCGGTGCGCCCGCCGGACCTGCGCTGGTGGAGGCGATGGCAGTGCGCGGCCGAGGGCGGCATTTGCCTGGTCACGCTCGCGCCCGAGTTGAAGGGCGCACTGCCGCTCATCCGTCAGCTCCGGCGCGAAGGCGTGCTGCCGGCGGTGGGCCACACGATGTCCGACACCGCGCAAATCCGGCGCGCCGCGGATGCCGGTGCGCTCCTTTCCACGCACCTCGGCAACGGCTGCCCGCAGACGATGCATCGCCACGCAAACCCGATGTTTGCTCAGCTCGGCGAGGATCGCCTCGCTGCCAGCATCATCGTGGATGGCATCCATTTGCCGGCGGAAGTGGTGCAGGCTTTCGCCCGCGCAAAAGGCTCCGCGCGCACCCTGCTCGTGACCGATGCGATGGCCGCGGCAGGCGCGCCGCCGGGCCGCTACACGCTCGGCGATCTCACGATGGAGGTGGGCAAAGACCGCATCGTCCGCCAGCCCGGCGCGCCGAACTTCGCCGGTTCCGCGCTGACGATGGATCGCGCGGTGGCGAAATTCGCGGCGATGACGGGCGCGACGCTGACCAACGCGTGGGACGCCGCATCCACGCTGCCCCGCGCGCTGCTTCAGCGCGCGTGCGGCGCCGAGCGCGTATCGAGTGCGAATTCGGGCCTGGTCTTCGCAAGCTTTGACCGCGTGAGACTGGTGATCGTCGCGACGGTCCGGCAGCGGAAAGTGCTTTGGCAAGATCCTGCGTTGCTTGCCTGCTCCCAAAGCGCAGCGCCGCCGCACGCGGCAGAACTTTTCACCGCGTAACCTCGTAATAATACGCGCGATACGTGCCATCGATCGCGAAGGTGCCGTCCGCCGCGACGGGCACGGCTTTTCCCATCGGCACGCCGTAGTGATCGCACGCGCGGACGAGCTTCGGAGCCGCTCCGGCGAGCTTCAGCGTCGCCTGCACTGGTTCCAGCAGCAGCGGCGCGGTGCCGGTGCTTTCGAGAACCGTGCCGTCCGCATTGTAGCGTGCGCCGGTCGGCTTATTTTGCGCGAGGGCGGTGATGAGGATGCGCCGGGATTGCGCGAGCGGGAGATCGTCGAGCGGCGTGAAGATGGTGCTGACAAAAGGCGTTTTGAACGTCGCTGAGACGCCCGGCAACGTGAATGTCTGCCCGCCCGTTTTGCCGATCACCGCCTGCGTCTTCGGCGTCTGCACGGTGATCACTTCGCGGCCGTAATCCCACGTCAGCTCGCCCGTCGCGGAGCGGATGATCTTGTTACTCTCATCCCAATATTTCCTGAAGTCCGCCGACTCCGATTTGCCGCCGTCGAAGGCCACCGTCACGCGCCCGATCGCGAAGGCTTGCGACGGCGTGCCGCCTGCGTTTTCCAAGGTTTTCACGTCAAAGCCGCCTTTCGTGAAGTCCTGCTTCAGCGGGTCTTTGCCGGAGAAAATGTCGTCCTGCGTGAGCCTCCGTGCGGCGACGATCGGCGCCTCCGCGATGTGTCCGCGAGCCAGGGCAAACGCGAGCGCCGGAAACTGCCCGATGAACTGCGGCAGGTCGGAAACATACGAGCCGCCGCCCCAGCCATCTGCGAGCCGCGTGCCGCTTTGCGCGAAGTGGCTCGACATGTCCCAACCCTGCAAACCCATGCCGTAAAAAGCCAGGATCGGCGCGGTTTCCGCAGCCCACTGATTTGGCGCGCTTTGCGTCCATTCCGAGATGGAAAAGGGCTGCGTTTCCACCTGCTTCATGCCGACGGAAAAGATGCCTCCGCCCGGCGCGCGCAGGTGCGATTCGTTGTTCACTTTCCCCTCCGCGATGCCGTGCCCGCCCGCGCCGCCGCCGGCGTAGTTGTGGCGATCGATCACCGATCCGACCGTGTCAGTCCAGGTGTTTGCCGCGTCGCTCGCCGCGCCGCCGACCTGCCACGCGGTCGTCATCGTGGCGCATTTCAAACCTGCCGCGCGCATCGCCTTTTCGCAGCTTTCGAAGAAGCCGCGCTGCATCTCGGCGAGGAACTGGATGTAGTCGCCGGCGCGTTTCGTCTGGCCGGCAAATGGCCCGCGCGGCCCCTCGCCCGCGAGCTCCCACGGGCCCATGAGCTTCAGCTCGCCGCTCGCGAGCTTTTCATCGAAAGCGCCCCACGCGGTCTTCACCGCGTCGTCGGTTTTGTATTTTGCCTTCACCCAATCGCACCAGCGCTGGCGCAGCATTTTGGAATGCTGCGGCCACTTTTTGCCCTCGGCGAGTTGACCGAGCGGGTTCCAGAAAAATACCGAATCCTCGTTCTGCATCTCCACAATCGCGAGCGCGGGATCATCGACGTAGCGCAGTCCGGTGTAGGCGTTTTTGTGGGTGAGCAGCGACACGAGCACCTTGTTCCTCACTTCCCACAGCTTCGGCGAAATCGTGATCAGGCCGTAGGTATCCTTGCGCTCCGGCTTGCCTTCGAGTTCCGCGAAAAGCTCCGCCGGGTAGCCGTCCTCCGGCCCGACGGTGAAGTGGTAAAAGACGCTCAAGTCCGTGTAGATGCCGCGCTTCTTCAGCTCCATCTCGCACGCGTCGCGGTCGAGCGCGGCGTACGCGAGGACGGGCGAGCCCTCGGGCACACCGAACAGCGAGAGCTGCTTCGGCGGCACGCCCTTGCCCGTCCACGCCGACGCGGGCATCC
>CAXSDZ010000144.1:0-9591 GCA_964235505.1 uncultured Chthoniobacteraceae bacterium
CGCGGATGGTGCGGCCGGAGAAAAGCACGTCGTCGGCGAGGATGAGGGTCTTGCCCGCGAGCTCGTGCGGCAGACGGCTCGGCTGGACGGCTGAAATGCGGCGGCGCGTGTGCAGATCATCGCGGTGCATCGAGACATCGATCACGCCGGATTCCACGCGCACGCCGCTCACCTGCTCCACGTGCGCGGCGAGGCGCCGCGCGATTTCCACGCCGCGCGAAGGGATGCCGATCAGCGCGATCGTGGAGACGTCCGGGTGCCGCTCCATGATCTCGTGTGCGATACGCTTGAGCGCCCGGTCGATCGCCGCGGCATCGAGGACGAGCGTGGCATTCGGGGCCGGTGGCAGAGGAGGAGAAGTGTCTGGCGTCATCAGCCTTGGCGACCGCGCGGGATCGCATGGGAGGTCTGAAAAAAACAGCGTTCGGGCATTTTCCCGTCGCGGGAGTCCCTGAAATTCAAAGGCGTGAAACAGGAGCCGGCAGCAGCGGGAAAGTGCTTTCGAGGTTCCCGGATCAACGGCGAAACTGCGGCGCAGACCTCCCGGTTCCCGCAAGGCTACGAGGGGAGGGCGATCGGCTCGCGCTGCCGCTGCTGACGCCACGAGGAGCGGTGTTTCACAATCCAGTCGAGCAGCGCTTTTTCAAAGCCGATGTCGTGTCCGGCCTTTTCGCTTTCAAACCATTTGTGCCGGAGGATTTCCTCCCGCTCCGCGAGGAACTCTTTATAAAGCAGCGACTCTCGGACGAGTGAGGAGTTTTCTTCCTTCGTTGGGGTCATGGCAGGGTGGGGCGGTTCTCGCAAAGAAGTTTGGGGCGGCGGCGTTTGCACGAGCGAGCTTCGACGCAACCGCCGATCCCTTTAGTCAAGGGCAGCGTGTCGCGACAAGCAGAAGCGTCACTTTTCCACGAGCAGCGCCAGTTTGCGACCAATCTCGAGGAATGCCTGCGCCACTGGATTCCTGGGGTCTGCCGCCGTCACCGGCATGCCGCGATCACCAGCCTCGCGCGTGGCGATATCGATCGGGATCTGGCCGAGCAGCGGCACGCCGAGACGCGCAGCCTCGCGCTCGCCGCCGCCTGTGCCGAAGATGTCGTAACGGATGCCGTCGCTCGGGCTCAGAAAGTAGCTCATGTTTTCGATGAGGCCGAGGATCGGGACGTTCACCTTCGAGAACATGGAGGCGGCTTTGCGGGCGTCGATCAGCGCGACTTCCTGCGGCGTGGTCACGATGACCGCGCCAGCGAGGGCGACGGTCTGCACGATCGTGAGCTGGATGTCGCCGGTGCCGGGCGGCAGGTCGAGCACGAGGAAGTCGAGCTCGCTCCAGTCCACCTGCCGCAGAAATTGCTGCGTGTATTTGGTAACCATCGGGCCGCGCAGGATCGCGGGCGCGCCATCTTCCAGCAGAAAGCCCATCGACATGAGCCGCAGCCCGAAGCGCTCGATGGGGAAGATGCGGTTGGTTTCCTCGTCGGCGAGCGGGCGCTCATTCGTGCCGAACATCAAGCCGATGCTCGGCCCGTAAAGGTCGCAATCGCACAGGCCGACGGAGTGCCCGGCGGATTGAAGCGCGATGGCGAGATTCGCGGCGACGGTCGATTTTCCGACGCCGCCCTTGCCGCTCGCGACGGCGATCACGTGCCGCACGCCTTCGATCTGGGTGGACATTCCCTGGCCCTGCTGCTGGCCGCTTCCGGCTGCCGGTGGCGGCTGTGCGGGTGCCTGGATGTCGATCTTCACGGCGACCTGGCCGATGCCCGGAACGCCGCGCAGCGCGGTTTCCGACTCTGCTTTGATCTGCTGCGGCACGCGCGGATCGCTGGTGGTCAGCGCCATTTGCACCATCACGTCGCTGCCGGCGACGCGGATTTCCTTCACCAGCCCGAAGGAAAGAATGTCGCGGCTGAACCCCGGATAGCGCACCGTGGCGAGCGACTCACGGACTTGGGACTCGGTGATTTCTGGCATAAAAGGAGGCGCATTCTTCCTGCGATCCCCCAAAGCGCAAACCCGAATGCGCACCGCGCCCGCGACGGGTTGCCGCGCGGATCGGCAAGCGCCTTACTTCGCTCCAGCGGCGGCAGGCACATGGCCGTGCGGAGCGTCGGGGAGGTAGAAAAACAGGATGCCAAGGATCACGTAAACCGACAGGAGCTGCACGCCCTCGAACCAATTGCTTTCCCCGTCGCCGCTGATCTCGGCGACGAGCCACACCGCGAGCGCGATGGAGACGATCTCGGGCAGCGAAAACTCCAGGTTCATCGGCTGGCCAAAAGCATACGACGCAAAAACCAGCACCGGCGTGACGAAGAGCGCCACCTGCGCGCTCGACCCGGCGGCGATGCTGAGGCTCAGATCCATCTTGTTTTTCATCGCCGCCCAGACGGCGGTGGAATGCTCCGCCGCGTTTCCGACGATCGCGACGACGACCACGCCGACAAAGGTTTCCGTGAGCCCGAGGCTCTGCCGCGCGGCTTCGATCGAGCCGACGAGGAACTCGCTGAGGAAAGAAACGAGCACCGTCGCGACCCCGAGCATCGCGATCGCGGTGCCGACGGGCCGCGGCTCGGCGACCTCGCTGGACACTGCTTCTTCGCCCACCGGCCCGTTGAAAAGGCTCTTGTGCGTGACGAGCGAGAAGAGCAGCGAAAGCAGATACGTGACGAGCAGCACGACCGCGATGGCGAGCGAAAGCCGCTGCTCCGTTTCATGGCTCCAGCCGCCCGGCGCCGCCTCCGCGGTCACGTGGAAAACGGTGGGAATGATGAGCGCGATGCCCGCCAGGCCGAGCGACGTGGAGGAAACGCGCGCCGCGGTTTTGTTGAACTTCTGGGTCGAAAACCGGACGCCACCCGCGACGGCAGACGCGCCGAGAACGAGCAGCATGTTGCCGATGATCGAGCCGGTGAGCGATGCTTTCACCACGCTGGTCAGCCCTTTGGAAAGTGCCACCAGCGCGATGATCAGCTCAGCCGCGTTGCCGAAGGTGGCGTTCAGCAGGCCGCCCGCGCCCGGTCCCACGCGCTCCGACAGCGCCTCGGTCGCGCGCCCCATCCAGCCGGCGAGCGGGATGATGCCGACCGCGGCGATGACGAAGAGCACCGTCTCGTTCTTCCACCCCGGCACATAGCGCATCGCAAAGGCGACAGGCACCGCGAGCAGCAGCCAATCGAGCGGCGGCTGGAAAAAGGTCTGGAGGAGGTTGCGAGGGCTCGGGGCGTTGCTCATCGCAGCTTTATCGCATGCCGCACCGAAACCGCGCACCTCAATGTGCTAGCTCCGCTCCCACACCCTGCCTCGGTGTCCGATCGAGCAGCCGCCTCAGTGCGCGTGGAGCACGGTCAGTTCCTGCGCGGCTTCCTTCAGCAAAGCATCGAGATCATCCGGGTCGAATGGCTTCAGGATGTGGTGCCGGTAGCCAGCGGCTTTGCTCTGCACGCGATCGGCGTTCAAGCCGAAGCCGCTCATCGCGATGGCGTAGATCGGCCGGGGCAGGCGGGCGCGGCGGAGCAGCTCCCACCCATCTCCATCCGGCAGGCCGATGTCCGAAATGAGCACGTCGCAATCCGCGTCCGGGAGCGCGGCGAGCGCTTCTTCCATGCTGCGGGCGGCGACCACGGTGTGCCCGATCTGGCCGAGATACATCGCCAGATACTTCAGCGTGTCCGGGTGATTCTCGACCACGAAGACGCGCAAGGGGAGAGGTTCAGCGAAGGTCGGAGTCATCGAGGTTTGCTTTGTGGCCGGCCATCATGGCTCGCGGCCGTTGCGGGCGTCACCGGAGCGGAGCACCATCATTTCTCTGTGGTGAGCGGCAGCTCGACGATGAAGCTTGCGCCTTTCCCCGGGCCGGCGCTTTCGGCCCGGAGCGCGCCGCCGTGCGCATCGACCGTCGCCTTGGAGATCGCGAGCCCCAGTCCCAGGCCGCCAAACTCGCGCGTCACCGCCTTGTCGGCCTGCTCAAAGGCGATGAAGATCCGCTCCGCCGCGTCCGGCTCGAAGCCGATGCCCGAGTCGCGCACTTCCACCACGATCCGGCCAGCCTCGTTGCGTGAGGAAATGGAGATCGCCCCGCGTGCCGGGGTGAACTTGGAGGCGTTCTTCAGCAGGTTCCAAAAGACCTGCTGGAGCCGCCGGGAGTCGCCCTGCAAAGTGTGCTCTCCGGCGTGGAGGGAGACGGTGAGCGTTTGCGCTTTCCCCTGCATGTCGGGCGCGGCGATTTCGACCGCCTGCGTGATCGCCTCGTGCAGACTCGTCGGCTCGCGGACGATCTCCATTTTGCCGCGCGCGATGCGCGTCACGTCGAGCATGTCATCGATGAAGTGCGCCTCGATCTGGACGTTGCGCTGGATCATCGCGAGCGCTTCGGCGCTGGCGGGGGAAAGGCTGCGGTCCCGCGCGAGGATGCGCAGCGCCATGATGACCGGGGTGAGCGGCGTCCGCAGCTCGTGGGAGAGCACCGCGAGAAAGTGGTCCTTCGCGACGCTGGCGCTTTCGGCTTCGGCGCGGGCGCGCTCGGTTTCCTGGAGCGCCGCCCAGAGCTCGGCGCGGCTTCCCTCCAGCGCGTCCCTAGCGCGGAGGCGCTCGGTTTCGTCGCGGAAGATTTTCAGGAAGCCGATCACCGCGCCGCCGGGGCGGTCGCGCATCGGCAGCATCACGCCGGAGCCCCAAAAGCGGCTCCCATCCTTGCGCACATGCCAGCGCTCATCGGAGGCGCGGCCATCCGCGAGCGCCGTTGTCACCTCCAGTTCGGGTTGCCCAATGGCGCAGTCTTCCTGGGTGAAGATGACGTCGCACGACTGGCCGATGATCTCCTCCGCGGTGTAGCCGACGGTGCGCTCAGCACCGGGATTCCAGCTCGTGATGCGGCGCTCCAGATCCTTGGTGATGATGGCGTGCTCTTCCGCGCTTTCGACGATGAGCCGCAGGCGCTCGCTCGACTCGCCGAGCGCGCGCTCGGCTTTCTTCAGCTCATGGATGTCCGTCGCCGTGCCGAACCAGCCGGTCACGTGCCCCTCCTCATCACGCACCGGCACGTTGCGACCGATGAACCAGCAGTATTCACCATCCGCGCGGCGCAGCCGGTATTCCGTGTCGAAGACTTCGCCCGTCGCCTGCGCGCGCAGCCAGCGTTCCTTGGAAGCCGGCGCGTCGTCGGGATGCACGATCGCCTGCCAGCCGGCCACGGCGGATTCCTCGAAGGAAAGGCCGGTGAACTCACCCCAGCGCTGGTTGAAATAGTTCGCCACGCCCTCGGCGTTGTTCGCCCAGATGATCTGCGGCACGGCATCCGCCAGCGTCCGCATGCGCTCTTCACTCACGCGCAGCGCTGCCTCGGCCCGCTTCCGATCGGTGATGACGCGCGTGGAGCCGGCGACCGTTTCCACCGCGCCATCCACGCCGAGCACCGGCTGGAAGATGTATTCATAGTAGCCGGACTCGCCCGAGGGGCTGGTGAAAGGCGTCTCGCCGACCACCGTTTCTCGCGTCGTGAAGACGTGCTCGACCTCCGCCTGGAGCCGCGTCGCCAGCTCGGGCGGGTATTCGAGATCGTGGAAAGTGCAGCCGACGACTTCCTCCATCGAGCGCCCGAGCAGTCGGCAGAGCGGCTGGTTGGAAAAGGTGAAGCGGCCCGCGCGGTCGAACGTGTAAACAAAGTCCGCGATCGAGGAGAGTGCCGTGTCGAAGATGCGCGTCTGCCGCTCCAGCTTTCCAGCCAGCTCGATCTTCGCCCGCTCCGCCTGCCGCGTCTCGGTGATGTCCACAAAGCTCAGCACCACGCCGGCGATGCGGTCCTCGGCGGCGCGGTAAGGGAGGAGTTGCGCGAGGAACCAATGCTCGCCGTCGCTCACTTCGCGCCGGGTCGGGATCAGCGTTTCCAGCACCTGCTCGACGTCCGCTTGGAGCTCAGGATAATTCAGCCGATGCGCGAGATCGGTGAGTGGGCGGCCGAGGTCGGTCGGGATCGGGCGGAAAAGCGCCACCGCGCTCGGCGTGTAGTGCGTGATGGCGAGCGTGCGGTCGAGGAAGATCGTCGCCACGCCGGTCGCGGCCATCAGGTTGGCGAGGTCGGCGTTCGAGTGGCCGAGGTCGTCCACCTTGCTCTTCAGCTCCCCGTTCACCGTGGTCAGCTCCTCGTTCACGCTTTGCAGCTCTTCGCGCGAAGTTTCCAACTCCTCGGCGCTCGAGCGCAGCTCCTCGTTCATCGCCTGCAGCTCTTCGTTGCTCGCTTTCAGCTCTTCGCTGCTGGCCTCGTATTGCTCCACCGTGTCGCGCAGCCGCGTCTTCATCTGCTCGATCTCACGCTCCAGGTGGCGCACCGCCGGCTCCGCTTCCTGCCGCGCCTGCACCAGGGCGCTGTCCACCTCTTCGCGCACGGCAAAGACCACGAGCAGATAATCCGGCGCGATCTCCTGAGCGGGCGACACGCGGATGTCCACCGTCACCGTGCGCCCTTCCAAGTCCACCGGCACGCGGAAGACCTCCACCGGCGCGCTCGTCTGCGCCGCGCGGAAAAGCGCCGCCCGCAGCTCGATCCGCAGGGTCGGGTGGACGACTTTCAGCAGGTTCACGCTCGGCTCGCCGCCGCCGAAATGGAGGAACTGCCCCGCCGTTTCCGACATGTGCGCGATGTCGTAGTCGCGCGTCACGATGAGCGAGGGCGGGGCAAAGCGCTCGATCAGCTTGAAGTGCAGCTCTTCCCACGAGACCTGTCGCACCTCGGCCCGCTCGGCGTCCTGCCGCAGCGCCACGGTGGAGGTTTGGGAAAACGCGGGGCCGTGGAGGTAAGGCCCGCCCTTCGCCCGCTCCTGCGCCGCCGCCGCGCGGCCCAGCGTCCCCGGGCCGATCAGCGGCAGCGCGCCGACCCGCGCCACCGGGCGCTGCCGGAAGATGCGATGCTTCTTGTCCACGCACGTCCACATTTTCCCCTCGTCGTCCACCGCCTCCGAGGTGCCGATGAAAAGAAACCCCTCCGGCTTCAAGGCAAAGTGCGCCGTGTCGAACACCCGCTTCTGCGCCTCGGCGGTGAGGTAGATGAGCAGATTCCGGCAAGTGAACATGTCCAGCCGGGAGAAAGGCGCGTCGCGCAGCAGATCGTGCACGGCGAAAAGCACCGCCTCGCGCAGCTCGCGCCGGGCGCGGTAGCCGCGGTGTTCCTTCACGAAAAAGCGCCGCAGCCGCTCCTCGCTCACGTCCGCCGCCGAGGCGAAGGGATAAAGCCCATCGCGCGCGACGGTGATGACATCCTCCGCCAGATCGGTCGCGAAGACCTGGATCGACGGCGGCGCATCCAGCTTCCCCGCGTGCTCCAGCAGCAGCATCGCGATGGAATACGCCTCCTCGCCCGTGGCGCACCCGGCCGTCCAGACCCGCACCACATCGGCCGCGCCTTTGCCCGCGAAAAGCTTCGGGATTTCCGCCTCCAGCGCCTCGAAGCATTCGCGGTCGCGGAAGAAGTTCGTGACCGAGATGAGCAGATCGTCCTGGAGCGCGCCCGCCTCGCCGGGATGCGTGCGGATGAAGAGCAGATACTCCGGCATGGTCGCCACGCCATTCACCTGCATGCGGCGCGCGACCCGGCGGACCACTGTGGCGCGCTTATAGGGGGAAAAGTCGCGCCCTGTGCGGGAGCGGAGAAAGGCGAGCACTTCCCGCAGCGCCGCCTCGTCCGCGTCGGGCGGATTCGGCGCCGCCTTCGCCGGCTGCGGCCCTTCCTCGGAGGGAACCGTGAGCCGTTTCCCGTTGGCGCGGTATTCCACCAGGCGCTCCGGCATTTGCGCCACCGGCAGCACCCAATCGACCATCCCCGTGTCGATCGCCGTGCGCGGCATGCTCGGGTGCTCGGCCTCGTCCGGGTCCTGCGCCACGGTGAGCCCGCCGCGCTCCTTGATCCGCTTGATGCCGAGCGCCCCGCTCAGGATGATCGCCGACGCATTCGGCCCGTGCGAATCCGCCAGCGTGCGAAAGAAGAGGTCCACCGCGATGCGCTTCCCGCGCTCCGCCTCGATCGGCGTGAGCCGCAGGTGGCCATCCGCCATCGAGATGAACTTCCCCGGCGGGATCACATACACGTGGTTCGCCTCCACCTTCTCCCCATCGCTCGCCTGCACCACGGGCATCCGCGTCGCGCGCCCGATGATTTCGTCCATGATGGAGGCATTCTCCGGCGCCAGATGAAGCACCACCACGAAGGCCAACCCGCTTTCCACCGGCACCGTCGCGAAGAACCGCTGCAACGCCACGATGCTCCCCGCCGACCCGCCCAGCCCGACCACCGGCAGCGTCGCGTAGGTCTTGGTGGGGATGATGTTATCGAACTGATCGCCCTCCTCCTGCTCGACAACATCCGGCGAGATCGTCGGGAGGCCGGATTTCTCCGACACGGAAGAAAGGGGGTCGGGGTCGCGAAGCTCGGGCATGGGGCCGGCAACTTACCGAGGGCGCCGCAGACTGCGAACGTTCTTCTCCGGCGCAACGCTCGCCACGGCGGTGGGCGCGCCTAAGCAGGCAAGGCATGGGACTCCCGCACAGGCAGACAACGCAAGGCGAGTCGCGCACAGGCAGACAACGCAGTGTGAGTCGCGGAGCGACGGAAAGAAAGTAGCCCAGCACTTCAGTGCTGGGGGGAGGGGAAACGGCGCGAGGAGTCGCGCAGCGACGAAAGAAACGCTCCGCTTTCGTCGCTCCGCTTTCGTCGCTCCGCTTTCGTCGCTCCGCGACTTGCAGACTTTTCTAACTCTGACCCAGCACTGAAGTGCTGGGCTATTCTCTTGCCGTCGCTGCGCGACTCCGCCCAACATCCGTTAGTCGAAGCCTCCGAGCCCAAATGGGCGGCGCATCGGGCTGGAATGAGCCTGCGCCTTTGGCGCGGAGAACTCCGACCGGGACCATGCCGCGGAGCTCTGGGTGAGTCCTTTTTTTCGCTCCTCAGCGACTGGCCTGCGGCGCGGGCACCCCTGCCGCGGAATGCCCATGCGCGCTGTGGTCCACGGCTGCCGCGGCCGGTGCTGTTGCAGCAGTTTGCGGGTTCGCCTGCAGGTAAGCATCCACGTCCTTCGTGACGATCAACTTGCCCCACATGATCGCCCAGTGGCCTGGGAAGGTGCAGACGTATTCATACTCTCCTTCGGTCTTTGGCGCGGTGAGCTTGAGCGTTTCCTTTTGCCCCGGCTCCAGCAGGTGCGAGGCGTCGAGGATGCGCCGGTCGCCTTTCTCGGGCACGTAGGCGCGGCCTTGTTTGTCGCGCTGCGCGGGCTGCATTGTCTGGACCGATTCCGCCACGAGCTGGCGGGTGCCGGGCTGGACGAAGACGATGTTGTGCGCCATCGCATCGACGTTTTCAAAGATCACCTCGAACGACTTGCCAGCCTCCACGACGAGGCGCGGCGTGTCGTAGCGCATCTGCTCGCGCACGGTTTTCACGACGAAAACGCTGACTCCGAGCCCGCGCAATTCCTTGCGGATGCGCGCGGCATCGTCGGCGGGCAGCAGCGCGGCGAGTTCGCTGCCGGCCTGCACGGTTTCGACGAAGTCCTGCCGCGTGTGCGAGGCGACGTGCGGCTTGTGCAGCGTCGCGGTGTGCAGCAC
>CAXSDZ010000144.1:9601-11970 GCA_964235505.1 uncultured Chthoniobacteraceae bacterium
CTGCCGCGTGCGCTCGCCAGCGGGAACCGACTTCGCCCACGCGAGGATCGCTTCGACAGCCGCGGCGTCGGCGGTCCAGCTCTCGTGCGGAAGCTGGAGCATCGCGCGCGCGGCGGCGGTGCGTTCGCGGTCCTTGCCGAGCGCGGCGGCGAGCACGGGGAAGTTCGCTTTCGCATTCTCCGCGCCCATCAGCGGAAGCGCGCGGATGGCCGCGAGGCGGGTTCCGGCGTCGCTCTTCGCCTCCGCGATTGCCGCCGCGAGGATCGGCTGGAACTTCGCGCGCGCCGCGGGGTCGGGCAGCAGCGTGATCGAGTCGAGGACCGCCTGCTGGCTCGCCGGATTCTTCGCGCTGCTCCAGGTCGCCTGCGCATCCGCGTCCGCGAGGATCGTCGCGACCCACGCGGCGCGCCGCACGTTCGAGGTCGCCGCCTTTTCCGAAAGCGCGACGAGGCCCGCGCGCGAAGCGGCCAGCTCGGCGGCGGGCGTGGTGGCGAGGAGCTTGCCGAGTTCATCCGCTGCCGCGGAGCCATCGCGGCCTTTTTCATCGAGCCGCTGGAGCGCTGCGATGATCTCGGCGTTGCGCGTCGTCTTGTGCAACTTCGCCAGTCCCAGCAGCGCTTTGTCCCGCGCGGCGGCGTCGAAGCCTTTGCGCTCGAGCTGCGCGAGGAGCACCGGCTCGGTGTCCGGCGCTTTCGCCAGCTCGGCGTCGCTCATGTGCTCCAGCATGTAGGCGAGCGCCGCCGGGTCGGCCGGCAGCATCGTCGCTTTCACCAAGCCCTGGAGCTGCTTCGCCGTCTCCTTGAACGTGTAGTCGATGTAGGCGTCGGTCGGCTTCCGCAGCGCGTCGCTCGCCGCGAGGAAGGCGTCCGTCGCAGCCTCGCCGCCGAAGAAACTCGCGACCCGCACCGCCTCCAGCCGCACGCGCGGATGCTCGTCGTTGGCAGCGGTTTTCAAGAGCGCGAGCGCTTCCGGCACGCGGTCGCGCCAGTAGCCGAGCACGCGCACCGCCTGCGCACGCGCGCGGGGCTCGGGCGACTGGAGGATCGCCTGCAGCAGCGGCACGTTGACGACGTTGTGCCACTGGTGGACCCACAGCGCTTCGAGCCGGTTGTGCTCGTAGGTGGGCTCCTTCGGATCAAGCGTCTTTTCCCACCCCTGCACGGCGGCGATGACTTCCTTTGTGTCATGCGTATCGAGCTCGATTTTCGCGCGCAGGCGCACGTTGTCCTCGTGCTCTTTCAAAAGCTCCAGCAGCGCGGGAACCGTCGCGCCGGCGATGGGCGCGGGCTTTAGCAGCGGGCGGCTGGGATAGGTAATGCGGTAGATGCGGCCGTGCTGATGGTCGCGGTTCGGGTCGCGCAGATGATGCTGCAAATGGCCGATCAGCATCTGCGCCCAATCCATAAGGTAGAGCGATCCGTCCGGCGCGACGGCGACGACGCTGGGGCGGAAGTTCGGGTTTTTCGCGATGTCGTCCGTCAGCAGCGGATCGACTGTTTCGCCTTTGATGCCCGAGCCTTCGTCGCTCAGCTTCGCGCGAAAGATGCCCTGGAAGCTGATGACGTTGCAGTTGAGAAACTGCCCCTGCCAGTCGTCGGGAAAGTGCCGGCTGCTCAGGATATGGGTGCCGGGAGTGGGGCGCGAAGGGCGAGCCCAAAACTGCTTCATTTCCGGGTGCGAGCCGCTGTCGAGATGGCCGCTGAAGGCCGGGCCAAAGTAGTTCGCGTTGCCGGTCGCATCGGTGATGAGGTCGTTGCCCCAGTAGTCGAAAACGCGCCCGTGCGGGTTCGCAAAGTTATACGGCACGTGCCGCTCGAACTTGCTCGTGCGCGGCTCGAAGCGGTAGATCGCGCCGTTCACATTCCGCACCGGGCCGTTGAGCGTTTCCACGTTCGAGCGGTGGAAGACGCCGTCGCTGAAATAGACCGCGCCGCCCGGCTCGTAGCAGATGGAATTCGTCTCGTGGTGCGAGTCCGCGGCGTCGAGCCCGTGGACGATGCGCTCCTTCCAATCGGCCTTTCCGTCGCCGTCCGTGTCGCGCAGGAAGAGCATGTCCGGCGACTGCATCACGAGGACGCCGTCTTTATAAAACTGAAAGCCGGTCGGGCAATTCAGGCCGTCGGCGAAGGTCGTGCATTTTGTGAAACCGCCGGTCTGCGGATCGATGTCGAAGACGAGCAGCTTGTCGAAAACCTTCGTCGTCGGCGTGCTCTCGGGATAGGTCGGCCACACCGCGACCCAGAGCCGGCCACGCGTGTCGAAGTTCATCTGCACCGGATTGACGAGCTCCGGGATTTCCTTTTCCGACGCGATGAAATCGATCTTCGCGCCTTGCGGCACGGTGAGGTATTTCAACGCCTCCGCGCCGT
>CAXSDZ010000145.1:0-11916 GCA_964235505.1 uncultured Chthoniobacteraceae bacterium
CAACGACACGTGGAATCTCGCCGCACAATACTATCCCGGCGCGGACTACGTGGACTGGCTCGGCTTCAGCCTCTACGGCGCGCAATTTCCCAGTGACGAAAAATACCCGGATTTCGCCTCGTGCTTTGACTGGCCCTACACCGAGCTCTGCCAGCTCGATCCCACGAAGCCGATCCTGCTCTGCGAATGGGGCGTCGGTGAGTTTCCGGCGAAGGGCGACAAGGGCGAGTGGATCGCTGGCGCCTTCCGCACGATGTCCGACACCGCGAAATATCCGCGCCTCCAAGCCGCCGTCTTCTGGCACGAGCGCTGGCAGAACAGCGCCGACGAGGCGGACGAATCCGCGAAAGAAAACGCCGGAAAATACAGCGACCTGCGCGTGAACAGCTCTCCCGGCGCCCTGCGCGCCTACCGCGAAGGCGTCGCCGCCCCGCTCTTCCGCGATCGACCTCAGTGAACCGCAGCGAAAGCGGCGTCGCGACCGCTCTCTGCGTCGAGCAAATCGCCACCGCTCACTTCCCTGTTAGTTCTTCACCGTCGCACCGAACCACACCCTTATGACCCACGAATACATCCTCTGGATCGCCATGATTGCCTATGGCTTCCACATGATCGAGGAAACGGTTTACGACTGGCACGGCTGGGTGCGCCGCGTTCTCAAGCTGCAGGCCGAGTGGCACGAATTCTACATGGTCAACGCCGTAGTCATCGTGCTCGGCGCGGGCTGCGCGATGGTCGGCTGGCGCTGTCCCGCCGTGGCGCTGATCTTTCCAGCCTTCACGGTGGTCAACGCGCTGCTCTTCCATCTGCTCCCGATGCTGGTCACGCGCATCTTTTCCCCCGGACTGTTCACCGCGCTGATCCTGTTCCTGCCGGTGACAGCCTGGCTTTACCGGGGCGCCTGGCAGGACGGCGTCCTCACCACGAGCGCCGTGCTCATCTCCAGCGTCATGGGCTTTCTGCTCATGATGTTTCCCATCGTGCTCCAGAAAACCAAGCGCCTCCCTTTCTTCCGCCAAGACCCGTCGGCCTAGCCTTGTTGAGATGATGCAGATGCATTTCGCAGGGAAAGTGAGCAGGAATACTGTGATCGTCAGCAGTGCCAGGTGCTTTGTCGGAGAAGGCGGGTTCATCGTCGCAAAGTGCAGGCCGTCTCGCTAGTTTCTAATGGACCGCGCCAGAATGATGACCCAACCGCCACCGAGCGAACAAACTGAATCACCGGCGGCGCCGCGCCCTCACTTCCTGCGCCGCTTCTTCCGCGTCCTCGGGCCGGGCGTGGTGACCGGTGCCGCCGACGACGATCCTTCCGGCATCGCGACTTACTCGGTCGCAGGCGCGCAGCTCGGGACGTCGATGCTTTGGACCGCGGTCTTCACCTGGCCGCTCATGAGCATGGTGCAGATGATGTGCGCCCGGATCGGCATGGTGACGGGCCTTGGGCTGGCCGGGGCGTTGCAGCGGAAGTTCCATCGCCGGGTGGTGCTGGCGGCAGCGCTCGCCTTGCTGGGCGCAAACACGATCAACATCGGCGCCGACCTCGCGGGCATGGCCGACGCCGCGGAGATGCTCAGCGGGATTGACTCGCATTGGTTCATCGTCGGCTTCGGCGTGGTGATCACCTGGGCCACCATCGCGCTCCGCTATCACCTGATCGCGAACACGCTGAAGTGGCTTTGCCTGGTGCTCTTTTCGTATGTGATCACGGCTTTCATCGTTCAGCCGGACTGGTTGGCGGCGCTGCGCGACACCTTCACGCCACACTGGCCGCAGGGGCACCTCGCCTGGCAAACGCTGGTGGCGATCCTCGGCACGACGATCAGTCCCTACCTCTTTTTCTGGCAAGCTTCGCAGGAGGTGGAGGAGGAAAAGGCGCATGGCCGCGGCACGCTGTGCCAGCGACAAGGCTGCACGCCGGGCGAGTTGATGAACCGCAGGCTCGACGTGGGCGTGGGCGCTTTCTTCGCGGTGCTGGTGATGTATTTCATCATGCTCACGACCGCTTCGACCCTGCATCGCCATGGCGTGACCGAGATCGAGTCCTCGCGTCAGGCTGCGGAAGTGCTGGGGCCGCTCGCCGGGCGTTTCGCGGCGGCGCTTTACACGCTCGGCATTCTTGGGGTCGGCTTTCTCGCGATTCCGACGCTCGCGGGCTCAGCGGCGTATGCGCTCTCGGAAACCATGAATTGGATGGAAGGCCTCGATGAAATGCCGCGAAGCGCGCGCGCGTTCTACGGCGTGATTGCGGCATCGACTGCCCTCGGCGTCGCCATCGATTTCGCGAACGTGCCGCCGATGAAAGCGCTGTTCTGGACCGCGGTGCTGAATGGCTTGCTCGCGCCCTTTCTGCTCGTGGGCATCGTCCTCGTCGCGTCCGACAAAGCGCTCATGCTGGGGCAGCCGAGTTCCGTTCTGAGCCGCGTCATGGTGAGTGCCACGGCCCTCGTGATGTTCGGCGCAGCGTGCGCGATGTTTTTGCTCTGATGACGCGCGAGGAGGGTGCTCGCTTATCTCCTCTGTTGAGAGCGTGGCCTGCTGCCGCCGAGCAAGCCGGCGCCGAACGCGGTGACCGCCGCGGTCGAGGGCTATGGCACGACAGAAAAGCGCGCCACCCACGCGTCGCCACTGCCCGGCGCAAAGGGATGGCTGCCGCCGTTGAAGCTCGGGTCGTCCGCATTCCGCGTCGGAAAATTCGAGCTGAGCGTGCCGCCCGTGAGATAGACCGATCCGTCGCCCGCAAGAAACAGCGTTCGCGCATTGTCATACAAGGAACCGCCGAAGAGCGTCGCGTATTCCAATTGCGTGAAGTCCGCGGAAAGCACGAGAAACCCGCCGTCGTTGCTGCCGTTCGCGGTGAGATCGAAGGCCCCGTTGTCGGTCTGGGAGGCCGAGCCCACAGCCGGCAAGCTGGTGTTGGTGCTCGTGGTAGAAAAGAGCAGGTGGGCTTCACCCGCCGCATTCACGCGGATCGAAGGATTTGTCCGTTCCGCGCCAGTGCCGCCGATCCAGCGCGCCCACGCGACGCCGCTCCCGTCTCCCTTCAGCTTCACCAAGCCCACGTCAGTGGTATTGGTCGTCGGCGGCGCGTTCGTGAACTTGCCCGAAAAAGCCCCTAAAGCCGGCGTGCCGAAAGCCGTCCGACTCGACGTGGCGGCCAGCGTCAGCGGCACGTAAACGTCGCCTGCGGCATCGATGGCGATGTCGCGACAAAGCTCCCCCGTGCCGACATACGTGGACCAGAGCACCGTGCCCGCCGAGTCGAGTTTCGCCACAAACCCATTCTGATCGCCGTAACTGGACGGCGAGCTAGTTCCCGAGAAGGTCGCCTGCATGGCATTCACCATCGGGAAACCGCGCCCGGCGCGCCCGGCAATGTAGATATTGCCGCTCCCGTCCACCTCCAGGGCATAAGCCCGGTCGTAGTTCGCGCCGCCCATATACTTCGTCCACAGCACCTGCCCGGTGGGCGACATCTTCGTGATGAAGAC
This sequence comes from uncultured Chthoniobacteraceae bacterium, assembly GCA_964235505.1. Taxonomy (GTDB): domain Bacteria; phylum Verrucomicrobiota; class Verrucomicrobiia; order Chthoniobacterales; family Chthoniobacteraceae; genus CAXSDZ01. The sequence continues at coordinate 3,489 of CAXSDZ010000145.1, forward strand.
ATCGCAACCGCCGAAGGCACCATCTCCCGCGCTATTCGGCTGGCCGGCGTTGTAGGTATTCGCGCCGGGAAAGCTGCCTGTGCCGGCAAAGTCGCCCGAACCCGTGCCGCCTACGACATAGGTGAACCCAGCAGCGTCCGTATAGATGTCGCGGGCGTGCTCCCAATTGCTGCCCCCCAGATAGGTCGAGTAACTCAGCGTGTAAGGGATCTCGCCGCGAACGGTTTTGTTTGGAAGGAGGAAGCTGAGGGCGGCTAGAAGGAGGAGGTGTTTGTGCATGTAAATTTGAGCATTGCAGGCTCTCACGCTGCGCCTTGGGCAGACGCCGGATCGGCCAGGAGAAGAAATCCCCCACGTGGTGCGCTTGGGCATATTCCCCGGCGCGCCGCAACGGTGTAGCCATCGCGAATCCTTCGCGCGGCAACGGCACCGGCGGTGACCGCGACCTATGAATCTGGCCCTTCCCACGTCAAAGTGAATGTGCTGCCCTGGCCCGTTACTTCCACGTTCCTGGTGGCAAAGACCGCGTTCGAGTTTGCAGGGTGCGCGCGCAAGGTTCCGCGCTCCAGCACCAGGCTCGGGCTGTCAACGCTGACCGTCACACTGCTGTCTCCCGCCAACTCAACCCGGGTCTGGTCCGGCAGCACGAGGGTCGCCCGGCTTTCCGGACCCAAGGTCTGGAGCGTTCCGCTGAACCGAAGGGACCGGGCGCCGTGAAGATTCACTCGGCCCGAAGCTTGGACAAAAACGACCTCCCCCCGCACGGAGGCGACGCTCGCGGCCGGCGTTGCGTGCCAGCTCCCAGACCATAGCATCCCCAAGGCGAGCAGACTCAGGCACGCCGCCAGGGCCAGAGCGTGCCGCGCATAACGCCTGACGCGATCGCAGCCTGATCACACTGCCAAGATTTAGGCGCATAAATGGGGTGGAGATGTGTGCGTGTCTCACACCCACAGCGGGTGCGCGCGCCAGCCAGGTGGCAGGCCCATCTCCACGTGAGGGATTTCCGGGAACTCATCGAAAAGCGCGGAGAAGCGCTCCTGCCAGAGGCTCGTCGCGGTGATCTTCCCGAGCCAATGCCGGCAGATCGTGAGTTGATAGCCGACGCGATCGGTAGGAATCTCCGGCGCCGCATGCCAGAGCGGGAACTTGTTGTGGCTTAGCGTCATCGGCTTCACGCCGAAGATGCGGTTCCAAACCCGCGCGTGGTGAGCGCATGAATTCCGCAAGGCGAAGAGCGCCTTCAGCCACGAAAAGAAGAGCTTATCCGAGTAGCCGAAGTCCGCGGCGACCGCCTTTTGAATAGCCGGCGCGACCGCATTCATTAGCGTCAGAACGCTGCCGCACGTCACCAGTTCGCAGAGCACCCAAACGGACAGCTCCTTGTGTTCGTCGCCATAGGTGGCGCGCAAATGCTTCACGAACGGCTCGTGCTTCGCCCGCTCCGTCTCGTTCGCCAGCGTGTTTCGCCAGCGCAGATATTCAGTCACCTCCTTTAGCCCTAGCAGGTTTTTGGGATCCAGATATCCGAACGGCCCGCAGGCGTGGGCAAGTGGTAAACCAGCCGGGTCGGCGCAGCCCCTTCAATGCGTTCGATCGCATCGAGGATGATCAGCCGCAGCCGGCGGTTGAAGGTGTAGCGCCGCCAGACTGCATCGAGTGTCGTGCCCGGCTCAAAGCTGTCATCCGGCCAGCGAAACGGGTAACGATAGCCGCTGAGGCGGTAGTAATTCGCCGCCTGTAGGCAGGCGATCAGCGTGTCGCGATCTGCCGCCAACCCCGCGCGATGAGCAGATCGGCTTGCTGTTCAAAGGTGAGCGGCGCTTTCCCGTAGATCATCACGCTTCTCCACAATCCCGTTTCTCATTCGGGCAAAAAAGACCCGCCGAATTACGCATGCAAGCAGAGGCGCGGCGGGTTTGATGCCACCACTTTTCTTGCACAGCGCACCGCTGTCAACCGTGCGATCCGCTGGGAAGTTGCGAGAGTTTCTTTCGCTGCCACCCAAGGCAATAGGACCACGAGTGCAGCGCTTTCCTGACCGCGGCTTTCGGCAGTTTGTCGATGCGTGCATCGACACATAATACTCGAAGACTGTTACTCTTTCGCTGCAGCAGCGGGCGAACTTCGGAGCAGTGCCTGATACGAGATCGGAAGCTAATACCATCGCTCAATTGCTGCCGACGATTTGAAGACGCATAGACCGTTGCGGCGCGCTGCCGACCATCCCGGAATCACGCGCACGGACAGTCTGCTGGGCGCCGTCCGTGATCACCTCCAGCGTGCCAGCAGACCAAGACTGACATCGACAGCCCGCACGCCGCTCCGATCGTGAGCCATCGCGAGATCGGATTGCGCACTTGCATCGCTGTCAGCCCTCGACGGTCGCTGACGAGCGCAAGAGTGCGTGCAGCGCATCCATGTCCACGGGCTTGGCAAGGTGGTCGTCGACCCCGGGGTGAGCACGCGAGCGCGCGCTTCATCCTGGGCGTAGCCGGAGACTGCGATGAAGTGCGCGTGACCGAAGCCTTCCTCACGCAGTTGGCGCGCAAGTTCGCAGCCTTCCCTATCGGGAAGGCCGAGCGCGAGGAGCATTGTGTCTGCTGGAATGGCGCGGACCAAGGCGAGTGCTAAGTGACCATCAGCAGCGGTGCCGACTTCATGGCCAGCGAGTTTCAGCAGACGCTCCAGGCCGCGGCGGAGATCGGCGTTGTCTTCCACGATTAGGATGCGGCGCGGAACGGTAGGGCGAGGCGCGGAACGGTAGGGCGAGGAGCGGAAAGGGCTGCCGATCGCGGCGGGCGGATTGCGCAACTCATGCCTGAGCGCGCGCAGAAACTCCTTGTCGCGCAGATCGCAGCCGAGGACGGCGGCTTCCAGCTTTCGGCGTTCCGTTACATCGTTCACCACGCCGAAGGTGCGCGAGGGACGCCGCGCTCGCCTTCTCCACGGAAAAGTGTGCGCGCCACCGTCTGCACCCACTGCTCCGTGCCATCGGGACGCACGATGCGGTGCTCCAGGCAGAAGCACGCCGGTCCATCCGGCTTCAGACTGCGCGCGATCACCGCGAGCACCGCGCGCCGTTCTCGTGATTTACATCTAAAGTGCCAAGTGACGCAGATGGGCAGCCGCACGAATTGGAGGCGATCTGCGAAGGTTCAAGAAGCGCATTCATGAAGAAAGGAAAGTTGGAGACCACCGCCGGCGGTCAGGATGGCGTGTGAGAGTTCTGTCCTTCAAAGCGGGATACACGGGCACCCAGAGGAACGCCGACCGCCGGACGCCCGTGCTGGCGCATGGGAATTACGCCAGGTTCCCCCCAAAATGTGCTTAGCGCCCGCCGCGCCCGCAGCCCGCTGTGGCCGCCACCGCCCTGCGACCGCTCCGGCAGCACGAGCGAGCCATCGGCAATAGCAGCTTTCACCGCGACCATTTCTTCCTCGTTGAGCATGCGATCACTATCGATGTCGTAAGGCTGGAGCACTTCAGGCAAAGAGCGAGCACCGTGGCTGCCGCCGGCTGGGTGTTCCGATCGCTCGGGCAGCACCAAGGTGCCGTCCGCGTTTGCGGCTCTCACCGCAGCCCACTCCGTTTCATTGAGGATGCCGTCGCCATCCGTGTCGTAGGCCAGGAGTGCCTCAGGGGAGCGGGCGATGCTCGCCCGGGTGGCGGTCACGCTTCTCCGGCAGCACGACGGTGCCGTCGTCGATCGCCGCCTGCACAGCCGCCGCTTCGGTTTCGCTGAGCACACCGTCACCGTCCAGATCGTAAGGCAGCAGCACCGTCGGCAGCGGACGGCTCGGCAGCAGCCGCGCGGCGACCATCGCTTTGCGTGCGGCGGCGCGCTCCGCTTTGTTCAGCACGCCATCGCCGTCCGCATCATAAATGGCAAGCGCTTCGGGCAGGAAAGAGAGACAAGAGTGGGCAGCGTCAGCGTGCCAACAGCCAGCGCGGCCTTCACCGCCGTGAGGCGGCTGAAGGCTGCGATCGTGTGTTGCGGAAAAGCGGCGAGAGCGGCAGCGGTGCAGCTCTTCGATGCAGTGGAGGACGGCGAGATAGTCTTCGGAGTTTAGCAAAACGTTCTCCTTTCCGCGGTGGAGTTCAGGGCACTGGGGATGCGGAAGATACGGGCAATCACAAGTTGACAAGGCGAATCTCCTCGATATTTGCGCGTCACGTCGTATGCCACTCGGCATATTTCGGATCTGTTCGTTTTCGGTATTCTGACCCGCTTCCGTATGGCTCTACCTCATCCTGACCGCGGCACTTTCTTTCCGCGTCGCCGGCCGCTCGATCGCCCCATCGCCTTCTGCCTGGAGCAGTTGGAAGCGCGGATCGTCATGGCGGCGGGCGATCTTGTCACGAGCTTCGGCGGCAGTGGCGTGGTGAAGTCGCAGAACTTTCTGGCCGAGATTCAGGACTCGTTTGAAGCGCTCGCGGTGCAGCCGGATGGCAAAATCCTCGCGGTCGGCAGCGGCGAATACTTGCAGCGCTTTTCGCCTGATCTGGAGCTCACGCGATTTTTACCAGATGGCAACCTCGACCTTTCTTTTGGCGTGCAAGGGCGGGTGCGGACGGACATTTCAAATGGCAACACGCCAAGTCTGGAGCACGGGCACGCGGTCGCGGTTTTGCCGAGTGGGCAGATTCTCGTCGGTGGCCAAGTGGGATCGGATTTCGCCGTGTGGCGCTTTGAGCCGGACGGCTCGCGCGATCAATCTTTTGGCACAAAAGGCCGCGTAACGACCGACCTCGAAGGCACGGAAGTGGGCTACGCGCTCGTGGTGGAATCGACCGGCCGCATCGTGCTGGCAGGCGGCAGCGATGGCAAAATGGCGCTGGCCGGCTACACCGCGGACGGTGTGCTCGACCGCACGTTCGGCAAGGCGGGCACGGTGTTGTTTCAGGCCGGCGATGGGGGCCAGGAGCTGCACTCGATCCTGCTCCAGCCGGATGGAAAACTGCTGGTTGCAGGCACCACGGGCGATGACTTCGCCGTGGCGCGGCTGAGCGGAAAGGGCGTGCTGGACAAGAGCTTTGGCACCAAGGGCGTCACGGTCATCGACGCCGGCGGTGGAGCCGATGTCGCGGACGGATCGGCGCAGATGGATGACGGAAAGATCCTGGTAAGCGGCACGAGCGAAGACGGCGTCGTGGTGGCGAGACTGACCGCCGCAGGCAAGCTGGACGCGGCTTTTGGAGCTGCTGGTCTCGCGCTCGCGCCGGGCACGCAGGCGGGCGATTCGGCGGCTGGGCTGGGCGTGCAGGCGGGCGGAAAGATCGTGGTCGCCTCCAGCTCCGCGGGAGACTTTCAAGTGGCGCGCCTGCTTTCCACCGGCGCGGCGGATTCCACTTTCGGCGCAGCCGGCTGGACGCAGATCGATGTCGCGCAAAGCAGCGATGCCGCGCATGCCTTGCTGGTCACGCCAGCGGGCGGGATCCTTGTGGCTGGGGAGATGACTTCGGCTTCGCACGACGATGCAGCGCTCGTCCGACTCACCACCGACGGCGCGCTGGATCCCTCTTTCGCAATCGGCGGGAAGCGCGTCGTCGGCTACTTCGACACGTCGGTCAATGACGCCTACGACTCCGCGCTTTTGCCGGATGGCAAGCTGCTGATCCTCAGCAATACCGACCAGGCCCTGCAAAACGGGGCGCACAGCACCATCACGCGGCAGAATGCCGATGGCTCGCTGGACCTCTCCTTTGGCAACAGCGGCACCGTGGAGTTTTTCCTCTCGTCGTCGAACAGCAACCAGGCCTTCGCCATCGCTGCCCAGCCAGACGGCAAGTTCGTCATCGCCGGCAGATTTTATCCCGGCAGCGGATCGGACGGCGGCTTCGTTTCACGGTTCCTGGCAGGTGGGCAGCCGGATGCCACGTTTGGCACCGCGGGCACCACGCGGATCGTGCTGCCTGGGGAGAATGCGCTCTACGATCTGGCGATCAATCCCAGCGGGAGAATCGTGTTTGGTGGAACGAATGGCGCGACCTTTCTGGCGGGCGATTTCCTCGTCGGCAGGCTGCTGGCGAATGGCACCCCGGATTCCAGCTTCGGCAACGGCGGCACCACCGTCGTCCCTGTGTTTGAACGCAACGCGGGGACGAAGCTCGCTTTGCAAGCCGATGGCAAAATTCTGCTCGCCGGCGCTCGCTACAGCACAGCGGACGCGGCCGTGCTGCGCATCGGTGCAAATGGCGTGCTGGACACCACTTTTTCCGGCGATGGCATCGCGGCGATCACGTTGGGCGGCGCAGTCGTGGAGATCGGTGGCCTGACCGCGGCGCCGGGTGGGAAGGTGCTGGTCTCGGGGACTGCCTTGCAGCCGTTCTCCGGGAACGACGCGGTGCTGCTGCGCCTCGACGCAACCGGAAATCTGGACACGACTTTCGGGAATCTAGGGCGGGTGAGCCTGGACGCGGGCGGGGGTGAGGAAGGTGCGGCGGTGCTGCTCCAGCCGGATGGGAAAATCCTCTTCACCGCGCATGGCGATTCCATGCTCCTGGCAGCGCGCTATTCGGCGGATGGAGCGCTCGATCCCACCTTTAGCGAAGGCGGCGTGCGGCAGATCGAGGCAGGTCAGGACGTCGGGCTCGCGAATGCGCATCTTGTCGGCACCGATCGCTTGCTGGTCGTGGGCAGCGCCCGCTACTCGCCGGACAATGCGGCCTTCATCTCGGCGCAGCTGCAGCTTGCGCCCGTCACCGCACCGACGGCGGGAAAATTCGTCTTTTCCAGCTATGCGCTCCCCGCGGGTCAGGAAGGCACCTCGGCCACCGTCACCGTGAGCCGCGTCGGCGGCAGCATTGGCACGGCGACCGTGGACTACTCGACGGGCGACGGGACGGCGCAGGCGGGCAGCGACTACACGGCCGCCCACGGCACGCTTACATTTGCGCCCGGCGTCACCAGTTTGACCTTCGAGGTTCCCCTGCTGCGCGACGCGGTGGATGAAGGCGCGGAAACGATCCGGCTCACGCTGAGCGAACCAACCGGCGGCGCGATCACGGATCACCCGGACTCGGCGCTGCTGACGATCGCCGGAGTGCCCGGCAATCCCGGCGGGCTCGATCCGATCGTCGCAGGAAATCCCGCCTCATCGCGACCGGTGCTCGGGCAGTCCGAGCTCGACGTGATGCAGACGCTCGTGCAGCCGGACGGCAAGATCATCGAAATCCTGCGCGCCGGCGGCTACGACCACAACGACAGCGCCGCCTTGGATTTCGTGCTCCAGCGGTTCAATCCCGACGGCTCGGTGGACACTTCCTTTGGCGACAGCGGAGTAGTGAATACTGACTTTGAGCAATCCTACGATCAGTCGCTCGGCGCGGTGCTGCTGCCGGATGGGCGGATCGTCGTGGCTGGCGGCGCGGACTTCAAACCGGCCCTGTCGCGCTACCTGCCGGATGGGGCGCTGGACCGCACCTTTGGCGAGAACGGGCGGCTCCTGCCGGAGATCCCCGGCGCAAGCGAGGTGCAACGGATCGAGTTGCTGGCGGACGGGCGCTTTCTGGTGGAGTTCTCGTTCCTTTATCCTGGGACGCACACCGGCGGCGGCATGGCGGCAGCGCGCCTTTCCGCGGAGGGCGATCTCGATTCCACCTTTGGCCAGCAAGGCCTCGCACTGACAAAGCTAAGCCCAGCCGGCACCGCCGCGCGAGGGACTCTGGCCGTGGCGCCGAATGGCTCGTTTTACCTCGGCGGCGCCAATGCGGCGGGAACGCTTTCCGTCGCCGGTTTCACCGCGTCGGGCGAGGTGCTGAAGAGCTTCGGAAAAGCGGGCGTGGCGACCTTTGGCAAGGCCATCGGAATCTCGGAACTCGTGGTGCAGCCGGACGGCAAAATCCTCGCGGGCGGCACCATTTTGTCGGAGTCGCGCGACGCCGATTTCGCTGCCGTGCGCTTCACGAAAACCGGAGCGCTGGACAAGACATTTGGCACCGGCGGGCTGGCGCAGATCAACATCACCGCCAGCTCCGAAAACTCCGCTGACTTTGCGACCGATCTCCTGCTGCAAAAGAGCGGCAAGATCGTGCTCTTCGGCGAGACGCACCTTTATCCTTTCGACGCTCTGGCCATGGCGCGGCTGCGGGCGGATGGCACGGTGGATACGAGCTTTGGCCACGAGGGAGAAGCCGTGTTCCTTTACACGCCCTCGGGCTTTTACACCTACGGCGCGCTCGCGGCGGATGCGGAGGATCGCATCCTCTTTGCGGCTGGCACGGTGGGCACGGCTTTCAGCACGGATCGCCTGACGATCGGACGCGTCGGCAGCGACTCGGCCGCGGGTCAGTTTGCTTTCCTGAGCACTTCCTACGAGGTGGATGAAAACGGCGGCTTCGCGGAGGTGCTGGTGCAGCGGGTCGGCGGCACGGAAGGAACGGCGTCGGTGCGCTTTTCCACGGTGAACGGGACAGCCATCGCCGG
>CAXSDZ010000146.1:0-11771 GCA_964235505.1 uncultured Chthoniobacteraceae bacterium
GTCGGAGAGATGATGAAGACGCCCATGTCCTGCGCGGCGGCGGCTTGCACAGCGGGCCAGTGGAGGTCATTCACGAAATACCAATGGAGATTCACGTAATCGAACTCGCCCGTGTCGATCGCGCGCACGATCAGGTCGGTCGTAGCATGCGTGGAAAAGCCGATGAAACGGCAGCGGCCTTCGCGCTGGAGCTGTCGCGCGGCGTCGAGGCAGCCGCCTTTGCGCAGCGACCAGTCCAGCAGCTCAGCGTTGTTCACGCCGTGCAGAGAGAGCAGGTCCACGTGGTCGAGCTTCAGGTAGCGCATCGACTCTTCAAAGGTGGCGAGAAACTCCTTCGCGGTCGCAAACGGCGCGGCCTTGGTTTGCACGATCAGCTTTTCGCGCGGCAGACGGGGAAGGATCCAGCCGAGCTGCATCTCGCTCGTGCCGTAGCCGCGGGCGGTCTCGATGTGGTTGATGCCGAGCTCCAGCGCGCGGAGCACGGTCGCTTCCAGATTGCGCTGGTTGTCCTCGGGGATTTCCTCCGGCGGCGTGTCATCCCACTTGTGCTGGAAGCGCATGCCGCCGCAGGAAAAGACGGGCATCGGGATCTCGGTGCGGCCGAAGCGGCGGGTATGCATGGGGCGAGGATTTTGTTCGCGAGCCGCCGCATGGCAACGAAGATTGCCGCCCCATGTTTCGGACACTTCTGCTCATCGCAGTCGCAAGTTGCATTCCGCTGCTGCTTTGGCAGGCCTACCCACACATTCGGGTGCGGATTCCAGACTCGTTTCAGAAGCTCAGCGGAGCTGAGCGTGTCGCGGCTGCCCGCGCGGCCCGCGAGCGCGATGCGGCTGAATCGTGCGCGCGCGCAGGACTTCCATACCCGCCGCGTGAACTATTCCTCCGCGCCTTCAAACACGAAGCCGTGCTGGAGGTGTGGGCTCGTGAAAACACCGGACCATTCGTTCTCATGAAGAGCTACCCGATCCTGGCCAGCTCCGGGAGTCCCGGGCCGAAGCGGCGCGAAGGTGATCGCCAGGTGCCCGAAGGCTTTTACTGCATCGAGCGCTTCAATCCTGAGAGCCTCTTTCACCTCTCGCTCGGGTTGAACTATCCAAACGCTTCCGATCGCATTTTGTCGGATCGCGAGAAACCGGGAAGCGACATCTTCATCCACGGCAATAACGTAACGGTTGGCTGCCTGCCGATCGGCGATGCTGCAATCGAGGAGCTTTACCTTCTCGCGCTGGACGTGCGGGCGCGCGGGCAGCAGCGCATCCCGGTGCATCTTTTTCCCGCAAAGATGGCGGGCGCGGAGTGGGACGCTTTCGTGCGCGAGCACGCGAACCTGGCCGCGTTTTGGAGCGGTCTCCAGCCCGGCTTCGACGCTTTTGAAGCGACGCACCAGGTGCCTGAAGTGACGGTGGAACCGGACGGACGCCCCCGCATCGCCCCACGCTGATTCTGCGGCAGCCCGGTCGCCCACCCTGTCGCTATCTCCGGGACAGCACCGCGACGGTTTCGATCTCCGCAGTCTGCGGAAACATGTCGAGCGGCGTCACCGCTTCGAGCTGGTAGGCCGACCGGCAGAGCTGCCCGAGATCGCGGGCCAGCGTGGCGGGATTGCACGACACATACACGATCTGCGCCGGCAGCGCGCCGAGCAGCAGATCGCCAGCACGCGGAGAGATCCCCTCGGCTGGCGGGTCGAGCACCACGGTGAGGTGCGACCCAGCGTGCGCGCTGAGCACTTCACCCAAGTGCTCGCTCACATCCCCGGCGACATAGCTTTCGTGCTCGCCCGCCCCGCGCCGCGCGTGCGCCACGGCATACACATTTCCCTCGATGCCGATGACGCGCTCGAACTGGTCGGCGAGGCCCTTCGCAAAGAAACCCCCGCCGCAATACGCATCCACGAGCACGCGCCGCTCATCGCTCAGCGATTCACGCACCACCCGCAGCAACTCCGCCGCAACAGCATCGTTGGTCTGCTCGAAGAACTCGCCGCGCTGCCGATTGGCGAGCACGTAATCGCCATCCTGCACACCGCGCCGCCGCAGCTCGCGCAGTTCTGCATTTACGCCCGGCTGCGAGATCGGGCACTCGGCGATCTCCACCAGCGAGTGCGAGCCGTGCGCGTAGAACCCCACGGCGCCGCCCTCCACATGCACGCGGATGCGGTTGCGATAGTCGTAGGGCTGTGGCGATGGGATGATGGGCCGCATCGGCACGTGCTCCAGCCGCCCGACCCGCCGCAGCGTCTGCTCCACCTGATGCGCTTTCAGCTCGAGTTGCCGCTCGTAGGCGAGGTGCTGATACGCGCAGCCGCCGCAGCGCCCGAAGTATGGGCAGCGCGGCTCCACACGCTCCGGCGCGGGCGCATCGACCGAGACCAGCTCCGCCTCCGCAAACTTCTTCCTGTCGCGCATCACGCGCACCGTCACCACCTCGCCCGGAGCGGTCCACGGCACGAAATAGACTTTGCCTTCATGCCGCGCGACCCCTTTTCCGCCGAAGGCGACATCGCTGATCGTGAGGGAAAGAAGCGGAAAGTGGTTCATGTGGAAAAGCGATTCGTTCTGCGAGCGGAGCCCAGCGCTCAGCGGATGGGTGGAAAAGCAAAAAGGCTTCCATCCCTTTGGACGGAAGCCTCTTTGGAAAGTGTCCGAAGAACCCAGGGACTACCAGCCGTGGTAATCGCGGGTGTAGCGGAAGCGGCTCTCGAAGCCGAGCTCCGGCGGGAACTCATCGTAGCCGCCGTGGATCCAAGGCGTGTTGCACTTGTAAGGCGGACGATACGATTCGCGATACGTCGGGAACGGGTGCGTGGCGACCTCATACACACCCATGCCGAGGCGGAAGAAGAACCGTCCGACGCCCTTCACCGGGCCGTAGGACCACGCCGCCGCGTTGCCTTCGCGTGCGTTGATTTCATTCGGCGTGATGAAGAGTTCCGTCGCGCCGAAGGCGATGTTCGCGAGGCCGCGGCCGAGCTTGCGCGTCGGGCCGTAGTCGTTCATCGGCGGGTCCTGGATGTCGGCGAGCGCGAGCGAGGAAAGGCAGGTGAGGGAAAGCAGTGTGAGGAGGGTTTTCATGAGAGCTTCGAGGCGGAAGCTACAACGGCACTTTTCCAAAAGGCAAAGGCAATTTCCACAAATGCTCGCGGGGCGGATGACGGCAGTTTTCTTCACCAGCCGAAGTGCTGCATCACCCGGTGCGCACCTGCCAAAAGTCCGGCTGACCAGAGCGCGAAATAGCACCAGCCCGCGACGTTCACGACGTAGCCGGCGAGCACGAGCAGGCCGTCGCGCTCCAGCATGCCGGCAGTGAGAAAGACGACCGACACCGCCGGGATGAAGTTGGACAGCGGGATCAGCGGCGGCAGCGGCAGCAGCAATTGCAATCCACCCGACGCAATGCCGATGCCGATGAGATTCGCCATCCCGGGCCCGCGCTGGAGGAACTCCATGCGCGGCTTCACCAGTTTCTCCATGCGCGTGCACAGCTTCAGCCCGGTGCCGACGATGCGCTCGAGCGTGGCGAATTTGATCTGGCGGCGAAGGATGAACGCCGGCAGCGAAGGCTTGCGCCCGCAGGCGATGCGCACGCCGATGAGCAGCACGACGATGCCGAAAGGCACAGACAAACCGGGGATTGCCACGGGAATCAAAAACGGCAGCGACATCAGCAGGATGAAAAGTCCGAAGCCGCGGCCCTGCAGGAGCGCCTCCAGTTCACCAAGCGTGAGCGCCCGGCCATCCGCCAGCCGCAGCAGCTCCGCCAAATCTGCTGAAAGGCGGCGCGGCGGCGCGGCATCCGCGGGAACGAGAACCTCGTTCAGAAGCTCGGGGCGCATGGTTGAAAAGCTCGCCCGCGCTGGAAGTTCGCGCGTCTGCCGCCAGTCCGCGGCAGCGCCACGGATGGGTGCTCGCAGACGAAATGGATGGCTTGATTGTTCATCGGTTTCAAAAACGGGCGCGCACCGGGTTCGGACCCGCTCCGATCGCCAAAGGAATACCCGCGCGCACGGTGCGGGCGGGCGTCGCCGGCGCGGCTGCGTCACGGCGCGGGTGAGGGCGTTTCCAGCACGAGCCGAAATCCAGAAAAGCGCACGCCCTGCGCCTTTTTGGAAAGCTTCATCTGGATCCGGCACTTCTCCGCTGATGCCGGGATCTCGAAGGCGAAGAACTCTTTGCCGGCGACGGGGTGCAGATAGGGCTTCAGCAGATACTCCGCTTCTAGGCGCTCGCCGCGCACGAAACGCAGCCGAACGGTGAGCGCTTCCACCTGCTCGGAAGCCGCCTCCATTTCCACGCGCGCCAACTGCCCGCGCATCGCGGGCGGGACCGTCCAGTCAGCCGCTGCGGTCCAGCCGTGCCACTCGATCGGCAGCGGCGGCAGCAGCCCGGCAAGTGCGGGAGCGCCGGGTGCGAGAACCGTCGGCGGCGGATCGGAGGGTGTGCGGCGGCGGAGAAAGACGAGGTCAGGCGTGTCGCCTTTCGCGAGCAGTTTCACCATCCGCCAGTCGCGCTCCGGCGCGTCGAAATACGACCCGAGCGGCGGCTGCTGGTCCAGCGCAGCGTCGTGCTTTTCCAGCTTCTTGCGCGTGTTGAGCCAGACCAGCTTGCGCGCATACCAGAACTGGTCCGCCTCCCCTGCCCGCGCCTCCAGCTCCGGCGTGCGGAAGAGGATATTGGCGGGCGCAAACCAGACGAATCCCCGCGCGGATTTCGCGTCGGCGAGGAAGGCGATGGAACGCATGAGATCGTGCGTGAAGACGCGCGTCCCGGCGGGCAGTGCGCGCATGGTGCAGCGCATTTCCGGCACGAAGCCAAGATCGAACCACTGGCGCGAAGTCGCCGCCGCCAGGACCGCCACCGCGCAAACCCCCACCAGTGCCGGATGTGCGATGAGCGCGCGCCCCCAGCGGCGCTGCCGCACCCAGGCCAGTCGGGCCAGCGCGCAAAAACCAAGCGCGGCGAGCACCGACATCGGCACCGCCAGCCCGCACAGGAAACGGTCCGCATCCCGGATCAGCGGCCGCCACGGCGAGATGCTTTGCGGCGCGCAGGCGTAGGCGAGATAAAGCGCGGCAAACCAGAGCGTCATGACGCGGGCGAGCGGCAGGGGCGGCGCGGAGCGCGAAGCGTCGAGCGTCGAGCGTCCGGCGGACGCGGCCCCACCGACGCTCCACGCTTCACGCTCCACGCCCCACGCTTTCCAGATCCCAAGCGCGGCGAAGATGCAGTAAAACGGCGCGAGCGCGTTTCCCTTCCAAAGCGTGTCGAAGAAGCGGAACGGCAGCGCCCAGACCGGCGGCGACTCGGTCCCTTTTGCGCCTTTGTTGCCGAGGTTTGCGTGGATGCTGTGGACCCAGTCGCCGAAAAGCCCGTGGTAGAACACGCACTCCAAACCGTAAAGCCCCGCCGCCACCGCGCCCGCCGCCACGAGCCAGCCAAATCGCCGCCGAGCGTAAAGCAGCGTGCAAAGCAGCAGCACCGGCACGATGAATGCGCCGGTGATCCGGTTCGACTCCGCGATGAAAACGCCTGCGCCGGTGAGCGCGGCCCACGCCAGCATGCGGGCGCGCGTTCGCGCCTGCATCAGCATGCACCAGCCGAGCATTGCCGCCGCGCCCCAGACACCCTCGGAAAGGTCGGGCATCGGACGGTAGCTCACCGTGTCCAGCAGCGGGTGAAACGCGAACGCGATCCCGCAGGCCCACGCAGCGCCGAGCGAGCGGGTGATCCGCCAGCCAAAGGTGAACGCCAGCGCAGCGCCGCCCGCGAGGTAAAGCAGCGGCTCGCCGTAATACGCGATCAGCCCCGGCCCGCACACTGCCTGCAACAGCCAGCAGACGCCCCAGACCGGCCACCGCAGGTCGTGAAAACTCTGCCGCTGCCAGGCCGCCAGTCCGCGCTCGTGCAGCTCGAACCCGAAGCTCCAATATGTCAGGTCATCGCCGAAACCGGGCTCGCGCAGAAACAGCAGCCCAACGGCGGCGGCCGCCAGCGCGACGAGGGCAAGATGCAGCGGCCAGGAATCGCGCTTCACGGAGATGGGACGGTGTGAGGTGCCGTCGGGCGCACCACGGGAGCGCTGTCCGCCGCAAGATTGCCGGTGCGGGCGCGTCGTGAAAAGAGCGCCGCAATGGAATCCAGCAACAGCGCCAGATACAGAAACCAGAACGGCTCAAACACGATCCGAAACCGCGACCGCACATTTCCCGTGAGCATGATCACAAAGAAAAGGCCGAGCAGCGTGAGCCCCCACGCGAGGTGAAACGGCCGGAGCGCGCCGCGCCGCCACATCGCCCAAAGCAGACCCGCCGCCGCAAAGAGAAAGTAAAACGGCACGCCGAAATACGTGAACTTGAGAAGCCCGGGCGTCGCATACTTTCGGTCGGGCAACCGCAGCGCATTGACCGCACGCAGCCACTCGCCCATCCACGCGTTGAACCACTTCACTTCACCGTAATGCGCATCGATGAACCGCTGCAGCTCTTCCACGCTCCCCAGAGGCGTCCCGGTGAGGCCTTTCGACAGGCGCAGCACGCGCACTTGTGACTCGATGAAAGCCTCGCGCTGCTTCTCGAAAAGCCAGGCATTGTCCAGGAGACCACTCGGCGCATCGTTCGCGACCATGCGGAATTTCTGCAGCGCATGGATCGGCAGAAACCCGAAGTTCCGCCGGCAGGTTTCCACGGCGAGCTTCATGCAAAACTCGTTCACCTCGTGGTGCCGCTGGCGTTTTCCTTCCGCCGTCTCCGCCAGATATCGCTCCACGGCGTCCGAGATCGCGCGCCGGTCGCGGACGCGCGGAAAGGACGGTTGCTGTTCCCAGCGCGCCTGCAGATCGGATCGGATGGGCGCGATGAACGGCTCAAAGCCCGGCGCGGACTTCAGCTCCGCCGGGGTGAGTCGCGCGACGGAGGTGTAAAGCAGCAGCCCCGCCTGGGCGGTTGTGTTCATTGCATGGGCGGCGAGGGCGAGGGCGAGCATCACCGCGAACCGCACGATTGGCTCGCGCGCACGCCCGCGCGAGGCGAGCCATTCGCGCCCATGCACCAGCGCGAGCAGGAAAAGGCCGAAGCCGAAAAGCAGCTTTCCTTCCGGCCTTGCCCCGGCCTCCACAAAGAGCGCGGCGCACAGAAATGCGAACCGGCCGCGGGTTGGTGCGAGCGTATAGAGCGTGCCGGCGAGCGCCACCGCGGCGGTGCAAAAAATGAAGATCGTTTCCGCCATGAGCGTGTGCTCGAACCAAAGGAGGAATGGATTGATGGCAGCGAGCAGCGTGAGCGGAAGGATGAACCATCGCCACCGGCGCAGCCACAACCGGCACAGCAGCCCGACGAGCCCGACCAGCCCGAGCCCAAGCGCGTGCTGCGCCAGCGGGATCGCGACCAGCGCGGGGACGCGGAGGAGAAAAGGGACGGTGTAGAGCGTGGGGACGAGCCAAGTTTTCTTCGGGTGGAGAAACCACTCGTGCTTGTAAATCAGCCTGTCCGGCGAAGCGAGGAAGTCGGGGGCGTCGTCGTGGAAATATGCGAACGGCATCTGCGCCATCAGCACTGCGCGCAGCACGAGCCCGGCAAGCAGCGCAGGCAGGCACCAGGCGAGGAACTCGCGCGTGCGCGGCTCGCGCAGGAGCTGGCGAAAGGAGGCAAGGCGGAACACGGGCCGCGCATTAAAAGGAAAACGCGGCGGATGACAAATGCTGATGTGCGCGGCTCACTCGCTGGCGCCGCCCGCCACACCGAGGCCGGAGGCGGCGGGCGGCACCAGCACGCCGCGCTCGAACTTCCAGCCGGAGAATGGGTCATCGGAAAGCAGCCACGCGCCGTCCAGATCGGCAAAATCCGTGCGCTGGGCGATGACCGCGCCAGCCGCGATCCCCACGCTGCTTTCCAGCATGCAGCCGACCATCAGCCGGCAGCCGAGCTCCCGCCCGCGTGCCACCATGCGGCGCGCTGGCGTGATGCCGCCGCACTTCACGAGCTTGATGTTGAATCCATCGAAGCGCTGCGCCACGCGCTCCACGTCTTCTTCCGTAACGCAGCTTTCATCCGCGAAAACTGGCAGCCCGACGCTCGCCCGCGTGAGCCGCGCGTCGTCCGCGGGCGGGAACGGCTGCTCCAGAAATGCGACCTCCAGCGCGCCTGCGCGACGCGCGAGGTCGTGGAGATCCACCGCGCCCCACGCGCAGTTCGCATCGATCGCGAGGACGGCGTCCGGGCACTGCTCACGCACCAAGCGCACCGGCTCCAAGTCGGCCGCCGCGTCGGACTTCAGCTTGATCCGCGGGAAGCCACGCAACTCCTCGGTCTTTTCCGCGAGCTCTGCCGCGGTCGAAAGGCCGATGGTGCAAAACGTCGGCACCGGGCGCGGCGCCGCGCCCCATGCCAGCTCGGCCGCGGAGACATCTTCGCGCTTTCCCAGCCAATCCCACAGCGCCAGATCGATCGCGCACTGGGCCACGCGCGAAGGAGCGACCAACGGCCACACTTCCCGCCAAGCCCGCTCGAGGTCGGCGACGCTGCGCACTTCCAGATCGCTGAGACACGTCGCGGCGTCCCCGAGCTTTCCCGCCCCGCCTTCCGCCGTCTCGTGGTAAAACGCGTTTGGCGCTGCCTCGCCGCAGCCCACGATTCCGTCCTGCTCCAGCCGTGCGAACACGTTGCACACCGCATGGGCGCGGGTGCGGGCGATGCGGAATTCGTGACGGGGGTGAAGTTCGCGCGTGAAGACGGAAAGGCGCATGGCGCGGGCGAGCGTCGGAAGTAGCCGGCGCGGCGGCGAGCGTTTTCCAACCCGCGTCTGTCGTGCAAAAACGCTTGGGATTTCGAGCGCGCTTGCACGAAGGTTCGCGCTCTGCATGCACCTGCCAGACTTCATCTCGCCCGCCTGGGAACTCGCGCCGGATCGCTGGCGGATCGGCGCCAGCGTGGAAGGGCGCGAGATCCTCGTGCATGGCAGTGGCGCGCTGCGGGAAGGCGCCCGCACGGCGGACAGCACGCTGCTCATCGGCGGCATGCATGGCGATGAAGAGGCGACGGTGCTGCTGCTGGAAGAGTTCCTCGCACGCCACGCGAAGCCGGACGCGCTGCCGGCTCAGACCGCCGTGCTTCCCCTCGCAAATCCCGACGGCTACGTGCGCCGCTCGCGCTACAACGCCCGCGGCGTGGACCTCAACCGCAACTGCTCGCGCGGCTGGAGCGCGGCGAGTGCGGAGCCTTCCGGTCCGGCGCCCTGGTCCGAGCCGGAAAGCTGTGCGCTGCGCGATTTCATCCTCGCCTGGCAGCCGAAGAAAATCGTGAACCTCCACTGGGCGCTCGCGGAGATCGATGCTGATGGCGCGCAGTCCTCCGCGCTGGCGAAAGCGATGTGGGCGGCGTTGGAGGGACCGGCGCGCGTGCCGTATCGGCTGCGCCTCACGGAGATCGGCCGGGGCGGGCGCGGGCTCCGGCAGACGTATGTGGCGTGCCCCGGTTCGCTCGGGCAGTGGTGCGGGTTTGAGGTGCTTTACGAAGATGGGTCACGCCCTGCGATGATCACGCTGGAGCTGCCCTACGATCCCGCGGTCGGGAGCCGCCCGGACCCGCTGCCCGACGACCATCTCGACACGCTGCGCGAGCTTTGGCAGCGCGATTCCGCCGCCTATCTGCGCGCCGTGGAGCCGGGCGTGCGTGCGATGCTGCTCGCGGCCTGCGGCGTGGTGGCAGGCGAGAGTGGAAAGAAGAACGCGGCGGCGGCATAACGGGCATCCCACTTTCACCTTCCCTATTTCCCATGGTTCGCATCGATATCGACTACACCGGCCAGTTGCGCTGCTCCGCGGCGCACGCGCCTTCCGGCACGCAGCTTTTCACCGACGCGCCCGTGGACAACCATGGCCGCGGCGAATCGTTCTCACCGACGGACCTCGTCGCCACGGCGCTGGGCACCTGCATGCTCACGATCATGGGCATTTTCGCGGAGCGCCACGGCATCGATCTGCGCGGCACCCGCGTCCGCGTGGAAAAGGAAATGACCTCCGAGCCGCCGCGCAGGATCGCGCGCTTGAGCTGCGAGATCGCAGTGCCGCTCCCTGCGAAGCACCCGCACCGGGCCGCGCTCGAGCGGGCGGCGCTCACCTGCCCGGTGCATGCGAGCCTGCACCCGGACGTGAAAAAGCCGGTGCGCTTCATCTGGCAGGAGTGATGCGGGCGCACCGCGTCTGGGAGCCGCGACGGTGCCGGGACGCTCGCCGGGAAAGACGCTGCGCATTTTCCTCCGCGTTCGCGCATTCCCTCGCGCAGGATCTCGCGTTACTTTGCGCGCATGAACCTCCGCTGCTGGCTCACTCTTTGCGTCCTTTTCGCCTGCGCTTCTGCATCCGCCGCGGAGTCTGGGCCGGTCGTGGTCGTGCCGCTGCGGGGCGAGATTTCCGGCGCGCAATTCTTCTTCCTCCGCCGTGCGTTGAAGGAGGCGGAGCGCGACCACGCGAGCGCCTTCGTCATCGACATGGATACCTACGGCGGCTCGATCGACGCCGCCTTTGACAACATGGACGCGCTGCTCCAGACGCAGGTGCCGACCTTCACTTATGTCAACAGCAAGGCGCTCTCCGCCGGTGCCTTGATCGCCCTCGCCACGCAGAGCATTTACATGTCGCCCGCGGCGGTGATCGGCGCCGCCGCGCCGGTGCAGCACGGAGGCGAGGACTTGCGGAAGACGATGGCCGACAAGACCGCTTCGGCGCTTTCCGCGATGGCTCGCGCCGCGGCGCAACAGCGCGGGCACAACCCGGACCTCGCCGATGCGTTCATCCTGAAAAGCAAGGAGCTGAAGATCGGAGACGTGACGGTGGACGGTCCCGATTCCCTGCTCACGCTGAGCGCTTCTGAAGCGGTGCGGCAGTTCGACGGCAAGCCGCTGCTCGCCGCGGGCATCGCGCTGACTTTGGACGAAATGCTGCGCGCTGCGGGCCTCGCCGCGCCGGTGCGGCGGGTCTCGCCGAGCGGCTTCGAGCAGCTCGCGGTGTGGGTCACCGCGTTTGCGCCGCTGCTGCTGCTGGGCGGCATCGTGGGGGCATTTATCGAGGTCAAGACACCAGGGTTCGGGTTGCCCGGCATCTCGTCGCTGGTCTGCTTTGGATTGTTCTTTGCGGGTCACCTCACCGCCGGTCTGGCCGGGTGGGAGGCGGCGGCGCTTTTCACGCTGGGCCTCGTGCTCGTGCTGTCCGAGCTGTTTTTGCATCCCGGCACGATCGTGCCCGGCGTGCTCGGCGCGGTGCTGATGGCCGGCGCGCTCGTGTGGGCGATGGTGGACCGCTACCCGGGTCAGCCGCTTTGGCCGACGGGCGACATGCTGGTCCGCCCGATGGTGAACTTCGGGCTCGCCGCTCTCGCTGCCGCGGTCGCCATTTACTTTCTCGCGAAGCTGCTGCCGCGCACTTCGCTCTACGGCCGGCTCGTGCTCGCGGAGACCGATCCCGCTGGCTTGCTGCGGAGCGCGGCCGGCGCGGAATTGACCGTGCCAGTGGGAGCGGTCGGGATTGCGAAAACGATGCTGCGCCCGAGTGGAAAGGCCGACTTCCGAGGCCGGCTGGAGGACGTAGTTTCGCAGGGTGAATTTTTGGACGCGGGCGAACCGCTGCGCGTCGTGGCGGTCGAGGGCGCGCGGGTGGTGGTGGAACGCGGGTAGCGACGGTCGTGGGAGCGTGGAGCGTTTGGAGCGTGGAGCGTGGCGCGGAGTGAGTCGCGAAGCGACGGCAAGAGAATAGCCCAGCGCTTCAGCGCTGGGTATCCG
>CAXSDZ010000147.1:0-11606 GCA_964235505.1 uncultured Chthoniobacteraceae bacterium
TGCCAAACATGACGCCGATCTTCTCGCGGATCTGGTTGGTGAAAACGCAGCAGGTGCGTGCCTTGGCGATGAGCGCCGTCAGCTTGCGCATCGCCGCGCTCATGAGGCGGGCCTGCGCGCCGACGGTGGAGTCGCCGATCTCGCCTTCGAGCTCCTGCTTGGTCACGAGCGCCGCCACGGAATCGAGCACGATGACGTCGAGCGCATTGGAGCGGACGAGGGTTTCGACGATCCGCAGCGCTTCCTCGCCGGAGCTGGGCTGTGAGACGAGCAGCTCGTCGAGGTTCACCCCGAGCTTCCGGGCATATTGCGGGTCGAGCGCGTGCTCGACATCCACAAACGCAGCGAGGCCGCCACGCTTTTGGGCCTGCGCGATGAGGGTGAGGGTCAGGGTGGTTTTGCCCGAAGACTCCGGCCCGAAAACCTCCACGATGCGGCCACGGGGAAAGCCGCCGACCCCCAGGGCGCGATCGATGAGAATGTTGCCGGTGGGGATCGATTCCACGTCCATCTTGGTCGAATCGCCGAGCCGCATGATGGCTCCTTCGCCGAAGTCTTTGGCGATCTGCTGGATCGCGAGATCAAGGTTTTTGTTGCGCGCCACGACCACCTTGCTGTCTTTGCTTTCCTCGAGAACTGCGTCTGATTTTTGAGCCATAAATTAAGAGCCGGAACCTACATTTGAACCGGGCAGATTAAAGCGGAATATTTCGGCGAAAAGCACAAAATTTTGGGGTTGGGGCAAATTGAAAGCGCAGCCGGTTGTGTTTCATCACTGCGGAGTCCAAAGGCGAAATGCGCGTTGCTGCAGCGTCGGGAAAGAGTGTCTGCGCAACGGAACCACCCGGTGCCCGGCTGCGGCCTCCGCTTCCTTTTTGCTGGCCTTCACGCGGGGCGCGCGCCTTTTCTGTAGGGAGACACCACCGCCCATGGAGACCCATTCCCACGCGGAGCCCGAGGCGCCAGCCGCCGAATCGAGCGCTCCCTCCGAAAACGCCGCGCAGGAACCTTTCTCCGAGCCCGCAGCGGAGCCCACGCCCGCCGCCGAGGAGCCGCCCTCGATCGAGGACGATGCGTCCGAGCCGGCGGACCCGGCGGATTTCCCCGACGATGCCCCGGCTTCCATCGGAGAAGACTCTGCTGCGAAGACTCCAGCGAACCCGCTCGCCGTGCTCGCCGACCGTGCGTTGCGAGGGCGGCTTTCCCCGGCTGATGAGGAGCGCGCGGCGACGCTGCTGAAGGCGGCCTTGATCGATGGGCGCACGGGCATCACCATGGCGATCGAGCAGCTTCCGAAGCTGCCGTGGGTCATCGGGGTCGGTGCGGTGAGCGCCACGTGGACGGAGATCAAGCCGACGCTGCGCACGCGCCTCGTCGCGGGGCTCGCGCGCATCGATACGGACGCGGCGCGGCGGGTGCGCTTGAGCTTGGCGCGCGGTATTTTCAAACAGGATGTGCCGGCGTCGCTGAAGATCGCAGTGAGCGTGGCGAAGGAGGTGCGCGACAAGCAAACGGGCGCGATCACCCCGCGCAACGCCCAGATTTTTGCCAATGTGCTCATCGGCCGCGCCAAGCCCTGGATCGGGCTGCTGCCGCTCGCGGAGGTGAAGCCAGCCGAGGCGGATCTGCTGGTGCATTGCGCGCTGGTGGCCGTGTTTTCTCTGCCGCATGCGCCGGTGACGCAGCTCGGCGTCCTGCGCTGGGTGGGTGAGGCTGGCCGGCTGGGCAAGCTCCACCCGCTGGCGCTGGAGGCGACGGTGAAGACGGTCGGGCGCTGGAGCGGCAAGTGGCAGGAAGCGCTACGCCGAGAGGTGCCGGAGCTACCGGAAGAAATCACCAGCGTGCTCAAATCCGTGGCCCCACCCGCCCGCCCCGATGCACGGCGACAGTCGGCGCAAGCGGACTCCGACGCTGGCGCAGAGGTGCCTGCGCATGAAAGCAGCGATGAGCCGCAAGCCGAAAGCGCCGCGCCGCACCCGGGCCGGACGGGTGAAAATGCCGCCGAGGACGCTGCGGAGCCTCTCCTCCGCGACAGGCGTGACAGGTCGCAGCGGGGTGAAGCTTTCGACCGCGAAGACGAGGAGGACGATGACCGGGCCGAGGACGAAGACAAAGAGGACGAGCGCCGCGAGGCTGCGGAACGCGAAGACGCGCCCGGGGACGCTGCGGCAGTGCGCGACACGCGGGGGTCGCGGCAGCGCCCGGTGTATGAGTCGAAGACTGTCCCGCCGCAGAGCAGGCGCGGGCCAGGACCCTCGCCCGCGCATTTCAATCTTTCCGAAACGCTGCGGCAGATCGAGACGCATGTATCGGGGCTGCGCTCGGAGTTGAACACGACGCAGATCAAACTCCGGCAGCGCGAAGACGATCCCCGCCGGAGTCGCCGGCCGGAACGCACTTCCGCCGCACCGATCCTGCGGGGCGACCCGACCATGGAGGAGCTTGCCCGCCTGAACGGGCAACTGGAAGCTCGCAACGCCGAGCTTCAGGGCCGGATCGAGGAGCTCACGGTGGACAGTGAAGACCGCGCCGCGGCCAGCGAGGCTGCCAGTGCCAGCGAGGCTGGCGCTCCTCCGCCGGACGCTCAACTGCGCACGCTGCTCGGGCTGAAGCTACAGGACGATTTTGCTGATTTCGTGGCGCTGGAAAAGGAGGCGCCCGATGTGGTGGTGCAGCAGCACTACCGGACCGTCCTGCGTCACGTCTTCGAAGTGCTGCGGCAGGAAGGTGTGATGGCGGTGGAAAGCGGTGGCGAGTAGAGCGGCATCCATCCGGGCAGGTCAGCCGACTTGGGGAAGCGGCTCTGTGTTTGGCCTTAACCGAGGCGAAGATGTGCCGCTTGCGGGATGTTTGTAGTCGCGGGAAATGCGGCACGCTCTTCCCTTTAAGGGGTAGAACAGAGTCGCCTCTCCAGTCCCGAGGCTTTTAAGCGGGAAGCACAGATAAAGGCCACCAAGCTGGTGCGGCACGACTGCGAGCACCATATCTGCCGCCTTCTCCAAACAGCAACGGCCCGGGCTTCGTAACGAAACCCGGGCCGCGTAGAGGGATGTGAAAAGACGAAAATTGCCGCTTACTTCTGCTCGCGGACGGCGTCAGCTCCGTTTTCCAGACGGTCGGCCTTGGCTTCGCCAGACTTGCGCACCGCATCCGCGTCTTTGTCAGCCGGTGTGACGGGATTCAGCTTCTCCATGCCCTGTTTGCCGTTGCTCTCAATGGCGTCGGCTTTCTTTTCCGACATCTTCCGTGTCGCATCCGCCTGGTCTTCCATGCCGTCCGCTTTCTTCTCGAGAGCGTTTTCGCGGGCGTTTTCCTGTTTCGAGTCGCACGCCGCCAAGCTCAGCACCGCAACAACAACAGCAAACAAAGAGAATAGTTTATTCATAGGTTGTAGAGATTCGGCGCATGGGCAGCCTTTGGCTGGGGCAACCCCGGAGATTCCAGTCGCAAACGGCACTCGACTGAGCCCGACTGAACGTATGCTCGCCGATCAACCCCGTGCGCCGCGTGCCGGAATGTCACTCTTTCGCTAGCAGTTTTTCCAGCAACCCATTGAGCCGGCTGAGCATCATGCGCGGATCTTCCAACAGGCCGGCGGCGACGAGCGCATTGTCGAAAACCTGCTCGGAAACCTGAGCGGCAAGCGCGCTGTCGCGGTGGCGCATTTTCTCCAGCCGCGCCATCATTTCGCTACCGGGATTGATTTCGAGGTCCGGCTTCGACTCGAACGAGGGCGCACCACCTTCGCGCTGCTGCATCGCTTTCATCATGCGGCGCATCGAGGTGGTCATGTGCGTGTCTTTGTCCACCACCACGGCGGGGCTGCCGACGAGGCGCTTGGACACGCGCACTTCACCCACGCGGTCGCCGAGGGTTTCCTTGATGAAGTTCGCCAGCAGCCGCGATTCGTCATCGCTGAGCGTGCTCGGCTTTTCGGTGTCGAGTTTTACGTCGGCTTTCTCGGCCGCGACCACGCGTTTGCCTTCAAAGAAACCGAGGTGCTCCATGACGAACTCGTCGCGCGGATCGGTGAGGAAAAGCACCTCCCAACTTTTCTCGCGGAAGACCTCGAAATACGGGCTCGCCTCCGCAGATTCGCGATCCGGGGCGAGCAGAAAGTAGATCTCCGTCTGCGCTTCCGGCATGCGGCTGAGGTAATCTGCCAGCGAGGTGAGCTTGCCCTTTTCGGTGTGCGACGACTCGAAGCGCAGCAGCTTCGAGAGCGCCTCCTTGTGCGTCCAATCGGTCGCCACGCCTTCCTTCAAAAACGCGCCGTGCTCGGCGAAAAAGGCGGCGTATTTCTCCGCGTCGTTCTTCGCTTCCTCCTCCAGATATTTCAGGAAGCGCTTGGTCAGCACGTCGTTCAGCTTCTTCAGCAGCGCGGAATCCTGCATCGACTCGCGCGAGATGTTCAGCGGCAGATCCTCGCTATCCACCACACCGCGCAGGAAGCGCAGCCACTCGGGGAAAAGGTTCTTCGCGTCCGGCTGGATGAGCACCTTGCGGCAGTAGAGATCGACCTCCGGCTCGCCGCGCGAAAGCGTGAGCATCTCGTAGTTTTTCTGCGGCACGAAGAGCAGCGCGCGAATCGAGATCGGCGCGTCGGCGGTGAAGTGCAAGCGGTAGCGCGGCGCTTCCGTGTCGTGTGCGAGGTATTTATAAAACTCCTCGTAGTCCGCGTCCGTTACCTCGCTTTTGCTCTTCGTCCAGAGCGCCTGCACGGTGTTGATCGCCTTGCCATTTAGCTCGATCGGGATGGGCACGAAATTCGAGTAGCGCTTGATGACTTCCTCAATCCGGCTGTCGCTCGCAAACTCCGCATCCTTGAGCGTCAGCACGATCCGCGTGCCGCGCGAAATGTCACCCGCAGGCTCGATCTCGTAGCCGCTCTGCCCATCGCTGGTCCAGATCCACCCGCTCTCGCCGGGCTGATACGAGCGCGTCCAAACAGTCACCTTATCCGCGACCATGAACGCCGAGTAAAATCCGACGCCAAACTGCCCGATGAGGCTCGCGTCGCCTTTGCTCGCCTTGAGCTGCTCGAGAAATGCCTTTGAGCCCGAGTGCGCGATCGTGCCGAGATTTTCGATCAGCTCCGCGTGCGTCATGCCGAGGCCGGTATCGGTGAAAGTGATCGTCTTCGCGGTGTCATCCGTCGCGACGGTAATCGCGAGCGGCAGCTCCGGCTGATGAATCTCCGTGCCCGAAGTTTGGAGGAACTTCAGCTTTTCCGAAGCGTCCGCCGCATTGGATATCAGCTCGCGGACGAAGATTTCTTTGTCGGTGTAGAGCGAGTGCGTGACGATATCGAGCAACTGCCCGATCTCAGCTTGGAAGGCGTGCTTTTCTGTGGTGTCGGACATAAGTGGGCTGGGAATAAAACGGGGGAAGCGCGGGCCGGCAAGCGAGCAGTCGCCAGGAAGACGGGCAGGGGCGCAGGGCAGGTGAGGGGGGAGCGGGGAGCGGCGAGGGTGGATCAAGGAGTGGTGGAGCGGCGAGTGCGGAACGCTGGGTTTGAAGCGGATCGCGAAATTCCGAGTCGCGAAGCGACGGCCAGAGAATAGCCCAGCGCTTCAGCGCTGGGTTTTGGTGAGCAAGAGCGCGAGTCGCGGAGCGACGAAAGAAGCGTCCGTGCGGGGCATGCTCTTTCGTCGCTCCGCGACTTGGCTGTCTCCTCCCACTTCGACCCAGCACTGAAGTGCTGGGCTATTCTCTGGCTGTCGCTTCGCGACTCTGACGGCACAATCAACGCCTAAACCCGCATCCACATCTCACCGCCTCACCGCCTCACGCTCCGACTTCCCCCATCTTCGCATCCACATCTGCCAGCCCTGCGTAACATGGAGGCAGTTGACAAACCGCAGCGCCCGTTTCAGACAAAACCCGATGTTGGATGAAGCCTTGGAAGAATGGGCGGCGCTCTACGTGAGTGGAGCATTGCCAGCCCCCGAGCGTGAAAAGTTCGAGCTGGTGCTCGATTTTCACGGGCCGGTGCGTGCCCTAGTGTTTGGGCTGGAAAATGTGGCTGCCGCGACGGTGTTGGAACGGGCTTCTTGCGGACGTGCGGAAGTCTTCCCGCGGCTTAAGACGCGTGTGCTGCAAGCCATCGAGCAGCGGGCGCAGAGCAAGCCGGAAGGCTTGGTGGTGACTGATCCGGCGGGTTTGGTGGAATGGGTGAACCCGGCTTTTACCGGGATCTGTGGCTACACCAATGATGACGTGCGCGGCCGCAAGCTTGGGCCGTTTTTGCAGGGCGAAGGCACCGAGCGCGACGCGGCTGAGCGGATGCGCGCTGCCGTGCATGCTTTTCGCCCCTGCACCGAAGAGCTGACAAACTACGACAAGCAGGGCCGGCCGTATCGCGTCTGGATTCAAATCCTGCCAATCAGCGACCCGCGTGGCACACCGCGCTGGCTGATTGGCCGCGAGCGCGAGATCGCGCATCTCGCGAGCTGAGCCGCGCCAGGACGGGCTGCGGGGGAGTCGCATTGGGAGTTGGCCTTCCTCGCGAGATGCGGAATGTTTCCGCCTCATGTCCAAGCCCGTTCCTGTTTCCATTCTCACCGGTTTTCTCGGCGCCGGGAAGACGACGCTGCTCAACTACATCCTCCGGCAGCAGCACGGCTATAAGTTCGCCATCATCGTGAACGAAGTCGGCAAGATCGGCATCGATGGCCAGCTCGTGGAAAACCAGAAAGACGAAGTGGTGACCATGAACAACGGCTGCCTCTGCTGCACGGTGCGCAAGGATCTGGTGAAAGGTGTGCAAAACCTCATCAAAAAAGGCGGGTTTGACTATCTGCTCATCGAGACCACCGGCATCGCCGATCCCGGCCCGGTCGCGCAGACTTTCCTGAATATCCCGCAGCTCCAGCAGTTCGTGCGGCTGGACTCCATCATCACGGTGGTCGATGCCGAGCAGATCGAAAAGCAGTTGAAGGAGACCGAAACTGCGCGCGAGCAGATCGCGATGGCGGACTTTCTCCTGCTGAACAAAACCGACCTCGTCGATGAGGCGAAACTCGCCGCGATCGAGATCAAAGTCCGCGCGCTGAACCCGCACGCGACGCTCTTCCGCACGAACCAGTCGGAGGTGAATCTCAAGGAGCTGCTCGACATGCATGCCTTCGATCTCGACCGCAAGCTATCGGTCGATCCCGAGTTCCTCAACGAGCTCCAAACGCGCCACCATCACGACATCAACTCGCTCTCCTTTGAGTTTGAAAAGCCCTTCAACATCGAAGCGCTGGAGCTCTTCATCCAGGAGCTCTCGGAGAAGGAAAAGATCTATCGCTCCAAAGGGTTCCTCTCCATCGCCGGCAACCCGCGCCGCGCGATCTTTCACGGCGTGAACAACCGCTTCACGCTGATGTGGGACCGGCTCTGGGAGAAAGAGGAGAAGCGCACCAGCCAGCTCGTTTTCATCGGCAAACAAATCGTGGAAACGAAGGTGCGGCGTGAGCTGGAGAAGTGCCTGGCCTAATTCCAAACCGATATGAGTGCCTTGGAACAACCCGCTGAGCTGCTGACATCCGAGGAATACCTCGTGCAGGAACGTGCGGCGGAGGGTCGCAGCGAGTATTTCAATGGCCTCGTGATCGCCATGGCGGGCGGCACGATGGATCACGCGTTGATCGCGGGAGAGATCCAATATCGTCTGCGCGGCCAGATTGAAGGCCGCCCCTGCCTCGTCTTCAACTCCGACATGAAGGTGCGGATCGACCGGGCAAATGTCTTTCGCTACCCAGACGTTTCCGCGCTTTGCGGCCCGGTGCTGCTGCACGATCGCGAGCGCGACGCCTTCTGCAATCCGGCGCTGATCGTCGAAGTGCTCTCGTCTTCAACCGCCAAGAAGGATCGCGGAGAAAAGTTCGCGCTTTATCGACTGCTGGATTCGCTCGTGGAGTATCTGCTCGTGGAGCAGAAGTCGCAGCGCGCCGAGCTCTTCCGGAAGCTGCCAGACGGTCGATGGACGACGCAGGTCTTCTCCGAACCCGATGATCTCATCGAGCTGGCGAGCATCGGCGCGACGCTGCGGCTGGCGGATGTTTATTCCAAAGTGCCGGTGCCGCTGGAGTAGCTTTCGGTCGCCGGCAGCGCTCGGCGAATGCCGCTCGTCCTTGCGGCGTCACCCGCTGACCGCCGTCGGCGCGAGGATCGCATCCTTCATCCCGTGGAGGAGCTTCTTGTCCGCGGGGCAGATCGTGGCGAGCGCGCCGCGCAGCTCGGCCTTTCCATCGAGCATGAAGTAATACGGGCAGAGCCGCACCCGGCCGCGCATAGTCTGAACCGCGCCGGTGACCGGGTCGAAGAACGGCTGCTCGACGAGCCGGCCTTTGTGAAAGCGCTGGAGCAAATATGGGTGATGCTCGAACGACGCGAGCGCGCGAGCCAGCGCCGCCTGCCAGTCGTGTTGCGGGAGATCGGAGCCGATCGACACGCTGCGGCTGCCCCAGCCCAGCTCGTGAAAGCCGCTGATTTTCAGCACAAGATCGCGCTGCTTTTGCGAGAACTCGCCGAGCTCGCGCCAGTCGTTGATCTCCAGCTCGGGGATGACGGCGTGCTGCGGCAGCGGCGTGGGATCGAGCAGCCACGTGTATGGGATGCACTTTTGCAGCGCCAGGAAGTGCCGCTCGCTCAGCTCGCGCCGCCAGAAATCCCGCAACGGCCGCAGCCAGAAAAGCGCGAACCACATCTTCTCCTCCAGATACGGTTTGAAAGGCGGCGTCACCCGCACCTCGCCGCGCGCCGCCGCTTCCATCAGCGCGGGCGCGCTCGGGAGATTCGCGAGATCGAACAGCTCGAAGAATCGATAAATGACGGGCGTCAAAGGTCGAAGGCCGGGGGACGAGGACTCGGAAAAAGCAGCGGCATCCGGCGGGAGCGGCGCAAGATTCAGGCTCTCGATTTTCGTCCCTCGTCCCTCGGCCCACTCCTCCGCCACATGCACGCGGAGCGCACCGCCAGTCATACGCGAGAGCCACTCCATCTCCGGCCGATAGGTCGCGGCTTCCTGCGACACGAGGATGTCCGCCTCGCCGCCAAGCGCGGCGCGAAAGCCCTCGATCATGCCGCTCGCACCACCGAGGATGTCTCCGCCAAAGGGCGCGTAGGTCTGGTTCAGCCATGCGGTGAGCCCGATGCCGCCGGGCACGGAGTCGATTTCCGCGATGGTGAAGCCGCTGCGTCCGTCCGGCTCAGACTCCGTCAGCACGAGATCAGGCCGGAGCACGATCGGCAGCTCCTGCCGCGATTGCTTTCGCCGCGAATACTCCACCAGCTCCGGCGGCTTTCCGCGATCGAGGTAATCGGCGATCCAAGCCGGCGCTTTTCCAGTGGCGCTGCGGTGGTAAAGCTCGTTGCACGCGCGGACAAAAAGGCTCAGCCGGTAGCCGAGTTTTTCCAGTTCATCCGCAAGCTTTTGGTCGATGCGGAAAGGCTCTGGTGACAGAAGAAAATCCTTGTCGGCAAAAAGCCCTTCTGGCGGGAAGGCTTCGCGCAGTTGGTTGAGCCGGCCTAGCATGACGAGGGTGCCTGCGGCGCTGAACGTCGAACGTCGACGAATGCAATGCGCCACCTGCGGCGAGTGCCTCTCCTGGTCCGACGTTTAGCGTTCGACGTTCGACGTTCGACGTTCAGCCCGCCGCAAACGCGGTGGAAAGCATCTGCGGGTCTCATATCAAAAGCTTCAGCGCCTGCCGGATCAGCTCCTCCGATTCCACGACCACGCCTGCGGCGCCCTTTTCCGCCACTTGCTTCGCCGCCTTGTGCGCATCGATTTGTTTGTAGCCGAGCGAGATGAGCGCCAGCACCGCGTCATTGATCTGCGCCTCCTGCGGACTCGGCCCATGCGCCGCACTCGCCGCTTCCCACGCCGCAGTCACGCCGACTTTGTCCCGCAGTTCGATGATGATTCGTTCGGCCGTTTTCTTGCCGATTCCTTTCACCCGCGCGAGGCCCTTGGCATCGCCTTCCACGACCGCAGCCTTGAAGCTGACCACACTCGTGCCGCTCAGGATATCGAGCGCCGTCTTTGGCCCGATGCCCGAGACGTGGGTGATGAGCAGCCGGAAAAGGTCGCGCTCCGCCGCGCTCAGGAATCCGAAAAGCACGTGTGCATCTTCGCGGATTTGCAGGTGCGTGAGGATCTTGATCTGCGCGCCGACCACCGGAAGCCGGTCGTAACTCGAAAGCGGGATAAACACGTGATACCCGACGCCATGCACCGCCACCACGGCGTGTGTCGGCAGCGCTTCCACCAGCGCTCCTTCGAGAAAGGTGATCATCACGCGAAGCGTCGGAGCCGCTTCCAGAAAGTGCAAGATTTCACGTGGGAGAACTTGGGCATCAAGCGCTGTGTGCCGCTGCGTTGCGCCGCCGTTGAGTTGCTCCGTTTCACCAACCACCACCTCCAAGGGCGAGTCGCTTTGTGAGAAGAAGTGGCATTGAGCAGAAGGTGAAACAACAAAGCCCTTCCCTCAATTTTTGTGGGGAGTGCCCGGCGCACGAGCAGAAAAAAGGCGCCATTTGCAAGAAATGGCGCCTTCCAAACCGGCTGGTCAAGTGGCGCCACGGATCATTGCGGCTCTGCTGGCTTCGGTGAATCGCCCACTGGAGGTGCCGCGGCAGTCGGTGCTGACTCCGCAGGCGCAGGCGGTGCGGGAGTTGCCGGTTCCGCAGCGGGTGCAGGCGGAGGAATGGTGGGAGCGGGAGCGGGAGCTGGCTCAGCAGGTGGAGGTGCTGGCGATTGCACAGGAGGCGTGGTCGCTTCCACCGCGGGGGGAGCCGGAGGCGCTGCTGGTGTTGGAGCGGGCGTGATCTCTGTAGCTGGCGCGGGTGTCACCGCAGCAGGCGCTTCGGGTGCAGCAGGGACCGCTGGCATCGGCTGCGGAGCCAAAGTGGCCGGGGTGACTGGCACCGCTAGGCCCGGCGCGGCCGGCACTGCTATGGGCGCAGACACAGCAGGCCTATCCACCAGCGGAAGTCCGAGCGCCTCGTGGTCGGGGCGGCTGATGAGAAACACACCTGTCAATCCGTCCGCTGTCGCATGCCACTGCTCCTCCGGTGAAGCAGCTCCGATCGTGAGCTTGCCCGGCACTTTCTTGTCACCTTGTGTCGCGGAAAAGGTCAGCGTCGCCGCCGGTTTATCGAGGCCATGCTCCGGCTTCGCTGCGCCTGCCCAACGCACCGCACGCAGATTTGCCAGAGAACCCAGCAGCGACTGCACGTTGATCTGGTTCACCGCATCATCGCCTTTTGTCAGCTTCCACGCGCCATCCTGACCGCGCTCCATAGTGAGAGTTGGCTGATCGGCCCGTGTTACCTCGAGTGTCGAGATCTCCTCCGGCTTGTATTTGAAAATCGCGAGTTCCTGAAGCTGGATTGCGTCCGTGGGGATCGATTCACCCAACGTCTTCGGCACCGCGACCACGAAGGGCTCATTGTCGAGCTTCGCGTAGCCACTATCCCCCTCGACCTTGCCAAACAACACCGCGACGATCGGCTTCTCACCTGCTGAGGTTTCAGCAGTAGGTTCGGAAGCAAATGAACTGAACGTCACTTTCACCAGCGGCTGATCGAGCCCATATTTCGGCAGGTCGCTCGCG
>CAXSDZ010000148.1:0-263 GCA_964235505.1 uncultured Chthoniobacteraceae bacterium
TGACTGGGTGATACACGTCGAACATCGTCGGCCCCGTGAAAACGATCCGGTCTCCCACGATGCCAGCCGATCGCACAAGGGCACCTGTGCTGGCGCTCGTCTTCGAGCCGCTCTGGAAGCTGAACTCCACCGCAAACCCTTGGGGGCGCCCCCCGAGGGAGGTGAGCACCACCAGATCGTCGAACCCGTCGTTCACGAGGGCAGCAGCCGGATCCGCGGATGTTCTCTGAGTGAAGTCCGTAGCTTTGATTTGAAAAGTGGAA
>CAXSDZ010000148.1:273-11496 GCA_964235505.1 uncultured Chthoniobacteraceae bacterium
ACTCGCGACTCCGATGTTGCCAGGATCGCTGCCAGTTCCCAAGAAGTTGCCGGCGTTATCCGTTCCGTCGCCAGAGGACTGAGCGCCGCTGCCCGTGCCAGTGCCTTTGATCCCGATGAGGAAAAGCGCTGGGTCTTTGACCAGAACACCAAGGTCGGCAATTCCGTCCGGCATCGACGTTCCATCCGGGCCGGGCTCGCCATAGTCGAAGACGGCGAAATCCAGCAGCGTGGCGTCCTGGCGCGTGTTGCGAGCGTTGTTCGGCTCGGACAGCAAGCGATCGGTATCGACCACACCAAGCGAGTAAGTCCCGAGAACACTCGGGAGAGCGGCACCCGCTCCGAAGCCAACGGTGCTCACCACTTTTGATTCGTCACCCGTCCCAACCACACCGACGAAGACAACGTCCTGTGTCGAGGTGTTCTGGAGCGCGGATGCTTCGATGTCGATCGTGTTCACCCGCCCTTCTTCGGCCGTGAGGAGGTCTTTGATAAAAAAGAACGGGAGACGCGGAGCAGCCGGTTCCGTCGCGGTTGCCTTCGTTCCAAAGTCCGCGAAAAACTGGCCTGTGAGATGAGAAACTCCAACGCTGTCGGTCTCCATGTCCGGCTTCATGAACACCAGATACTGATCTGGCTCGGTGAGAGACTGTGTCACACCAGCCTGCTCCTGACGCCTGTTGTAGTAAGTCGCGCCGACTGCGAGCTCGGTGACACCATCTCCATCGAAGTCACCAGCGACCAGATTGCTGATCTGCACCGGGCCTTCAAACTCGATCACTGCAATGGACGCAGGCGCAAAGGCATCGGCCACTGGCAAAGGACTGAACCGCGCATCGCGGAAGCCAACGAAATCGTTGGCACCATTGCCGTTCAAATCCTCATCGGTTGTCAGCGTGGCATCGCCTTCGCTCTCGAAACGGATCAGGAACACAACCACACCGGCGTGGGATCCCTCATCCACGGAACCCACCGCGATGTCGAGCTGACCATCCCCGTTGAGGTCGGCCACGACCAGCGCATCGGGATTGCGGGCACCGGAGAGGTAGATTCGGTCGCTCACCAGGAAGCCATCGGGATCGAGAGTCGTGCGAAAGCCCAGTGGTCCGCCGAAAAGCACGACAACCTGCGAGGTATCCTTTGTCGTGAAAACAAAGTCGCCAAATCCATCTTTATCGATGTCAACCGCCACAGTTGTCCCGATCCGGGCCAGATAGTCTGTCTGGATGGAACCATCCGCGTTCACGCCCGGAGCATGGGTGGTGCCGACTGCGGTGCCTGGGTTGAAGGCGGGCGGATCCGGCTGGCTGAAGTCGCCTTTCACCAGGCTTGCACCTGCACCGCCGGACGTGAACCCATCGCCACCATCACCCAGCAGGAGATTTACATTTCCACGAACGTTGAAGGTTTCAAAGCTAAAGCCTCCGCCTGCTCCACCTGCGCCCGTGGAGCCGACACCGCCATCACCAGCTTTGATCAACACTTTGCCGGTGTTGGAACCTGCGTCCGAGAAATTAATGATCGATCCGCCGACTCCGCCTGCTGATCCACGGCCACCGTCACCAGCGATCACTTCGTATCCGCCAGTGTCGTCGAATCGAATCGCCACATCTTGGACGTTCCCACCCCGGGCGCCAAAGCCACCGTCACCCGCATGCAGTGTGTTCAGATTGAGCGGCCCCGTCGATTGCAGGCCGATAATGTCGCCACCAGCTTGTCCGCGGCCGGGAGTGAAGGTGGTAAGGACGCCGGAGGAGTTATCCGCTCGGGAAATGCCGAAGCTATAGAACTCACCCGACGCGGCAGTGCCGACCTTGATGGAACCAATGGTTGGCTTCAGAGCAAAGCCGAAGTTGATGCCGGCACTATCATCCACAATCAGGCCGCCATTCACCGACCCAAACCCAGCTCCGGCATAGATATTGCCGAAGATGGAGTAGGTGCTTGGAACCTTCCGTGGTGCCAGATCGTTATCATCCACATCGCCATCGCCATCTTGGTCCGTCAGGTCGGCGAGGGTGAGAGAACGCAGCTCGATTTTTTCGATGGTGCTATTCGCAAGGACACGCCCGTCGCCACGAGTGATGGAGTTGTCATTCGCCGGGTTGTTATCCGAATCGGTCAGCGAGAGCACTGTGCGCACCTGCGGCCCGGCTGGTCCGGCGAACGTGGCACGCGACTCTTTAAGATTCGTCACGATATCGCCGTGGACATCGGTGAAGATGACTGCGCGGAAGCCATCACCGGCAGAAATGCCGGTGAGTTCATTGAAGTCGTATTCGCCGTTCCCATTGATGTCTGTGAAGAACACCAGCGCGTTACCTTGCTCCACATAGAGCAGATAACTGCCGGAGTTCGGCGCACCAGTGGTGTTCACAACTTGCCCGGCTTTTACTTCGACGGGCGCACCAAACGTCGCCTTGACGAAGTCGTTTGCAGAAGTCGGGAGGACACCAGCCGGCGCGATGCGGCCTTCAAGGACCTCAAGGCTATTCTTGGCAAAGTTAGTCTTAAACATAAGTGGGGAGGGAGAGGGATGAAACACGCACGTTATCTGGAGGGGTCGTTGTCGTAGTCGTCGAAGTCGGTCCCGATGAGACGCGCTTCCGGCGTGAAGTTTGAGTTCACTTGATTGAAGGACCGAGCCATGATCAATCCGTCGATCGGCGCGTCGCCGAGGTCGAACTGGCCATTGTTGTTGTTGTCGATGAAAGAGATGCCCACCACGAACTTGTTGGCATCCACGCGAGTCGGATCCACCACCGCCCCGACGAGGTTGTTCGTCGCATACCTTGCCGCCACATACGCGGAGTAGCTTGGGTCGCCCGCGACTTCCGCTTGGTCTAGGTCGCCTTCGCCTTTCACCAGCAGATCTTTTACAGGAAGGCCCTGCGACTGGTCGGAAGTCGTGCCAAGATTGATTGCCTCAACACGTTCGACCAGCTCGGGCACAGCCGTGCGACCCGCGACAATGGCTGCAATCGCACTGGCAGACACATTCAGAACACTGCCAGCGCGACCCTTGGCCGAACCCGTCCCGCCAGCCCCGGCAAAGATGCCTCCCATAGTTGCATAGCCAAAGTTTTCGCCGGAGCGAACTCCAATGTCGTGATCCTTCACTTCGACATTTTGGAC
This sequence comes from uncultured Chthoniobacteraceae bacterium, assembly GCA_964235505.1. GTDB lineage: Bacteria > Verrucomicrobiota > Verrucomicrobiia > Chthoniobacterales > Chthoniobacteraceae > CAXSDZ01. The sequence goes on from CAXSDZ010000148.1 coordinate 3,408, forward strand.
GGTTCCACCTAGCCCGCCAACCGCAACGGCGTTGCCGCCATCGCCCGCCGCGATGCTGCGCAGGATAGTTCCGGGATCGATGTCGAAAACGGTTACGGATCTCACGTCGCCACCCTTGGCACCGATTCGAGCACTCCCCGCGTCCCCACCATCTCCGGCTTCCAAGCGAAGTTCCGCATTTGGAGCACCGCCGAGAAATACGGAAACATTCGTGATTGACCCACCCGCCGCGCTCTTGACCGCAGTGGAAGTGCCGATGGCGTCTCCCGCTGCGATGAGGGTGAGGGTTTGCACCGTCGGATCATCTCCGCCGGAGCTTACGGACCCGTTTAGATTATCGATCGATCCACCCGCGCCAGCGAAGCGGCCTTCCGCGGAGCCCTGCCCAGCTTGCACGGTGATGTTGCCCGAAGGAGTCGGGAGCAGACTCGTGGAGGTGCTGCCGTAATTGGTGAAACGAATTGAACCGCCCGCACCTCCGTGCGTGCCGTCACCAGCCCGGAGGGTCAAATCTGTCGCGGCATACAAGCCGGTAAGCTTGCTGCTGGAGGTGCCCAGGATGCTGCCGCCGATACCGGGCTTTGCGCCGTTTGCACCGGCATCGCCAGCGATCAACTTACCCGCACCGATATCTGCAAAGACGCCGGAACTCACGATAGAACCACCCCGGCCCGCTGCGCCGCTCGCGCCACTGCCGCCATTTCCTGCCGTCACGGAGCCGGAACCGGAAACAAGCACCGTCACCGACTGAATACCACCGCCCGCACCGCCGACACCCTTCGTGCCAAGGCCGATTCCGCCCACCCCCGCAACTACCGTTGCAGAAGCACCAGAGGTGAGGTCATTCGGATCCAGCAGTTCGACAGAATCGATCTGCACGTTTTGAATCAAACCACCCGCGCCGCCTTTGCCGGAAGCACCTGCTCCCGCCGCGTCACCACCCGCACCAGAGCGCACATCCGCGGTCAGGCGCTTAGCAGAGAAGATGACGCTTTTGAGCGAGCCACCCGCGGCGCCGCCCTTATTGCCGTCCCCGCCATCACCACCGGCTTGCCCGCCGAGGCTATCGCCTTCCACGAGGTCGAGGCCCGAGACCGATCCGCCAACCCCTGCTTTGCCGCCTACGCTGTTGCCACCATTTGCGGCTGTGCCCGAGTTGATGTTTAGCAGGATGAAATCACCGTTATCCACCCGGAGCGTGCTGATGGCACCACCCGCGCCCGCACTGCCAGCCGCACCGTTGCCGCCGGTTCCGGCGTTGAATACAGCACTGTTCGCGGTGATCCCCTGGCTCTGGCCAATGAAGATATTGTTCAGCTTGCCACCCGCGCCCCCAGTCTTCCCAGAAGAACCATTGCCAGCGAGAATCTCGATATCGGTGCTAAGAAATCCGCCGTCCTGCTGCGGCGAGCCGACGTTGGTGATCGAGCCACCCGCCGCGCCTTTCCCGGTCGCGAGCGCCGCGCCGCCTGCACCACCTTGGAGGAACGTAGATGCTCCCTGCTGCAGCATTTGAAGATCGAGATTGCTCAGAGAGCCGCCGATGCCCGCTTTGCCATTGGCGACGTTGCTGGCACCGCCATTTCCAGCCACCAGCGAGAGCTCATCCACCAGCGGGTCCAGCATCCCCGGAGAGGCAAGCAGCACATTTACGCCGGAAACATTGCCGCCTGCGCCGCCAGTTTTACCTGCGCCGCCCGCGCCGGATTCGATTTGGAGATTATCCACCAGGCGATCGGCCGTTGGGAAGGGCTGCGAACCGACCAATTGGAAACCCACCTTCACATTTGAAACCACGCCGCCATGCCCACCCGTGCCATTTGCAGCGTCGCCGCCGTGCCCGGCAATCATGCTGATCAGGCTGTTGTCCGAAAGATCGGGCGATCCGGCCACCAACACGCCCGAGATGGAGCCGCCGAACCCACCTTTTGTTTTACCCGCCGCAGCCACGCCTCCGTCGCCCGCGATCAGCGAAAAGCCGTCCGTGTCTTCCGTGATTCGGATCGAACTCAGCGAGCCACCAGCGGCACCCGCGCCTCCGTCGCCCGCCTCGATCCGCCCAACTCCGTTCACAGTGTCGCCGATTGCGTCCACCACGAGCCGCGAGATTGAGCTGCCAGCCACCCCAGGGGTCGCAGCGAAAGAAATCACACCATCCCCTCCCGGAACATTCGGGAAAAAGTCGAACGCCTGCCCATTGCCCGCTGTGCCTGCGAGGATGGCACCAATCGGCCCATTGGCCGTCACGTTGGTGATATTGCCACCTGCAATGATGCTTCCGCCAACGCCACCACCACCCAGCGCGAGAGTCTTGATACCCTGCTTGGCTGATATCGTGCTATTCAGAACCAGCATGTCGTCCGCCGTGGATGCAGTGCCTTTCTCGTCCAGATTCGTCACCACGCTGCCCTCCAAGCCGGTGCGCAGCGTCACGGATGCATCTTTTCCCAGAGAGAGACTGACCAGCTCACCTTCGTCGGCTTCATTATCGAGATCTTTATCCACGAAAAATGCCACCGCGTTACCGCTGTTGACCGTAAGATAATCCTGCGGTCCGTTGGTGCTGTTGAAGATCCGCAGCACATCCCCGGCACCCAGACGCAAGTAGAAGGTGTCATTTGCGCCCACGACACCAGGCCCAACCGCCAGTGAAATCTGGTCACCGCCAGTCTCGGTGTTGACGAAAGGAGCTTCGTCATAGTTGACGTCTCCTTTGGTCGGGAAATCAGGTGCGCCAGCAATGATAATGCGAGCTGGGGCGATGCGAGCTTCCAGCGGTTCGATGAACCCAAAAGAGCGACGAGGGGAGGACGACTTCATGTGCGATAGATCTAAAACAGGTTAAGCGGTTTTCAAGGCAAAAGTGATTTTTTTATCACCTTGGTGAAGGTGGATGTCCGAACATTCCGAGGCCGCTCCCAGACACCAAGGTTGCGCAATGTAGGAATGCGCGGGGACTCGTCAAAGAAAAGTTTTATTAAGCCGGGAGGCGACTTCGCGAGTCTGAGAGAAACTGGATTCCAAAGGGGAAAGGCTCTGTGGGCTTCTTACTACACACCGCGCGAAAACGCCAGCCCCTCACAGTCAAAAGCCGGCGACGCAATGGATGCATCGCCGGCTTGGCATTCTCGCGAGAAAAACGAATGGGAACTCTAGCTGGGCTGCCCAGTGCCTTGCGGCGCTTGACGCAGGCGCTTGGTGACGTCGAGCTCGATCGCACCGTAGCGGGCTTCAAAATTCTGGATCGTTGCCGTGAGGTGGATGCAAAGCCGCTTGGCCGCGTCTGCGACATGATGATTCGATTGTCGAGCTTCAGCGGCTCTTCGAGGATTTGTCCGAAGAAATTCGGGTTCAGACCGAAATCGATCAGCACTTCATTCGGCGTCTGCGCGATGCGGCAGACATTGGCGTAGCTGAGTTTCAGGCCGCTTTGGTCGATGGCCGGCGTGGCAGGTTTGATGGGTTCGCTCATGGTAATTCTGTGTTTCTCCGTTTGGGGAGTGGGAGAGTTAGCGGAGCACCGGAAGCCGGGCAACCACTTTTTGCCAGCTGCGGGAGCCTTAAATTGAGCGGCTTTCGCGAGCACTGGCTGTGGAGGGGTGACCGCAGTTTATTGCGTGCGAAAGCAGGTCGTCGCACGCGCGGATCGAGCGTGTTTACATGCGGTGTGTCTGGCCCGAAAGCGTCTGCCCTTTCGACCGCACCACGCTTATTCTCCCGAAGCGGGAAGCCCGCGTCCTTCGCGCAATCAGATATTGTGTCCGGCGCGGAATACCGTTTCTTGTCCCCTCCGAATCCTGTGGAATCCAGCGCTGCCATTCTTCTCCGCAAAACAAAGCTGACGGAAACCAGTCTGATCCTCACGTGGCTCACCGAGGAGCACGGAAAACTAAAGACTGTGGCAAAAGGGGCGCGTCGTCCGAAAAGCCGTTTCGCAGGCGTGCTGGACTTGTTTTTCGAGTGCGAAATTCAGTTTGTGCGCAGTCGCAAAAGTGAGCTCCACATGCTGCGCGAGGCGGCGTTGCGCGAGCCTTTCGAGAATCTGCGCTTCGACTACGCCCGGATGACGCTCGCCTCGTATTTCGTCGAGCTGATGGAACTCGCCACCGAACTCGAAGCGCCGGCCCCGGAGCTCTTCGACCTGCTGCGCCGCGCGCTCGCTCACCTGAACTCCGCCAGCGCGCGTCGCCGCGCGCTGGTCCACTTCGAGACTGAACTCGCCCGGTTGCTGGGTATCCAGAACACCGAAGTCACCGCTGCCGTGGCGATCGGCCGCGCCTACCACGAGCTGCCGCGGACACGCCGCCAACTCATCGCCACCCTTCCCTGAGCGGCGAAGGAAAATCTTCCAGCGGAAAAAGTTCCGCACCCGGCGCACGCTCCACTCACCGCCAAACCCTCACCGCAGCCGATACCAGTTATCCCGCTGCCGCGCTTCGTAGCCCGCCTCGGAGATCAGCCGCTCGATCTGTTCTTTGTTCAGCCGGAACGTCGTTCCCGCGCTCGACACGACGTTTTCCTCCATCATCACCGAGCCGAAATCGTTCGCGCCATACTTCAGCGCGATTTGGCCAATGCGCGGCCCCTGAGTCACCCACGAGCTCTGCACATTCTCGAAGTTATCCAGGAAGATGCGGGAAAGCGCCTGCATCCGCAGATACTCGCTGGAGCCCACGGGCTCCGCGCGCAGCCGCGTCCCTTCAGCCTGAAACGTCCAGCAGATGAACGCCGTAAACCCGCCCGTTTCATCCTGCGTTTCACGCAAACGCAGCAGGTGCTCGATGCGGTCCTCCACCGTTTCCACGTGGCCAAACATCATCGTCGCGCTCGACTTCAAGCCCTGCTCGTGCGCCACCCGCATCACCTCCAGCCACTGCGCCGTGTTCGCTTTCAGCGGCGCGATCCGATTGCGGATCGCATCCACCAAAATCTCCCCCCCGCCGCCCGGGATCGACCCCAGCCCCGCCTCGCGAAACTTCGCGATCACCTCCCGCAGCGGCATCCCGAAAGTCTTCGCGAAATGCTGAAACTCCGGCGGCGAAAACCCATGCACATTGATGTGCGGATACTTCGCCCGAATGTGATGGAGGAGCGTGAGGTAATACTCAATCCCGAGCCCCGGATGATGCCCGCCCTGAAGTAGAATCTGCACCCCGCCAATCGCCGTCAGCTCGTCCAACTTTTGGTCGATCTGCTCCAGCGAAAGCACGTAGGAATCCGCATCTTTCTCCGTCCGATAAAACGCGCAGAACTTGCAGTAAACGTTGCAGACGTTCGTGTAGTTGATGTTGCGATCGACGATGTAGGTGACGATCTCATTCCCCCGCCCGCCAAACGCCGCCCCCTTCGCCCGCTGGCGCCGGATGTTCGCCAGCTCCCCCAGCTCATTCAGCGGCAGCCGATACAACTCCCGCGCATCCTCACTAGAGATGCGCTCCCCCGCGAGCACGCGATCGATCACTTCTTCATCGGCGAAAGCAGCAGTGGCAACGGCGGACATGGTGCGGAGGAGTTAGACTGAAACGTTCGTGTCGTAAAGATGCGCCGCTATTCGTTCGTCACTTACGCGCTTCAGCAGCTTTCAACTGCTCTTCGATTTCTGCCTCATGTTTTTTAATCCATTCAGAAAACCCGCTTCCGCCGCGCATCGCTTCATCCCACATCAAGGCAACGTTCCAAACTTCCATTGCAGTCGCGCGCTGAAAAATACAGCGCACAAGACGATCCCGAAACTTGGTTTCTCCTGAATCGTGAGCAGCTCGAATTAAGCGTGAAGTCTCTTCCATGCGTGCTGCTATCGCAGTTTTTCCGCCACCACCCAGCGCGCACAGGATGCCGTTTTCACTTCCGCTAATGAACCACCAGTCGTGAGCGTGATCTTTGGCGATGAGCCCAATGGAGGAAAGGGTGACACTCAACGGCGTCGCCTCCACTGTTTTGTCGCTGCGATAAAGTGCCACCGCCATGAAGGGAGTCTGCCACTCCGTATCTCGCGCGAGCGCCCCGCATTTTCGACACACGTAAGAAGACCGAAACTTCCCAAAAAGCGCACTGCATGCGAGCAGCACGAGCACCACAGCAAGCAGTGCGAAGGCAGAACGCTTGGATCTCATGGCAAGTCGAACATCTCACAGCATCAGCGCACAGTGAACTTTGAAGCGGCAGAGCAGCCGCTGTTCAATTCGGAACCGCTTTGCATCCTATACCGCGCTCGGCGAGAAAGGACGCGCGATGTTTTCCGCTCTCGATGAACTCACGCGCCTCGGCAACGGCGCACCACCGCACGAGCCCGGCAGTGCTCGCGAGCTGCTCTTTTCCGCCCGCGGCCTCACCAAAACCTACGGCGAAGGCGCTACCGAAGTGCGCGCGCTCACCGGCGTGGATCTCGACCTTTTCGCGGGCGAGCTGGTCGTGTTGCTCGGCCCGAGCGGCTCGGGGAAATCGACGCTGCTCAACAACCTCGGCGGCCTCGACCTGCCGACCACCGGCACACTCACCTACCGTGGCCGCGATCTCGCCGGCGCGAATGAGCACGAACTCACGCGCTTCCGCCGCGACTCCGTCGGCTTCGTGTTCCAATTCTACAACCTCATCCCGAGCCTCACCGCGCGCGAGAATGTGGCGCTCATCACCGAGATCGCGCCCGACCCGATGGCGCCCGAGGAAGCGCTCGCGCTGGTCGAGCTCAGCGACCGCATGGACCATTTTCCTTCGCAGCTTTCTGGCGGTCAGCAGCAGCGCGTGGCCATCGCCCGCGCCATTGCCAAGCGACCGGAAGTGCTCCTTTGCGACGAGCCCACCGGCGCGCTCGACGTGCGCACCGGCATCACCGTGCTGGAGGCCATCGAGCGCGTAAATCTGGAGCTCGGCACCCTCACGGCGATCATCACGCACAACGCCGTCCTTTCCCACATGGCCGACCGCGTTCTCGTGATGAGCGACGGCCGCATCAGCGACGAACGGCGGAATAAGACACGGCGGCCGGTGCGGGAGCTGGAATGGTAAAATCGTGGAGAGTGAGAGTGAAATACCGCCTCCACACAACGCGGCCATTCGACCAGTTCAAATATTTCCGATGAAAACCGCACTTCTTTGCTTCTCTATAGTCGCGCTGGCATCGCTGCCAAGCTGCGCAACCAAGCCGCTGGTGTCGCACAGTCCCATGTCCCAAGCGCCACGATGTGAGTTTCGCGATTACACACTCACCGCTGGCCAGCTAAAGTCATACATCTACCCGGAACTTGTTCGCGTGTATCGCAATGGACATGCGCTCTTCCGCTTGCGGCAGGAAAGAACGATTCACGTCAGAGCCGCGCCCGGTCAGACGATTCCCGAGGGCGACAGCGATTTCTGTGGTGTGCTTCTCAGCAGCGACTTTCGTCAGCAGACTACCGTGGTTCGAGACTTTGACCTTTCGCGGCCGCTGTGATTTCCCCACCGACGCAGAGCTTACGCAGCGGCATTCCACTTTCACTCTCACTTGGCACTCCACCCGCTCGACCTCAAGCTCCTCCGCGATCTCGGCAAGATGAAGGGCCAGACCTTCGCGGTCGGGCTCGTGATGGCGTGCGGGCTGGCCATGATGATCATGGCCCGTTCGCTGACCTTTTCCCTCGAAAGCACGCGCGACGCCTACTACGAGCGCAACCGCTTTGCCGATGTCTTCGCTGACCTGAAGCGCGCACCAAATGAGCTGCGCTCGCGGCTCGCGGAAATCGAAGGAGTCGCGGCGGTGGACACGCGAGTCTCCGGCGCGCTCACGCTTGATTTGGAAGGGCTCGCCGAGCCGGCGGACGGCACCATTCTTTCCCTCCCGGAAGACCGCCCGCAACAGCTCAATCTCCTCTTCCTCCGCTCTGGCCGCATGCCCGCGACCGACAGCCACAACGAGGTGATCATCAGTGAAGCCTTTGCCTACGCGCACGGCTTCCAGCCCGGCAACACGATCCCGGCAATCCTGCGCGGGCAGCGGCAGGTGCTCACCATCGTCGGCATCGCGCTGTCACCGGAATACGTCTTCGAAGCGCGCCCCGGCGAGACGCTGCCGGACGCGCGGCGCTTCGGCGTTTTCTGGATGAACGAGCGAGAG
>CAXSDZ010000149.1:0-6919 GCA_964235505.1 uncultured Chthoniobacteraceae bacterium
GTGGCGGGTCATCACGCGCGGGGTGTGCGACGGGTGCGCGCTGGGGGTGGCGGGGTTGAAGGATTGGACGGTGAAAGGGCCGCACCTGTGCATGACGCGGCTGAATCTGTTGCGGCTCAATACGATGCCGGCGCTCGATCCGAAGCGGCTCGCGGATGTGGCGGAGTTGAAGGGGATGGACAATCGGGAGCTGCGCGGATTGGGGCGGCTTTGCGTGCCGATGGTGAGGGAACGCGGGGCGCGCGGGTTTCGGCGGATCACTTGGCAGGATGCTTATGAGCGGATCGCGCGGCGGGTGCGCGGGGGCGATCCGCGGCGGCTGGCGTTCTTTGTGACGGCGCGCGGGGTGACGAATGAGGTCTATTACATGGCGCAAAAGGTGGCGCGCTTTCTCGGCACGAACCATGTCGATAACGCCGCGCGGCTTTGCCACTCCCCGAGCGGCGCGGCGATGAAGGCGACGCTGGGCGTGGGCGCCTCCACCTGTTCTTACAAGGACTGGTATGGGAGCGATTTGCTGATCTTTTTTGGGTCGAATCCGGCGAATGATCAGCCGGTCGCGACGAAGTATTTGCACGAAGCAAAGGAGCTCGGGACGAAGGTGGTGCTGGTGAATCCGCTGCTGGAGCCGGGGATGAAGAAGTATTGGGTCCCCTCCTCCGCGAAGAGCGCGCTCTTTGGGACCGAGATCGCGGACTACTGGTTCCCGGTCACGCAGGGCGGCGACATTGCGTTTCTCTCCGGCGTGCTGAAGATCCTTTTCGTCGAGGGCTGGGTCGATCGCGACTGGATCGCGGCACACACGACGGGTGTGGAGGAGCTGCGGGCCAAGGTCGAAGGATTGACTTGGAAGGAATTGGAAAAGGGCAGCGGGCTTTCGCAGGCGACGATGCGCGAGTTCGCGGAGCTCATCGGCAAGGCGAAGACCGGCGTGGTCATCTGGAGCATGGGCCTCACGCAGCATCCGTGGGGCGGCGACGGCGTGCAGATGGTGCTGAATCTCGCGCTGACACAGGGATGGGTCGGGCGCGACAAGTGCGGCGTGATGCCGATCCGCGGGCACTCCAGTGTGCAAGGCGGCGCGGAGATGGGGGCGTATTCCACGGCGCTGCCCGGCGCGAAGCCGATCACGCCCGAGAACTGCGCAAAGCTCGGCGAGCAATACGGCTTTCCCATCCCAGAATGGACCGGCCTCACCGCGCCCGAGATGGTGGAAGCGTGCGCCCGCGGCGAACTCGATGTGCTTTACTGCCTCGGCGGAAACTTCCTCCGCACGCTGCCCGAGCCGGATTATGTGGCGCAGGCATTAGGGAAAGTGCCGCTGCGCGTGCATCAGGACATTATCCTCACCGACCAGATGTTTCTCGATCCCGCCGCGGACGATGGCGAAGTGTTGCTGCTCCCCGCGAAGACCCGCTACGAGCAGGACGACGGCGGCACGGAGACGAGCACGGAGCGGCGCGTGATGTTCTCGCCCGAGCTGCCGCGGCAGGTCGGCGAGGCGCGAGCGGAGTGGAAAATCCTGCGCGAACTGGCAGCGGCGATCTACCCGGAACGCGCTCACTTACTTGGCTGCGAGACCGGCTGGGCGATGCGCGAGGAGATCGCGCGCGTGGTGCCGTTTTACAATGGCGTGCAGCATCTGCGGACCACGGGCGACGCCTTCCAATACGGCGGCCCGCACCTCTGCCCGGACGGGCGCTTTGAAACGGCGGACGGCAAGGCGCACTTCCGCGCGGTGGATCTGCCGCCGGAGCCTTCTGCTTCTTCATCTTCATCTTTTTCCTCCGATGAAGCCGATGAGGAGAAGCAGATGAAGATGAGGAAAAAGACGAAGACATTCCACGTGAGCACGCGGCGCGGGAAGCAGTTCAACACGCTGATCTACGACGAGACCGACCCCATCACCGGCGCGGATCGCGATGCAGTTTTCATGAGTGCGGATGACGCCTCGGCGCTGCACCTGTGCAATGGCGACCGCATCGCGCTGGTGAATGAGATCGGGCGTTTGGAAGGTCGCGTGTTCCTTGCGCCGATCGCACCGGGGAACCTGCAGGTGATGTGGCCGGAGGGGAACATCATCATCCGCCGCGGCGTGGTGGAGGCGCACGGCGGAGTGCCGGATTACAACGCGCGGGTGAAAGTGGAGGGGATGGAATGACGCTCGCATCCCACTGGAGCACTCCCCATTCGTCATTCCGTCACATGATCCACGCCTTCCGTCTCACCCGCTATGAAGCCGGCGAGGCGCGGCCTTTCGACGATGAGCTGGCCACGGAGGAGCCGCTGGAAATCCGCGTGGAAGGCCAAAGCATCGCGGTCGTCATGCGCACGCCGGGGCACGATCGCGAGCTGGCCGCGGGGTTTGTGCTGACGGACGGGATCATCAAGTCTGCGGAAGATGTCTTCGACATCACGGCCTGCGTCGCAGCCGGAGCTGCGGGGAAAGGAAACGTCATCGATGTCGGGCTGGCCGCGCCGGGAGCGTTCGATGTGGCGAGATTCAGCCGGCACATCATCACTTCTGCGAGCTGCGGCGTGTGCAGCAAGACCTCGATCGATGCTGTGATGCAACTTCGGGAGCCCTTGCCGGCGGATAAGCTGCGCATTTCGCCCGAGCTGTTTTTCGCGCTGCCGCAGCGATTGGCGCAGCATCAGGAGACGTTCAAACGCACGGGCGGACTCCATGCCTGCGCGCTCTTCGACCTCGAAGGAAAACTTCTCGCGGCGCGCGAAGACGTGGGCCGCCACAACGCGCTCGACAAGCTCCTCGGCTGGGCGCTGCTGGAGAAAATGACGCCGCTCAGCAAACACCTCGTGCTGCTGAGCGGCCGCGCGTCCTTCGAGATGATGCAGAAATCCTACGCCGCCGGGGTGCCGATCGTTGCCGCGATTTCCGCGCCGAGCAGCCTTGCGGTGGAGTTTGCCCGCGAAAGCGGACAAACGCTCGCCGGCTTCCTGCGCGGCCACACGATGAACGTGTATGCCGGGGCGGAGCGGGTGGGATGATGGCCGCGAAGAGGCGCAAACAGCACAAAAAAGGCAGGAGAATGAACTCCTGCCCTTCATGATTTTGCGCCGTTTACGCCTCTTCGCAGCCATTCTCCGCTGCAAGCCCGACGCTTACGTCACGATCGTTTTCTCCTCGGAAAGCTTGATCACGCGGCCCTCTGGGTCGCGGAAGTTTGTGTAAGGCCCGACGGTCGTGACGATGATGCCGCGGCGGCGCAGCTCGTGCAGCACTTCGACCCGCTGCTTCATGGAAATGTAGAGGTGAAAGTAGCTCACCGTTTCGCCGTATTCACACTTGCGCAGCGTGATCGGGATGCCGCCCACTTCCATCTCGCAATAGCGGTCAGTGCGCTCGCTCACGACATCAGCGTTCAGGATCTCCACGTAGAAATCGCGCACCTCTTTCCAGCGCTGAGTGAAGAGCGTGACCGAGTAGCAATGCGGGCGCGCGGCGGCGTTGTGGGTGTTGGGCTCATCCGCCTCCTGATCGATTTCGAGCGGGGCGGGACGGGAAAGTGTGATCATGGAAACCAGCAAAAGCACCGGGCATGCCGCGATTATGATATTTATGGAAACGGCTTTCCTTCCACCTCCGCGTGTGATCGCGCACAAGCACCCACACCGGCGCGCCGTGGCGGGTGCATTACGCTTCCCAGCGCCCCTCAAACCCGCGCTGCCACGTGGATCGTCACAATCCCGCCGTGCTGCGGCTCGTGCGAAAGCGGGCGCAGCCCGGCAGCCGCGAAGAGCGCATCCAGCGCGGGATCGCGCGGGAAGTCTTCGATGGAATCTGCGAGGTATTGGTAGGCGCGCCGGCTGCCGGTGCAGAGCGCGGCCACGGTCGGCAGGAGGTGCCGCAGGTAAGGGCGATAGACCCAGCGCAGCGGCGCGGAAGGCCAGGAAAACTCCAGCACCAGCAGACGCCCGCCGGGCCGGAGCACCCGCGTGATTTCCGCCAGCGCGGCGGGCCACGAGGCCATGTTGCGCAGCCCGAACGCGATGGTGACAGCATCGAAAGTGGCCTCGGTGAAGGGCAGCTTCAGCCCATCCGCGGCGATGAAATCGACGGGGGTTTTCTCCCGGGCTCGCAGCAACATGGGAAAGCAAAAGTCTGCGCCGACAACGAAGCTTCCAGGGCACCGCGCGCGCAGCAGCCGCGCGAGATCGCCGCTGCCAGTGGCGAGATCGAGGATGCGCGCCGGCTTCCACGCGGCGACGAGAGCGACGGCGCGACGCCGCCACACGAAGTCGAGCCCGCCGCTGAGGAGGTGATTTGCGAGGTCGTAGCGCGGCGCGATGGCGGCGAAAAATGCGCGGATGTGACCGGCAGGCTGGAGAGCGCCGGAGTTCATGCAGCGAGGCGGAAAGGGAATGGCATCGGCGGTGGAGGCATAGCACGTGCTAAGTTTTGCCGCACCGACTTCCGCCACTGCGCCCACACTTTTCCAGTCTGTTCTTTCCGTTTCCGCCGCCATGCCCGTTTCCATCATCAGCAAAGCCCGCGTTTTGATCGTCGATGACGAAGCGTCCAACGTGCGGCTGCTGGAGCGGATTTTGGAAATGGCCGGCTGTGGAGCGGTGCGGAGCACGACGGATTCGCGGCAGGTGCTGCCGCTGTTTTTCGAGTTCGAGCCGGACTTGATCCTGCTCGATCTGCACATGCCTTATCTGGATGGGTTTGCGGTGATGGAGCAGCTCAAGAGCGCGGCGCCAGGCGACGATTTTCTGCCGATCCTGATCCTCACGGCCGACATCACGCTGGAGACGAAAAGGCGTGCGCTGGCCTCCGGCGCAAAGGATCTCGTGACGAAGCCGCTGGATCATTCCGAGGTCGTCCTGCGGATCAAAAACCTGCTGGAAAACCGGTTCCTGCACCGCGCGCTCCAGGCGCAGAATGGCCTGCTGGAAGAGCAGGTGCGGCAGCGGACGGCGGAGCTGGAGGAAACGCTCGAGGTTTTGCGCTCCACGCAGGAGCAGGTGGTGCGGCAAGAGCGGCTGAGCGCGCTGGGGATGATGGCGAGCGGCATCGCGCACGATTTCAACAACGCTCTGACGATGGTGCTCGGCTATTCCGAGCTGCTGCTGCCCTACATGCAGGAGTCTGCGCCGGCCAAGGAGCGCGCCTTTCTGCACCACGTCATTTCCGCCGCGCAGGATGCCACGCACGTCGTGGCGCGACTGCGCGAATTCTACCGACCCGTGAGCGGCAACGAAATCCGCGTCGCACTCAATCTGAACGAAATCGTGGAGCAGGCGGTGGCGCTTACTTCGCCGAAGTGGAGCGCGCGCTGCCTCGCGGATGGAGTGCAGATCGAGATGCTCACGGAGCTGGGGGAGGCGCCCGCCGTTTCTGGAAATGCGGCTGAGCTGCGCGAAGTGCTCACGAATCTGATCTTCAATGCGGTCGATGCCATGCCCGAGGGCGGCGCGATCACGCTTTCCACCCGGGCGCGCGGGAGCGAGGTCTGGATCTCGGTCACGGATACCGGCATGGGCATGACGGAAGAAGAGCGGGAGCGCTGCCTGGAGCCGTTCTTCACGACCAAAGGCGAGCGCGGCACGGGCCTCGGGCTGGCCGTGGTGTATGGCATCATCCACCGGCACGATGGGCAGATCGAGATCGTGAGCGAAAAGGGTCGCGGCACGACTTTCATGATCCGCCTGCCGCAGTCCACGCACACGGCGACAGAGACGGTGGTGGCGGTGGAGCAGGTCGATCGCGCGCTGCGCATCCTGGTGGTCGATGATCAGGAGATCATCTGCGAACTCATCGCTGAGTATCTGCAGACGGACGGGCACGAGACGGCGATGGCGGCGAATGGCCGCGAGGCGCTGGAGCAACTGGCGCTGCGCCCGGCGGACCTCGTCATCACGGATCAATCCATGCCGGAGATGAACGGCGGGCAGCTCGCCGCCGCGATGCAGGCGCGCATGCCCGGCGTGCCGGTGATCCTGCTGACGGGTTTCGGCGAGGAGATGCAGGCGCTCGACCAGCTTCCGCCTGGCGTGGATCTTGTGCTGGGAAAACCAGTGTCTGCCGCGGATTTGCGCCGGGCGATCTTTACGGTGATGTCGCAGCGCGGCGAGGTGGAGCTGGAACTCGGAGAAGTGGCGGCAATGGCGTGCTGAGGGCAGGCGAACGCGTGGAAACAGGAGATGGCGCGAACGCGGGTTCGTCCCGGGTAGGTGGGTATCCTGCCCGCCGGTTCGGGCATCCTGCCGGAACGCACTCCCGCTCCAAAACGCTGCGGCACGCCCAAGAGGCCGCGACGCAGGATGCGGCGCTCGGCGGGCGGGACGCCCACCCTACCCGGAAACGGCACCGCGCTTCATCCTGGCACGAGACCGCCCCTCTCGGTGCGCCCGCTTACATCACCCAGCGCAGCAGCAGGGCCGTGAGCACGCCGCCGGCGGCGAGTTCCAGCGAGGTTTGCAGGGTGAGCAGGTCGATATTCGGAGGGCGGAGCGAGGGGCGTTTCATGGGCGGGATTTATGAAATGAGAACGCACGCCTCATGCCAGATATTCACCCAATGTGAGCCGAAAATTCCGCCATGCACTGCGGTGCCAGAAAACGATCCGCAGCACGCCCGCGACTTCGCGCATCTCTCGCTGGGGCAAAGCCGAGCCAGCCACCTGCCGATCTCCTTCCACTGCCGATCCGCAGCGGTCGTCAGCCGCTTCCCCGCCAAGTCAGAAAATCTCGACCTCGTCCGGCAACCCTGAATCTCCGCGGATCATCGCGAGGCGCCGGCGCGCGCTACGATCCGTCGTGGGACGATTCCAGACCTTCACTCCCATGCCCACCGCAATAGGCAGCACGAGCAGCAAACCGACGGAAAAGAGTGTCGCCGCAGTCGTCTTTTGGGTGGGCCGGGCGAGCTTGCCTGCGAGCAGCAGACCGATCC
>CAXSDZ010000149.1:6929-11492 GCA_964235505.1 uncultured Chthoniobacteraceae bacterium
GTGGTCGACCCGGCGCGCGTCACGCCGGCTTTGATCGAGGCGCTTGGCGCCTCGGGGCGCACAACTTATCTCGCTATCCACGCCAACCACGCGCGGGAGTTCGGCGCCCCGGCGCGCGACGCGCTGGCCCGTTTCTGGAACGAGCAGCAGACCGATCCCGCAGCCCACCGCCGTTTGGGTCACGACGAGAAGACTGGTTTGCACGATGCCGGAGGTTTTGGAGGCGGACATGGACGTTGCAAAAGCAAACGGAGGGCCGGTTGAAAAGAAAGTGCGAAAGCGCAGGCGCGCACGATTTCAGCGGACTGCGGCGGGCCATGGTGGAAAGCGGCCGTCCCGCCGCGGCAGAGGCGCTGCCCGCCATGCGATTTTATTCATCGTCTCCCCCGCTTCCCATCTGCGCTGCGATGCACTAAACCAACCCTCCCTTTCGATCTCATGTCCCTCTACGTTCTCATCCTTGCCGGCGGCAGCGGCGAGCGCTTTTGGCCGCTGAGCCGGCGCTCGCGGCCGAAGCAACTGCTTGCGCTTTTCTCCGAGGAAACCCTGCTCGAAGCGACTCTGCGCCGGCTCGAAGGGCTGGTGCCGCCGGAGCAGATCCTCATCCTCACCAACTCCGACCAGGAGGCCGGCGTCCGCGCGCTCGCCAAGGCGCTGCCGGCGGAAAACATCATTGCCGAGCCCGCCAAGCGCGACACGGCCGCCGCCATTGCGCTCGGCGTCGGGCTCATCGCGCGCCGCGCGCCGGGGGCGACGATGGCCGTGCTGCCCGCCGATCACGTCATCCAGGATACCGCCGCCTTTCAGCAGACTCTCCGCGTTGCCGCGGCTGCCGCGGAGCAGACTGGCGAGCTCGTCACCATCGGCATCGCGCCAGCGTGGGCGTGCCCAGGCTTCGGCTACATCGAGGCGGGCAAGCGCGTCGTGATCGAGGGCGCGCCGGAGCATCCGCCGGTGCATGAGGTCGTGCGCTTCCGCGAAAAGCCGGACGCCGAGCTCGCGGAGAGCTTTCTGCGCCAGGGCACGTTTCGCTGGAATGCGGGCATGTTCATCTGGTCGGTGCCGGCGATCGTCAGCGCGTTTCAGCGGCACGCGCCGGTGCTCGGCGAGTTCATCGAGCGCCTCCACTCCGCGCCCGACCCGATGGCGCTGTTGGGCGAGCACTTCCCGAAGCTGCCGAAAATCTCCATCGATTACGCCGTGATGGAAAAGGCGAGCCGCGTGCTGATGGTCGAAGCGGCGTTCGATTGGGACGATGTGGGAAGCTGGACCGCCGTGGCCAAATACCTCACCGACCACGGCTCGGACAACGTCGGCAACACCCCGCTCCAGACGCTCGATGCCAAAGGCAACATCGTTTTTTCCTCGCAAGGAATGACGGTCGGCCTGCTCGGCGTCCAGGACCTCATCGTGGTGCAAACTCCCGACGCCCTGCTTATCTGCTCGCGCCACGAGGCGGAGCGGATCAAACACCTCGTCGCGCAGGTGCCGGCTGAGCTGCAATGAAGTTGATGGTTGAGAGTTGATGGTTGATAGCCGCGCCTCCGCAGACTCCCGCCCTTTCGCCAGCTCACGTCCATCAACCATCAACCCTCCTATGAAGTCCCTCGGCATCGATCACGGTGAAGCGCGCATCGGCATCGCCATTTCAGACGACCTCGGCATGCTCGCGCATCCGCTGGAAACCATCGCGGTGAAGGAAGTCGCCGATCCCGTCGCGCGGATCGCGCAGATCGCGGAGCGCGAAAAGATCGGCACGCTCGTGCTCGGCTTGCCGCGGAACATGGACGGCACCTACGGCCCTGCGGCGGAGAAAGTGCGCGCCTTTGGCGAAAAGCTGCGCGCCGCGATGCCCGCCTGCACGGTGAAGATGTGGGACGAGCGGCTCACCTCCGTCGCCGCCCAGCGCGCGCTGCACGAAGGCGGCAAAAACGTGAAGCAAAGCCGCGCCGTGATCGATCAGGTCGCCGCACAGTTGATCCTGCAAGGCTGGCTGGATTCGCAGGCGATGCTGGGGTGAGCGGCGGCCATGCACTGGAGCTTCCTCGACTGGCTGGCGCGCTTTCTCAGCGGCCTCGTCGAGCGCCAGAGCCGCAGTTGGCCGACGGGAAAGTCTCGCCTCGATCGCGAAGCGCAGCGCATCGAGATCGGCTGCTTTGTCTTGGGTCTTGTCGCTGTTGGGCTGCTGGTGTTTTGGGTCTGGCGCGGGTGATTTCTCCTGACCTGTGAACACCGATCCAGAGCGCTTGAAACTCCTCCTCGCCTATGACGGCGGACCGTTCCGCGGCTGGCAGAGTCAGGCCACCAAGGACGCTGTGCAGGACCATCTCGAGGCTGCCTTCCTCCGCGTCGCCGGTGAGCGTGTCATCGTCCACGGCGCGGGGCGGACAGATTCTGGCGTGCATGCGCTGGCGCAAGTCGCGCACGTCACAGAGCCCAGCATGCGCACGCTCCGGCCAGATCAATGGCTGCTCGCGCTGAACGCGAATCTTCCCGCCGAAATCCGCGTCCTGCGCGTGAGCCGCGCCCGGCCGGACTTCCACGCGCGCTTCGATGCCCGGGGCAAGATCTACACGTATCGCATCTGGAACGCGCCCTTTCTCCACCCGCTGGAAATCGGCCGCGCGTGGCATCTGCCCGGCGCGCTCGATCTCGGCACGATCCGCGCCGCCGCCGCGCTGCTCATCGGCCGGCACGACTTCGCGGGCTTCGCCGCCAACCGCGGCGCACCGCCGGTGAACGGCACCGAGCGGACGATTCGCAGCATCGCCTTGCAGCATCGCGGAGCGCTCCTCACGCTGCGGTTCACGGGCGACGGGTTCCTTTACAAGATGGTCCGCCTGCTCACCGGCACCCTCATCCGCTGCGGGCAAGGACGCGCCGACCTCGGCTGGATCGCTGAGCTGCTCGAGTCAGAAGGGCGGCAGAAGACGCATTTTCTTGCCCCAGCGGGCGGGCTGTATCTCACCAAGGTGCTGTATTAGACCGGCTTCCCTGAAGGCGTAGCCGTTCTGCTCTTCGTTTTTTTTCTTCATCCTCATCTTTTTCTCGTCTTCATCAGAACAAGATGAGGATGAAGAAAAAAACGAAGGGAGCGGCGCGCGGCCCGGCTTTGTTGAAAGCGCATTTGCGATTCCGTGCTCGGAAACTGCGACAGGGCCACGGGGAGCACGGAGGATGTGAAAGGCACTCCGAACCTTGCTTTCCCCATCGGCCCCCGTGCTCCCCCACGGTTTCAAAATCTCTTGTCTGTGCTCCTCTGCAAACCCACATCCTTTCCCGTGCCTTCCGATTCCCCTGCTTCCGATCTCCAGTTCGACATCGTCATCGCGGGCGGCGGCTTTGCCGGCGTGTATTGCGCGCGAGCGCTGGAGCGGGCGCTCGGCGACACTGCGAAAGATCGCGTGGCGCTCATCTCGGACCAGAACTCGATGGTCTTCCAGCCGATGCTCGCCGAGGTCGCCGGCTCGGCGCTTTCTCCGCGGCACGTCGTGAACCCGATCCGCCGCCTCTGCCGGCACACCGCCGTGCTGCGCGGCTCGATCGCGGCGATCGATGTGCCAAATCGGCGGCTCACGCTGCAAGCGGGCGAGGCGACGCCGAGCGTGACGATCGGCTTCCAGCACCTCGTGCTGGTGCTCGGCGGCGTGGTCGATCTTTCGCGCGTGCCAGGCATGCCGGAGCACGCGCTGCTCATGAAAAACGTGGGCGACGCCCTGAAGCTGCGCGCCGCGGTGATCGACCGCTTTGAAGAAGCGAACCTCGAAAGCGACCCGATCGAGCGGCGCCGGCTGCTCACCTTTGCGATTGTCGGCGGCGGTTATTCCGGCGTGGAAACTGCGGGGCAGATCCTCGATCTCGCGAAGGAGATGCTCGGCTTCTACCCGCGCATCCCGGCGGATGCCCTGCGCGTGGTGCTCATCCACAGCGGCGCGCATCTGCTGCCGGAGATCAGCGAATCGCTCGGCCGCTTTTGCGAGGAAAACCTGCGCGCGCGCGGCTTGGAAGTGATCCTCGATGCACGGGTCACGGCGATCACGGCGAACCGCGTGCTGCTCAAATCGGGCGTGACGGTGGAAAGCCGGACAGTCGTCTCGACCGTGGGAAATGCGCCGAATCCGCTGCTCGTCGAGCTTTGCCGGCAAGGCCACATCAACTGCGAGAAAGGCCGGATCCTGACCGAGCCAACGATGCGCGTGATCGGTCAGGAGCGGCTCTGGTCGGCAGGCGATTGCGCCGCGGTGCCGATGGCGCAGAAGAATGGCAGAAGCGAAACGCCCGCGAAGGCCGTCGCAGCGCCGCCCGCGAGCGCGGATACGAGGGCACATCCCGGCCTCGCGCCTTCCTCCGGCGGAGTGCCGCTGCAGACTCCATCCGCCGCGCCCCAGGTTTCGCCTTTCGAGCCGCGCCCGTATTGCCCGCCAACGGCGCAGTTTGCCTACCGCCAAGGGACGCTGCTCGGCAAGAACATCGCGCGCGTGCTGGACAATGACGGCGAGCCGGAGTCGTTCACCTTTACGGGCCTCGGCGAGCTCGCCTCCATCGGCCATCGCACGGCCGTGG
>CAXSDZ010000150.1:0-1174 GCA_964235505.1 uncultured Chthoniobacteraceae bacterium
CCTTCCATCTTTCCTGAAAGATACTCTCCGGGATCGGCCAGATGACAGGCTTAATGTATGGAACTGCGGCCAGCGTGAGCAGTGCAAACAACGGCACTCCGAGGAGTAACCGTGGAATTAACGACGCGGCGGCGCCAGCCGCGCAGCCGAGAAAAACGACGAGGAACTCTGTCCCATTCCAAGAGCGAAGGGTGTAGAACCAAGCTCGTTCTGGAATGGCGTGGAGATAGTAGATTGAGAACAGAACTGATGGAATCGCGAGGAGCGCAAATACGCTAAGCATCATCAGGCGAACACCCACCGTTCGGGTGCGAAGATTCCGATAAGTCAGTGCGAACGCCACGACGCTGACAACTACTGCAAGAGCTCCGATGAGGTTCATTACCTGTGAAGTCGCTTAACCTCAAACTAGAAGGACTCGCACCGCGGAAGATGTTATTCAGCGCTCAGTCACGAAGGTAAAGAATCGTCGAGCGCTGCGATAAGCTCAGCGATCGTTTCCTTCGTCTCGTCGCCCATGTTAGATAGACGGAAGGTTTTGCCTTTCAGCTTGCCATAGCCGCCGTCGATGATGAAGCCGTGGCGTTCCTTCAGGCGCTTCATTAGCTCCGGCACGTCGATGTTGCGGTTGTTTGCCACGCAGGTAAGCGAAGGGGAGCGGTAGCCTTCCGGCGCGAAGAACTCGAAGCCGTGACGGCGCACCCATTCGTGGACCATCGCGTTTGTCTCCGCGTGGCGCGCGTGGCGGGCTGCGATGCCTTCGGTGAAGATATCGTCGAGCTTCGATTGCAGCGCGTAGATGTGTGAAATGCTCGGCGTGCTCGGCGTCATGTCGTCGGCCTGGTTCTTCTTGAACTCCAAGAAATCGAAGTAATAGCCGCGGCCCTGGACCTCCGCCGCACGGGCAAAGGCGCGCTCGCTGGCGGAGAAAAGCGCGAGGCCGGGCGGCATCGCGAGCGCTTTCTGCGAGCCGGTGAGGAGCACGTCGATGCCGAGTTCATCCATCGGGATCGGCACGGTGGAGAAGGAGGAAACGGTATCGACGATCAGGCGCACGTCGGGAAATTCGCGCACCGCTGCGGCGATCTCGGTGATCGGGCTCAGGACGCCGGTGGAGGTTTCCGCCTGCACCATCGCCACGATATCGACTGGCCCCGCTTCGAGTGCCTCGCGC
>CAXSDZ010000150.1:1184-11431 GCA_964235505.1 uncultured Chthoniobacteraceae bacterium
CTCCGCAATGGGGCTCATGCAGCCGGTGGAGGTTTCGTTGTGGATCACGGTGATCGCATCGAAGCCGCCGGCCTTCAGCTTTTCGCGCACTTGCTCGCCGCGGATCGGTTGGCCCCACTCGACCTGCAAGCCCTCCGCCTGCCGGCCGCAGCGTTTGGAAACGTCGAGCCATTTGTCGGAAAACGCGCCGCACATGCAGTTGAGCACCTTGCCGTTTTCGCGCACGAGATTGCGGATCGCGCCTTCCATCACACCCCACGCGGACGAGGTGGAAAGGAACACCGGCTGCGCAGTCCCGAAGAGCTCCTGCAGGCGCGGATGGATCGCGGCGTAGAGCTTTTTGAAGTCGCCCGAACGGTGGCCGATCATCGGCTTGGAGAAAGCCGCGAACGTTTTTTCTGAGACCTGAACTGGGCCGGGAATGAAGAGCTTTTGGCGCATGAGAATGGAAGTGAAAGCAGATAGAAAAACGGGCTGGTCACGAGACAGGAAAGCGGCGGACTCGGCAAGGGCATTGGGGAACGACGAAGGACAAGCGCGCTCTTCTGCACACCGTCTCCCTCAAAAAAAACATCAAGGACTTTTCTGGTGTCGGGCGACGAGGCATGCCTCCGCCATTCGCAATTCCCTATCCGACTTCGATCCGCACTGTTTGCACGCCGTTTTCGACCTTTACCTCCATGATCTTCGGCGGCTCCTTCCTGGGCACAATCGAGATCTTTCCGTTCCGCTCCAGCCGCGCTTCCTCCACTTTGCTCGCTTCGCTGACGCCACCTTGATTCCGCAATGCCTCGTTCAGGTCGCTCTCGGTGATGTCACTCTTTTCCATTGCGTCGCGGAGCATTTCGCCCTGCCGCACCAGCACTCGCGGTTCACCTTTCACCAGCGCGCCGAAAGCGTGAGAAAGGAGCGAAAGCTTGGCGGAAAGCGCGTGCATCCCGACGAGCACCAGGCATGCGCCCAGCGAGGGCAGCAAGGTCGCCGACCCATTGATCGCACGGCTGGCTACGGCGCCGAACATGACGCTCAGCACCACGTCCATCGCTGCGCTCTGGCCGAAGAGCCGCTTCTTGCCGAGCCGGATGACGATCAGCGCGCCGACATAGATCAGCACGGCTCGGACGGCCATTTGCCACCAGTCGAGGTCTTTGCCTTCATAAGTAACGATTTGCAGAAGCTTCTCGAGGTTCACACTTGTGGAATCGCAAGCGTGAAGCTGCGTGTCACGCTGGGGTTTCCGTCGCGGCGCCTTTTTTGCAGTGTCCGCCTTCTCCCCGCTCTTGTGCCGCGCGTGCGGCTGGCGTATCGGGCGGGCATGCGATTTTCGCCCGCACTGCGCGTTCGCCGGACCGCTCTCCTTTTCGGACCGGTTGCCCTGGGGATTTTGCTCACCTCCGCGCAGCCTGCGGCCGGGCAAACTGCGGAAGATCTGGAGGCAGCGCGCGAGTTGCTCGCCCGCGGCGCCTACGAGGATGCAGCGCAGCGCGCGACGCCGGTGGTCAATGGAGAAAAGGCGACGGAGGATTGGCCTCTCCTGCTCGGCGAAGCGCTGATGGCAACCGGCAAAATCCGTGAGGCGCGCGCGGCAATGGAACCGGCTCTCGGGACTTTCCCAAACAGTCTCCGGCTGCGCCTGCTCGCGCACGAGGTGATGCGGCAGAACGGCGACACCGGGCGCGCCAAGGCGCTGCTCGCGGAGATGGATCAACTCGGCGGACTGCGCGAATGGGCGTATCGCTCGCCTGCCGATCGCGTGGCGCTCGCGCGTGTGGCGCTGCTCGCGGGCGCCGATCCGAAGCGGGTGCTGGAGCGCTTCCTCGATCCGCTCAAAAAGGAAAAGCCGGACTTCCGAGACAGCTATCTCGCAAGCGGCGAGATCGCGCTGGCGAAGTCGGATTTCGCTCTCGCGGGGAAGGTCTTCGGCGCTGCGGCCAGGAAGTTTCCCGCCGATGCGGAGGTCTGGTTCGGGCTCGCACGCGCACTCGCGGACAGCGATGCGGAGGCGGCGGGAGAGGCATTGAAAAAGACGCTCGCCGCGAACCCGCATCACACCGGCGCGCACCTGATGATCGCCGATCACCAGCTCGATGCTGAGCATCTCGACGAGGCCGAAGCAGCGGTGCTGGCGGCGCTCCAGACCAACCCTGCGCTGCCGGAAGCGCATGCGTTGCTGGCGATCATCGCTGAGCTGCGTGGCGATGCGAAAGGCGTGACAGCCGAGCGGGCGGAGGCTTTGAAATTCTGGACTGCCAATCCAGCGGTGGATCACCTGATCGGCAAAAACTTCTCGCAGAAATACCGCTTTGCCGAAGGCGCGGAGCATCAGCGCCAGGCACTGCAGTTCGATCCCGACTTCCTGCCCGCGAAGATCCAGCTCGCGCAGGATCTCCTCCGGCTCGGGCAGACCGACGAAGGCTGGAAACTCGCGGAGGAAGTGCAAAAAGCCGATCCGTATGATGTCGTTGCCTTCAATCTCGTGACGCTCAAAGACAGCATGGCGCACTTTCGCACGCTCACGAGCGAGCACTTCCTCGTGCGCATGGAGCCGAAGGAAGCCGAAGTGTATGGCGACCGCGTGGTGGCGCTGCTGGAAAGAGCGCACGCGCACTTGTCGCAGAAATATGGGCTGGAGCCGGACGGACGCACGACGGTCGAGATTTTCCCCGATCAAAAAGACTTCGCGATTCGCACGTTTGGGCTGCCCGGCGGAGTTGGCTATCTGGGGGTTTGCTTCGGGCACGTGATCACAGCGAACAGCCCTGCGGCGCGGCCGGGCGCGGCGTCGAATTGGGAGTCGATGCTGTGGCATGAGTTCACGCACGTGGTGACGCTCCAGCTCACACGCAACCGCATGCCGCGGTGGCTGAGCGAAGGCATTTCCGTTTTCGAGGAGCGGCAGGCGCGGGGCAATTGGGGCGAGCAAATGTCGCCGCGCTACCGGGCGATGATGCTCGGCGAGGATCTCACGCCGCTCAGCCAGCTCAGCGGCGCATTTATGAATCCGAAAACGCCAGCGCACATCGGCTTCGCTTACTACGAGTCGTCGCTGGCGGTGGAGTTTCTGCTCGAGCGTTTTGGCCTTCCGGCGATGAAGCACGTCTTTGAGGATCTCGCCGCGGGAGTGCCGATCAATGCAGCGCTGGCGAAACACGCCGCGCCGCTGGATCATCTCGACCGCGAGTTTGCCGAGCGCGCGCGGCAGCTTGCGCGTGCGGTCGGACCGCGGCTCGATTGGTCGAAGCCGAAAGGTGCGGAGGTGGCTAGCGCGGCGGCGTATGAGCAATGGATCGAGGCGAATCCCGAGAACTATTCCGCGCTGCTGGAGCGAGCGCGCAAGGACGTGGAAGCGCGCGATTGGAAGGCGGCGAAAGCACCGCTGCAAAAGCTGATCGAGCTTTACCCGGATCAGCACGCCGCCGACAGCGCGTATGCTTCCCTCGCGCGCGCGCATCGCGAACTGGGCGAAATCGACGCCGAGCGCGCGGTGCTGGAAAAGCTGACCGCCCTCAGCGCCGATGCCACGGACGCGCTGGAGCGGCTGATGGAGCTGGCCGTCGCGCGCAGCGACTGGCCGGCGGTGCTCGCTCTTGCGGAGGAATACGCGGCGGTCCATCCGCTCACCTCCCTGCCCCACCGCTTCGCCGCGCAGGCTCACGAAGCGCAGCATCACGCCGCGCCTGCGCTGGCCTCCTACCAAACTGTGCTGCGTCTCGATCCCGCCGATCCGTCCGACGTGCATTTCCGCATCGCACAGCTTTCAAAGGAAACCGGCGACGTTGCGGCGGCAAAGCGGCACGTGCTGCTCGCATTGGAGGAAGCCCCGCGCTTTCGCGAAGCGCTGCGGCTGCTGAGCGAGCTGAAGGTGGAGCCAGCGCGCTAAACCGTTCCTATCTCGATGAAGCGCTGTGATTCTTATTCCTCACACACAAGGAGCAGCCGCGGCGCGGCAAAAAAAGCGGGAGCAGGCGCGCACTTGGTGCTGCCTGCTCCCGTCAAACTTCACGCCGCCGGAACCCCGGCGGTTGGAGGCAGCTTACGCCGCCTTTTTCTGCGCCACCGCGATGTGCTTGCCCACGTCGATCAGGTCCTGCTCGGACAAGTCGTTCAGCAGCGTGCGGATGCGCTGGATGTATTTGCCGCGCTTGTCGGCTTTGATTCCGGCCGCGGCATACATGTCGCGCACGGCGGCTTGCGGGTTCTTGATCGCCCAACCGCGCCCGCGCTGCTCGGCATCGACCCACATCTGCGGGAGGTCGGTGTAGAGATAGCGCCCAAGGCCAAACGCGGCGCACGCACGCTTGTAGGCCTGCATGGCGGCGCTGGTCGCCTGGTTCGGGTCCGCCTTGTCGGCCTCGCCCACATCCTCGCGCGTGACGCCGAGGATCGTAAGCGAGCAAATCACGCCGCGGTCACCCCACGGGCGGT
This sequence comes from uncultured Chthoniobacteraceae bacterium, assembly GCA_964235505.1. Lineage (GTDB taxonomy): Bacteria > Verrucomicrobiota > Verrucomicrobiia > Chthoniobacterales > Chthoniobacteraceae > CAXSDZ01. The sequence goes on from CAXSDZ010000150.1 coordinate 5,610, forward strand.
AGGCCACCTGCCAGTGGTGCGGGCCGACAATGCTGTCGAGCCGCGCCTGATAGTGCCGCGCATCCACGTAAGCGAGCGCCAACGCCCGCTGTTTTTCCTCAGAAATCGCACCTGGCTTCAGCTCCACCACCTCCGGAGGGAAAGGGGCGCAAAGCTCGGCATAGACGACTGCAAGTGTGTCATTTTGTGCTTCCATTTTGGTCAGTATATCTCCCGTTTTGTTTTTACTTTATCTAAGGCGTAAAAGGTAACTTATCTCTGTATAATCGCAACTGGATGAGGCCTGTTTTTTCATGAAAGATAAACTTTTTTCAGTCACGGAAACCTTCTCGCACCGCGGAATCTGCAAGAGCATCACGGCGTGCCTTTTTGTCGCACTTGCCGGCAGCTCGCTGTGGGCGCAAATCCGCACCGCGCGCGATGTCCGGCAGGACAGCGACGAGACACCGCGCTGGACCAATCCGGTCGGCTTTGAACGGGACGTTTTCACCTTTGTGCGGATCAAATACCGCAGCGGTGGGCGCGGCTGGCATCCGTATGGGCGCAATCGCTGGGCAACCGATTTCCCGGATGCAGACCTGAACTTTTCCTACCGGCTCCAGCAGATGACTTCCATGAAGGTCGATCCGGCAGGTCGTGTGCTCGAGATCACCGACCCGGAGCTGTTCCGGTTTCCGTTCATTTACATCGTCGAACCGGGCGACCTGACTTTTTCAGCTGAAGAAGTGCCGATCCTGCGACGCTATCTCCTCCATGGCGGATTTCTGATGGTGGATGATTTCTGGGGTGAGGACGAATACGAGAATCTGCGCGACGAGCTGAAGCGCGTCTTCCCCGAGCGGGAGCCGGTGGACATCCCTCGCACGCACCCGCTTTTCAGCGGGGTGTTCAACATTCCTCCCGATCTGAATCTCCAAATCCCCAATGTCCGCACCGGCACGCAAAGTGAATTCACAGGCATCACGTGGGAGCGCGAGGATGCGAAGGAGGCGCACATCCGCGGGCTTTTCGATGACAAAGGGCGGCTGATGGTCGTCATCTGCCACAACACGGACAACGGCGACGGCTGGGAGCGTGAAGGGGAGAACGAGTATTTCTTCCGCGAGTTTTCGGAGAAAAAGGCGTATCCGCTCGGGATCAACATCATCTTCCACGCGATGACGCATTGAAGTGAGGGAGGGGCAGGAGTCAGTGCTCGGAGAGCGGAAGTCGGAGGTGAGTGGTATCCACTGACTTGCGACTTCTGTGCACTGAGCACTTCCTGTCTCCTGTGCACTGACTCCTGCCCCTTCTCTTCTGCCTTCCCCCGCCTCATCCCCGCTGCGAAGACGTAGGTGTGAAATGGTCCCTCCTCCGCTGGTTTGTACGTCTGGTGCTGCCGCTGATTCTTGCGCCTTATCTGCTGCTGCAAAACCGCGCGCCGACTTCCACGCTTTCCTGGCTTTGGGCGCTGCTGGGGCTGCCCTACGTCGGGCCGCTCGCGTTTCTGCTTTTCGGCAGCGACCGCATGGTGCGCCAGCGGGTGAAGAAAGTGCGCGAAGTCCACGAGCACGACCCGAAGGACCCGCTCGACGCATTTTCCCCCGCCGCGGAAAAAATCTGCGGCGGACTCGATGACGCCGACCGCGCGCTTTTCAATCTGCTCGCGCGGGTGAATGAAACACCGACCTCGACCGCCGACGACGTGCGGCTGCTCATCGACGCGCAGACCTTCTACCCCGCGCTGCTCCGCGCAATCGGAGAAGCGCGCCGCCACGTGCATATTGAGTTTTTCATCTACCAGCGCGACCGCTACGGTCGGCAGGTGCTCGCGGCGCTGCTCGCCGCCCGTGCGCGAGGGGTGGAAGTGCGGCTGCTGCTGGACCAGGGCGGATGCCAGCACCTTTCCGCGAAGTTCTTCCAGCCGCTGATCGACGCAGGCGGAAAGTTCGCGTGGTTTCGCTCCATCAACCCGCTCCGCAACCGGTGGGCCTTCAACCTCAAAAACCACCGCAAGCTCCAGATCATCGACGGCACGATCGCCTTTGTCGGCGGGATGAATCTCGGGCGCGAATACATGGGCGAGGACCCGCGCTACGGCGGCTGGCGCGATGCGCAGGTGGAGCTGCGGGGCGATGTCGCCTCGGCGCTCCAGCGGGTCTTTGCGGACGATTGGTTTTTTGCCACCGACGAAAAGCTGCTCGACGACCACTACTTTCCCGAGCACGCCCCGGCGCCGGAGCGCCTCGTGCAGGTCGTCTATGACGGGCCGGACATCCCGGAGGACCGCATCCAGATGACGGTTGTAGCCCTGCTGAATGCCGCAAAAGAACGCGCGTGGCTGACCGCCGGCTACTTCGTGCCTCACGAGCCGCTGCTCACGGCGCTCCAGCTCGCCGCGGCGCGTGGAGTGGATGTGCGGCTGCTGGTTTCCGAGAAATGCGATCACCCGTATCTGGTCCAGGTCGGCCGCTCGTTTTACGAAGCGCTGATGAAATACGGCGTGCGCATTTTTGAATACGCGCCGGAGAAAGGCATCAACCACGCGAAGGTGGTCACCGTGGACGGCCGTTGGCTGATGATCGGCTCCGCGAACTTCGACATCCGCTCGATGCGCCTCAATTTCGAGCTCAACGTCGCGCTGCACGACGCTGAGCTCGTGGCACAGATGGACGGCGTATTGCGCGATGATACCGAAAAGGACTCGGACGAAATCCAGCTCGACGAGTTTCGCCGCCGTCCTTTCAAGCAACGCCTGACCGAAAGCATCTACCGCCCGCTCGCTCCGCTGCTTTGAGAAAAAAGCCGCCCTCGATTGCAGCCGCCATTCATCCGTCATTGCGCATCTCGACACCGCCCCGCCATCTCACCAACTAGCCTCTCCTCGTGGACACACCCGCTTCTTCGCCCTCCGACCAGCAAATCCTCGAACAGCTCCTCGCTGGCCGTGCCCGCATCCATCGCGAGCTGGGCAAGGTCATCATCGGCCAGCGCGACGTCATCGAGCAGATCCTCATCGCCCTGCTGAGCGGCGGGCATTGCCTCATCACCGGCGCGCCGGGACTGGCGAAAACGCTGCTGGTCAAATCGATCGCGCAGATCTTTCACCTCGAGTTCCGGCGCATCCAGTTCACGCCCGATCTCATGCCGACGGATATCACCGGCGTGGAGATCCTGCAGGAAAGCGGCGGTGGCGCGCGCGGCCTTGTCTTCACGCCGGGGCCGATCTTTGGAAACATGGTGCTCGCCGACGAGATTAACCGCACGCCGCCGAAAACGCAGGCCGCGCTGCTGGAGGCGATGCAGGAGCACCAGGTCACCGCGAGCGGACGCCGCTATGCCCTGCCCGAGCCGTTCTTCGTGCTCGCCACGCAAAACCCGATCGAGATGGAAGGCACATATCCGCTGCCCGAAGCGCAGCTCGACCGGTTCATGTTCAACGTCGTCATCGACTACCTGCCGGAGGACGACGAAGTGGCCGTGGTCCAGCGCACCACCGCTGGCCGCGGCGAAGTGATCGAGCCGCTTTTCACCGGCGAAGACGTGCTGCGCTTCCACGCGCTCGTGCGCCAAGTGCCGATCGCCGAGGACCTCGTGCGCCAAGCCGTGCGGCTCGCCGCTTCGTCGCGACCACGCCAGCCCGGCACCCCTGCTTGGGTGAATGATTTCGTAAGCTGGGGCGCCGGCACACGCGCCGCGCAATTCCTCACCCTCGGTGCGAAAGCCCGCGCCCTCCTCGCCGGCCGCGCCCACGTGACGCCCGAGGACTTGCAAGCGCTGGCAAAGCCCGTCCTCCGCCACCGCGTGCTGCTGAACTACCGCGCGGAGGCGGAAGGGATGACGGTGGAAACGGTGATCGAGCGGCTGCTGAAAAAGGGGTGAAGTGGCAGAGAAACTGTGAACCGACCTCCTTTCTCAGCCTTAAAACGAAAGCTTTGCCTGCTCGTCATCGGAACACGAGTGAACGAGCTTTTTGGGCACTTCCCAAGCCGGCGGGGGAATTCAGCTTCCTGTTGATACCCGCGCCCGCGTCCGCCGGAATAGCCTATGCACTCCTGCACTCAGCAATAACATGGCACTCGATGGCTCTGGGATTGCCGGCGCGAGAGCGATGAAAGCGGGCTGGTCCAAACCGCTGGCGAACTGCTGCAAGCGTGCACCGGAAGGCGAATATCGTTCGATGGTGCCAGTGAGCAGTGCGGCAACGAATAATGTTCCCTCCGGGCTGAAAGCCAGCCCATACGGACCGTCCACGTCCGAAGCGAACACTGATCCCACGCCGCTGGGGGTGAATCGCAAGACATTGTCGCCGTTGAGATTTGAGACAAAAAGGTTCCCAAAGATGTCAAAAGCAAGCCCATACGGATTCACCAAACCTGCGCTTGCGAACAAAGTAGAGGTGCCATTCGGCGCAAACTTCTGAATTGTATTATTGCCAGAATTGGCGACGAAAAGATTGCCGGCGGCATCAAAGGCAAGCGCCCGTGGACTGCTGAGTCCCGTGGTGGCGAAAAGCGAAACAGCGCCCCAGGTTGTGATTTTGCTGATCGTGTTGTCATTGCCATTCGCAACGAAAAGAGTGCCCGCCGCGTCGAACGCTAAGCCGCGTGGCCCGCTTCCCAGACTAAGCGCAAAGATGCTTGATCTTCCATCCAGAGAGAACCGCACGATGGTGTTAGCGCGGGCGTCCGCAACGTAGAGCAGCCCGTTTCGATCGAAAGCCAAACCCCGCGGTGCGTCGATGGCTTCGCTATAAACTGTGGCTATACCTTCAGGATCAAGCTGAGTGATTTCACTGGTCAGAGCCTCACTCACGTAGAGCAATGCGACCGCATTCGCACGGGCCAGCGAGAATGTCAGCACCAAGACCGAAACAGCCAAAATCCGAATCATCATTGATCTGATACTCAAGAATCAGAGGCGCGCACTAACAATCGCTGGGGCAGCCAGAAAGCCAGTAAATCTCTCGACCTCAGTTCCGAAGGCGTTCGCAAGCGGAGCGCGGAACGAAGAGATCAAATCTATCATTTACATCGCGCTTTCCCCCTCGCCTCCCGCTGCGCATTCCTCCACCCTCCGCCCTTCCAAATGAAAAAACTCCTCTCCATTGCAGCGCCACTATTCCTCCTCCCGCTCCTTGTCCGGGCCGACATCGTCCTCGAGCAAAAGCTGGAGTCGCAGATGATGAACGGCGCCATTACCACCAAGCTCAAGGGCGACCAGGTCCGCATCGATTCGCCCAGCCCCATCGGTGGCACGCAGACGACCATCATTGATAACAAAAGCGGCGACATGACCACCCTCATGCACGCGCAAAAGATGGCGATGAAGATGAACATGTCCGTCATCAAAAAGCAGGCCGAGGCCGCGCAGAAATCGATGAACATCGACCCTGCCAAAATGGAAAAGCCGAAGGCAACCGGGACCAAGGAAAAGGTCGGTGACTGGGACTCCGAAGTGTATGAGTTCAACGTCGGCGGCATGGCCAGCAAGCTTTGGGTGGCAAAGGATTTCCCGAACTACAAAGCGATCAACGACAAGATGACTGCGCTGAGCAGCCAGATGTCCGGCGGCATGATGGACCCGGCAAAGTTCGACCTCGGCGGCATGGTGGTGAAGACCGAAACCAACACGCCCGTGGGCAAGCTCACGACCACGCTGGTCAGCGCGAAAGAGCAGCCGGTGGAAGCGAGCGAGTTCGCGATTCCGCAGGGCTACAAGGAGATGCAAATGCCGCAGATGCCCGCAGGTGGCACGCCTGCCCCGGCTGCGCCCGCTCCCGCGAAATAGGCGTCGGGCCGAGACGCTGGTTTTCGCCTGCCGAGTAATGCAAAGCCGGGCCG
>CAXSDZ010000151.1:0-11335 GCA_964235505.1 uncultured Chthoniobacteraceae bacterium
GGGGCGCCTCCAGATCACCGATCAACTGCGCCTCGCCCCGGAGCTCGCAGCGATCATCCACCGAGACATTGCCCCGGATGCTGCCGTGAACAGAAACGGCGGACGCCGAGATGTCGCCCTGCACAGAGCCGTGTTCACCGATGGAAAGCAGGCCCGAGGAAACCACGTCTCCCTCGATCTTTCCGTCTGTGAAAAGGCTCCCTTCAAAGGTGACGGTGCCCTTTATTTCCACATCGCTGGAGAGCGTATTGACGGAGTCGGTGGCGGACGGGGCAGGACGGATCATGCCGCATCGTAGCCACAGCGCGGAGGTTTGCGCTACCCGCATTCCGGCTCCCCGGCGCTTTTCCTTTTCCCAGTCCTTTGACGGCGCCACCCGCCTCCAAGTAATGCTGGATGTCCGATGGAAAAAGTGACGATCCACACCGACGGCGCGTGCAAAGGCAACCCTGGCCCCGGCGGCTGGGCTGCTGTGCTCGCATGCGGCACGCAGCGCAGAGAAATCAGCGGTGGCACCGCGGCGACGACCAACAATCGCATGGAGCTGCAAGCGGCCGTGCAGGCTCTTTCCGCTTTGCCGGAGCCTGCGGAGATCGATCTTTTCACCGACTCCCAATATCTGCGCGGAGGCATCACGTCCTGGCTGCGCAGTTGGAAGCGCAACGGCTGGATGACCCAAGCAAAGAAGCCGGTGAAAAACGAGGATCTTTGGCGAGCGCTGGACGCCTGCGCGAGTCGCCACCGCATCACGTGGCGCTGGGTGAAGGGCCACGCGGGCCACGCGGAGAATGAGCGGTGCGACCAGCTCGCCGTGGCGGAAATCGAGCAGCTCCGCAAGACGCATACGCCACGAGAACTGAAGGCGCTGCTCGCCGCGTTCACCGTCGAGCAGTCGCGCCAGGAAAGTGCCGGCGACCTTTTCTCGATCTCGTAGCGTGGGCGCAAGCGCCATGCTCCCGCGCACCGAACCTCCAGGCTTGACGCTGGCACGGGCGGCACAGTCGAGTGACCGCTCTTTCGCATGCCGCACGCGCCGCTTCTTTTTGTCATCATTGCCTTCGCCTACGTGCTGGGCTCGATCCCATTTGGGCTGCTCATCGCGCGATCTCAAGGCGTGGACATTCGGCAGAAAGGCTCGGGCAATATCGGCGCGACAAACGTGTGGCGCGTGCTCGGAAGAAAGTGGGGCTTGATGACTTTCGCCTGCGATCTCGGGAAAGGGCTCGTGGCAGTGATGCTTGCGAAGGCGCTCGCCACGCACTGGCCGGCGACGATCGCGCTGCCGCACGGGCACACGCGGCTGGAGTATCTGGATGCGGCGACGGCGGGCATCGCCGCGGCGATGGGCTGCATCCTCGGGCATTCGTTTCCGGTGTGGCTGCGCTTCAAAGGCGGCAAAGGCGTGGCGACTTCGCTCGGGGTGATCATCGGCATGATGCCGGTGGCGAGCGTCGTGATTTTTGCGCTGTGGGGAGCGGTGTTCAAAGCGACGCGCTATGTGTCGCTCGCATCGATTGTCGCAGCGCTCGCGCTGCCGGTCGTCGTGATCGCGCTGCTGAATGTCCCGCTGCCCTTTGGCATGCGCGGCTGGTCTTACTTCTACTTCGCCCTCGCCGCGGGATTGCTGGTCGTGCTGCGGCACCGCGCCAATCTCCAGCGGCTCATGGCAGGCACGGAGAATCGCTTTGGCGCGCCAAAGGCGGACGAGGAACAAGAGTCGAGCGACGAGGGCGGGCAGCCATGAGCGCGCCAGCCGTTCCCGCGATCTTCGACCCTCGACCCTCAACCGCATTTCACCACATCGGCGTCGTCGGCGCCGGAAGCTGGGGCACGGCGCTCGCCCTGCTGCTGCATGGAAACGGGTTCCCTGTGACCGTGTGGGGACATGATCCAAGGTCGATCGCACGCATCGCGGAGCAGCGCGAAAATGCGACATATCTGCCCGGTGTGCCGCTGCCGCCGGGAGTGCGTTTCACCAGCGATCTCGACACCCTGCGCGATGCCGATCTCCTCCTGCTGGTGGTGCCTTCCCGCGCAATGCGCGAAGTGGCGGCGCGGCTTTCCACGATCGCGCTGCGCCGCGATGCCGTGCTGCTTTCCTGCACGAAAGGCGTGGAGCGCGGCAGCGGCCTGCGCATGAGCGAGATCGCCGCCGAGTGTCTGCCGGGCAATCTTGTGGCGGTGCTTTCCGGGCCGGGGCACGCGGAGGAAGTGGCGCGCCACGCGCCGACCGCCGTGGTGCTCGGCTGCGCGGAGGAGGCGACGGCACGCAGGCTCCAGCAGGCTTTTTCCTCGAAAAGCTTCCGCGCTTACACCAGCTCCGATGTCGCGGGAATGGAACTCGGCGGCGCGCTGAAAAACATCTTCGCCATCGCCGCCGGCGTGAGCGACGGACTCGGGCTCGGCGACAATCCGAAAGCCGCGCTCGTGACGCGCGCGCTGGCCGAGATGATCCGCCTCGGCACCGCGCTCGGCGGGCAGGCGGAGACATTTCAGGGCTTGAGTGGCATCGGCGATCTCATCGTGACCTGCTACTCGAGCCACTCACGCAACCGGCTGGTCGGCGAGCGGCTCGGCCGCGGCGAAACACTCGGCGCGATCACGGCTTCCATGCAAATGGTCGCGGAAGGAGTGCCGACCACCTACTCCGCGCACGACTGCGCCCGGCGATTCGGCATCAGCACACCGATTACCGATCAAATCCGCGCGCTGCTCGATGGCGCGGTGTCCGCGCCGGACGCGATGGCGGCGCTGCTTTCGCGCGATCCTCGGGCGGAGTAAGTGCGGGGCGGTTTGGGCGGATTGGACCCTGCGCCGATCTTCTCGCGCTTCGATTTGCGCGCCCGGCGTTGCACGCAGAAACCGCCGCGTTACGCTCGGAGCATGAGCGCTCCCTCCAGCTACCAACCGCTGCACCATCTGCCGCCGCTCGCGGGGATTTGTTCCTTTGCAGAAGCGCAGCGGCCGGGGCTTTCCGTGGAGGAATGCGTGCGGCGCTTGAAGCGGTATCACTACGCCTTCAAGCGGCTGCACGGGATCTTCCTCGCGCGGCTCACGAGCGAGCCGATCTACGAGCTGAAGATGGCTTTCTCCCTGCACGCGCACTACTGCGCGGAGCACGCGGCAGCGCTGCGCCAGCGCGTGGGCGAGATGCGCGAACCGCCGCTGGGTCTGGAGGCGGTGCCGGATGAGAATCTGGAAATCTTCTTCGATGAAATCCGCGCGGCCCCAACGACGGATGAGTTGTTGATTGGACTCTACTACGTCGCATTCCCGCAGCTACGGGTCGCGTTGGAGCGTCATCGTGCGGACAGCAATCCACTCGCCGATGCGCCTTCACTGCGCCTGTTGAAGTTCGCCTTGATCGAACTCGAAGAGATTTTGGAAACGGGGGAGCGCGCACTGGAGGCATTGGGCACGCACAGTGTTTCGATCGGTGGCATTCGCTCGATTGACTTCCTGGGAAGCTGTCTCACTGCGGCGGGCGGGCTCGACGGCTGCGGAGAGATATCCGGCACCGGCGTAGAGCGTCGCTTCTCCGCGACACGTTTCGCTTACGATGGAATCCCGCAGCTCGACGTGCGCTTTCCCGATCCCTACAACATGGGCGTGCACGCGGAGGCTTTTCTCTACGATCCCGCGATGCCGCCGGAGCCGAAGGTGCTGATGATGTATTACAAGCGGCTGCGCGAAATCGACGTGCCGGAGATGATGGCCTCGATCATTGCCGAGACGCCGGGCAAGCCTTGGGGCTACTACCGCGACATGACCCGGCAGCTTTGGGACGAAGCGCGCCATGCCATGATGGGTGAGGTCGGCTTTGTAAGTCTCGGCGTGGATTGGCCGCAGTCAGTGATGATCAACTTCACCTGGTCGCTCGGACTCAATACCCAGCTCACTCCGCGCGAGCGTCACGGCGTGCTCTACTTCATCGAGCAAGGACTGATGCCTAAGTCGGGCAAACGCTTTGAGTGGGAAACCGCGCGCGCCGCGCAAAGTCCGCTTTCATCATTGTTTCAGGACTACGACTGGGCGGATGAAGTGCTCCACGCCCGCGTCGGCCGCGATTGGTATGTGAGCACCTTCGAGTCTCCGAAAGAAGCCGTGGAATGGGGCGATCGCTGCTGGAGCAAGGTTGTTTCCGGCTGGCGCGAATGGCGCGACCAAGGTCTCACCGAGCACCGCAACTGGTGGCCCGCGGCCTACGAAGAGTTCTGCGCGAAGCAAGGCAGCACACCCGATTCCGCAGTGTTAGCCTACGACACAAGCTATGAAACACAGCGGGCGGATTTGAAGGTATTGTCGGCTTCGGCTTAGCACAACAATCATTTATAATTCTATGAACCGCTCAGTTGCTTCAATCTCAATCACCGCCCTCCTGCTACTGTCTGCAAATGCATGGGCGCAGAAGCTGAACACCGTCACGCATCTGGAACTAGAATACTGGAGAGCTTTTCACGGAATAATCAAACTGGAGGTTATCCGCACAGAGGATAATGGATTGGCGTTGAACTCCACGATTTCATCCAGCGAGAAAAGCTCTAAGGAAAGCAAGCAGCGCACCGTGCATATCATAACCGAGCGAGACTTGGCTGCTGTGTTGACGCTCTTTAATCACCCAGATGCCAGGCAATTCTTTGCAGACTCGAAGCCGCTCTTACAAGCTGATGGCTCGGAACTTTCAATCTCTGTTACGCAGAACTCGCTTTCGCTCTCGTTTGCCTCGCAAAATGCGTTCCGCAAAATTCAATCGCGATACGCGGCAGCGTTGGGGAATATCGCGCAGGAACTTTTTGGATTGGCGAAGATCACTATCCCGAAAGAATCGTTGTATTGAATACGCCTGCACAGCCCGATGGTGGGTGCGAATTTAGGCAGGAATCAACACCGCGGGTGCAATTGCTTTACTCCAACAACATCCTACCTTGCCGCCGTGGATTACTCAGAAATCATCACAATTCAACCCGGCAAGCGCAGTGGGAAGCCGTGCATCCGGGGGCTGCGCATCACAGTCTATGATGTCCTTGAGTATCTCGCGTCGGGCATGTCGCACACCGAGATTCTGAGCGATTTCCCATACCTGACCGAACAGGACATCCGCGCTTGCTTATCGTTTGCGGCGGATCGCGAACGCAGGACTGCTTTCGTTTCCAGTGAAGCTGCTCTTCGATGAGAACATATCGCCGAAGTTGGTGCGCAGGCTGGCGGACCTTTTCCCTGATTCGGCGCACGTGCATGACTGCGGACTCGGCGCTTCAGACGATCGCGATATCTGGGAACTCGCGACGGCTCGAAGCTTTGTGATTGTATCTAAAGACCTGGACTTTTACGACCGCAGCATGCTGCACGGCAGCCCACCGAAGCTTCTGTGGCTTCGCACCGGCAACTGCTCCAGTGGGCACGTTGAGGACCTGCTGCGAACCTACTTCCCAGACATCGTTCGCTTTCATGCGGAGTCGCACGAATCACTGCTCATACTTCCATGAATGGTATGCTCTGACCGCCGAGCGATCTCCCACCCTCGAACCCTCCTTTATCATGCATCGCCGCCGCTTTCTTCAAACTTCCGGGCTTCTTGGGCTCGGCACTTACGCTGGGCTTTCACGCAGAGTGCGAGCGGAGGAGACGGTCACGCTGCCTTTTGAAAACGGTGTCCGTCCGCTGGTGAAGTATCCGCAGAAGCGTCCGCTGATCCGGCTCACCTCGCGACCGCCGCAGCTCGAAACGCCGTTCGCGGTTTTCAATGAAGGATTGCTCACGCCGAACGACGCGTTTTTCGTCCGCTATCACCTTTCAAACATCCCGCTGGAAATTGATGCCGCGGCGTTTCGGCTCACTGTGCAGGGTAAGGTGAATACGCCGCTCCAGTTGTCGCTGGACGACTTGAAGAAGCAGTTTGAAACGGCGGAGGTCGTGGCAGTCAACCAATGCTCCGGGAACTCACGTGGATTCTTCAACCCGCGCGTGCCGGGCGGGCAGCTCGGCAATGGGGCGATGGGGAATGCGCGCTGGCGCGGTGTGCGCCTGAAGGATGTGCTCGCGAAGGCGGGCGTCGCGGCGGGCGCAAAGCAGGTGGTCTGCAACGGGCTCGACCTGCCGGTGCTGGAAAAGACGCCCGACTTTGTGAAAGCGCTCGACCTCGATCACGCGCTGGATGGCGAGATGCTGCTGGCGTGGGAGATGAACGGTGAGCCGCTGCCGATGCTGAATGGTTTCCCGCTGCGGCTGGTGGTGCCGGGCTATTACGGCACTTATTGGGTCAAGCACTTGAGCGAACTCACGGTCGTGGACGACACGTTCCCGGGCTTCTGGATGAGCACGGCTTACCGCATCCCGGACAACGCCGGCGCGTGCGTGGAGCCGGGCACGGCACCGAAAACCACGGTGCCGATCAAGCGCTTCAACGTGCGCTCTTTCATCACAAGCCTCGCGGATGGCGCGGCAATCCCCGCCGGGCGGGAAACGCTCTTGCGCGGCATCGCCTTCGACGGTGGCCATGGCATCGCCGAGGTGCTCTTTTCCGCTGATGGCGGCACGACGTGGCGCGAGGCGATGCTCGGGAAGGATCTCGGCAAATACTCTTTTCGTGAGTGGACGCTCCCGTGGACGCCGGGAGCGGCAGGGGCGAGCGAGCTACGAGTGAAGGCAACAAACCGGATCGGCGATTCACAGCCGCTGGAGCCGCTGTGGAATCCCGCTGGCTACATGCGAAACGTTGTGGAATCCACCCGCGTCAATGTGACGGCGTCATGATCCTTTTCAAAATGAAACTGCATCCCTTTGTTCTCCTCACCGCCGGAATCGCAGGCGTGGCGTTCACGGCAGCCGGCGAGGTCGTGAAAATCGAGCTTCCGCCCGAGCCGATGCTGCTGAAGCAAGCGCCGGGTGCCGATCTCGCCAGTGGCCAATGTCTCATCTGCCACTCCTCGGAATACATGACGACGCAGCCGCCGCTGGGGCGCACCTATTGGAAAAGCGCGGTGGAGAAGATGCAGAATAAGTTCGGCGCGCCGGTCGCCGCCGATCAGGTGGAGCCGCTGGTGGACTATCTGGTGAAAGCGTATGGCGCGGAGAAGCCGGGCGGGGCAAAAACGCCTGCCGCTGTCGCTCCGCAAAGCACGGGCGACACGCCGAAGAACTCGACGACGCCCCGCTCTCCCTCAAAGTAGCGGGCCAAGAAACGGGTCGGCACAGGGCGGGAAGCTGCGGGTCAACCGCGAGTCTGTGGAGCGGCGGCGCGCGTCTTGCTAGGCGGGCAAGTGCCTGCCATGAGCCCTTCCCATTTCCCGCTGCACTACCGTGAGGAAGATCACCGGCTCCGCGACCTCGATGATCTCGGCCGATACGCGCGAGTGAGCCGCGCCTTCCTGCGGCTTTGCCTCGCGAATGGCTGCCTCACGGAGGCGGGCAGGCTCAGCCAGGCCATGCTGCTGGAGTGGCTTTTCGGAGGCTACGAGATCGTCCGCGCCGCGGCGGGCCTGCCACCGTTTGCCCCGATCGAGGCAGTGAGTGCGGAAGCGCGCGCACGTCTCGCAATGGGCCATGCGGTGCTGACGCTGCTGGAGTTCTGCGAGACGCGCTCTTCGCGCCTTTCTGAAAAGCGCCATCTGCGCAATGTGCAGCGCTGCATCCAGCGCGTGCTGGATCAGCGTGCCGCGTAAGCTGCTTTCAAGAGCAACGAACCGCAGCGAACTTTCCCGCTCTGCCGCTTTTTCGAGAAAGAAACTTCCACGGACGGAGGACGATCTGGGACGGCCTTTTCTGCCGAGCTGCGGCAAGATCTGCCGTGCTCGCCCTTTTCACCGCTTCGTCCCATCAGCGCCGCGTCGTCTTCGCCGCGATTTTTTCCCGGCCTTGCTCCAAAACGCGACGCTCCGTGCGGCTGAGGCTGTGGATTCCCTCGCGAGAGATTTTGTCGAGGATCGGATCGATCTCCTGACTGATGAACTGCCCGGCTGGCATGCGCTGCAAGCACGCCGTGCGCTGCCGCCGTGCAAAGAGATAGCGCTGAAAAGCGAGCGGATTCCCGAAGCCCAGGCGCCGCACATACAGCCAGCCGACCGCGCTCCCGGCGAGCATCGCCACCGGGCCGATCTCCGCGCCAGCCTGCGCCAGCCAGAGCAGCGAAGCGAAAAGCGCCACGCCCACGCCGAGCGCCTTTGCCCGCACCCGCAGCGGCAGCACGAAAAACAGGAGCAGCGTGACCTCCAGCTCCGGCAGGATCGTGGAAAACGCCGCGAGCACCGCGGCTGCTCCCGCCGACACGCCGACGAGCACCGCCGCGCCCGGCACAAGTCCGCCCGCCATCGCCGCCCACTGCGCCACGCCGCCGCAGAGATTCCCCAGCACATAAAGCCCGAAAAAATGGTGCGCGCCGACAATCGGCTCCACTTCGCGTCCCGCGAAATACAGCACGAGCACATTTGCTAGCAGGTGCAGCGGCCCCGCGTGCAGCAGCGTGAAGGAAAAGAACTGCCACCACGCGCCGTCGCGCACCGCGCCGACGCTCAGCGCGAGCCAATCGCGCAGCGCCTGCTGGGCAAGAAACTCACTGCGATCGAACAGCGCAAAGACCCACTGGGCCGACGCCGCGGCGACGGTGAGGGCCACGAGCATCGTCGTCACCGACGGACGGCCCGTGGGCCAGTGCCGCGCGAAGGACTGCATCTGGGGGCGGGAGGGGCGCATACAGCGGCGGCGAATCTAGGGAAAAGACTGCGTTTTGCAATGCTTCGCAAACCGATGAGTTGAATGCGGAATTCTGCGCGTCGAGCAGCGCCCCAAAGTAACGCTACCGTCCATCCCCGTCCTATAGCTCACGCTTTTTCCGAAACCACGACGCGCAACTTCCGTGAGCTGATCCGGAACGTCACCGGCAACTCCATGGCCAGTTCCCCGTCCACTTCCACCGGCACCGCGTCGTCGCTGCGCACCACAATCTTGCGCGTCTGGAAATACTCTACATCGTCGAGCTCCGCGTGCGAGCCGATCAGCACCGCGCCGAGATAGCGCGCAATGTCGAGGTGGCTCTGGTTCTTGAAAACGAGCACATCGAGCAGTCCATCATCGATCCGCGCGTCCTTGAAAAAGGCGACCGGCCCCCCGTAAAATCGCCCGTTGCCGATCAGCACAAAGGAACCCTCCAGCGTGCGGCCATCCGCCTCTGCCAGGAGCAGTGGCGGCTTGCGCGACACGACCTGCGCGGCCGAGATGAGGTAGCTCAACGGGCCGAGGTTGCGTTTCAAATCCCAGCTCGTCTCCTTCACCACGTGCGCATCCAGCCCGACGCCTGCGAGCTGCACGAAATAGTGCCGGTTTGCCACCGCGAGATCGATCTCCCGCGTGTGCCCGGCCTGGATCACGCGCCAGGCATCTCGCAGCCGCGTCGGCAGGCCGAGCTCCGCGGCAAAGACATTCATCGTGCCCGCCGGCAGCACCCCCAGTGCGACGCCGGTGCCGGCGATGCCGTTGACGACTTCATTGATCGTCCCATCGCCGCCCACGGCGACCACCGTGCGGAAGCCATCCGCCGCCGCCTGCGCGGCCAGCACCCGCGCTTCGCCCGCGGCGGAGGTCGCTGCGACGGTCACGTTTTCGGGCATTTCACCGAGCCGTTTCCACGCATCTCGCGCCCGCGCACTTCGCGCTGCGGGGTTGATAATTACAAGGATTTCGCTCATGCGCGGCCGGACCGAATCCGCCCTTTTCTTTCAAAGGTTGAGGGATACCGTATGCGCCGTGAACCGACTTTCCAAGGCTATTCTCATCGCTTTTGCCTCGTTGGTGGCGGTGGCAGTCCTGGGGTTCATCGGGCTGAATCTTTACGTGCAATCGCCCGGCACACAGGCCCGCATCCAGGCCGAGCTTTCGCGCGCGCTGAGCATCCCGCTGGAGATCACCAACACGACAATCACGCCGTGGACCGGGCTGCGCATCACCGGCATCGCGGTGCCGGGCGACGATGGCAATCTGCTCGAGGCGAACTCCTTTTCCGCCCGCTATCGCTTTTGGCCGCTGCTGCGCCGCAAGCTCGTCATCCACCAGATGATCCTGGAAAGTCCGCGCATCATCTGGGCGCAAAATGCCCAGGGCAAATGGAAGCTGCCAACTCTGCCTGAGCGCGACGCGACGCGGCCTTCCTCCGGCTTCGCCAATGAGGGCGACAAGCCCGCGAAGTCTGCGGAGAAAACCCGGCGCAAACAAAAGGCCGAACGCGGCTTTGAAGTGGTGCTCGATGGCCTCGAAATCCGCAACGGCTCGATCGAGCTGCTGGACGACAAACAGGAGCGGCTCGCCTCGATCTCCGAGGTCAACATGCGCTACTCCTTTCTCGGCGAAGAGCGCGTAGAAGGCACGCTCACCGCAGGCCGGCTGGCGTGGCGCCAGGCGCTGTTTTTCACCGGCGTGCAGTCTGGCTTCCGCTCTTCGGGCGATGAGTTTACCCTGACTTCCCTCCAGGCCACGCTGGCGGGCGGCGCGGTGCAGGGCGAGCTCACCGTGAAGGTGGGGAAAAAGGATGCGCCCTTCGATCTCGCGCTCGCCTTCGAGAAAGTGGACCTCGCGCTCCTCACCTCCAGTGCTGGCTGGCAGCCCGGGCAGGCCGCCGGCGCGCTCGGCGGCGAGTTGAAGCTGCACGGCCCTTCCCGCAAGCTGGACCATGCGGAAGGTGAAGGCCGGCTCACGCTGGCAGACGGCTACCTCCGGCAACTCGAGTTCTTCGAGAACATCGGCCGCGTGCTCCAGATCGCGGAGCTTTCCGATCTGCGGATCAGGGAAGGGCGCGCGGAATTCCGCGTCGCGGATGAGAAGACCTTCATCGACAAGCTCGTGCTCGATGCGGGCGACGTGAGCTTCAGCGCGAAGGGCGTGGCGCGCTTCGACAAGAAGCTGTCGCTGGACGCCCAGCTCGCCGTCAGCGAGCGGCTCAGCCGCAGGCTGCCCTCGCTCCTCGAAGACCGCTTCACCGCGCCCGATGCGCAAGGCCGGCGCGCCGTGGCTTTCGAGATCACCGGCAAGACCGATCACCCGAAAAGCAACCTGCTCAGCCACATCACCGGCCGGCAACTTGGCGAGCAGTTCACCGACCTTGTTTCCAATCTCTTCGGCGGCCCCAAGAAGCCCAAAGAAGAGAAAAAGAAGAAGAAGGATTCCGACTCGAAGCCCGCCGCCCCGGACCCCGTGCCGGAAGAGGATAAACCGGCCGACGCTGCGACGCGGGAGCCGTAAAAATCCCGTGGCGGCAATGCCAGCGACCGGAGGGTGAGGGAACTTGCGATCAAGCAGCATCCCTTTCTTGGTCCGGGGACTTGCAGGTGCCAAATGCCTTGAGAGGCCC
>CAXSDZ010000152.1:0-3236 GCA_964235505.1 uncultured Chthoniobacteraceae bacterium
ATCACCGTGCCTGCGGCCTTCGAGCAGCGCCAGTGCGCGGCGACACGGCGCGCGGCGGAGCTCGCCGGCTTCGCGCAGAGCCCACTCCTGCAGGAGCCGGTCGCGGCGGCGCTCGCGCACGGGTTTAAAGCGGATAGCGCGAAGGAATACTGGCTGGTGTTCGACTTTGGCGGCGGCACTTTCGACGCGGCGATCATCCGCGCGGAGGAGGGGAGCATTCAGGTGGTGAATCATGGCGGCGACGACTTCCTCGGCGGCTCGGACATCGACTGGGCGGTCGTGGAGCAACTCGTGGTGCCGGCGGTCGCGGGCGGTCGGCGGCTGGCTGATTTCACGCGCGGCAACCCGCGCTGGCGCGCGCCTTTCTTCAAAATGAAGTGGGCTGTGGAGCAGGCGAAAATCCAGCTTTCACGGGCGGAGTCGGCTTTTCTGGAGGACTGCCGCTTCAAGGACGCTGAGGGCGGTGAAGTGGAGGTGGAGGTGCCCCTCCGGCGCGCGGACCTGGCGCGGGTGGCGGAGCCGATCGTGCGGCGCGCGGTGGAGATTTCGCAGCGCGTGCTGCGCGAGGCAAAGCTCGCCCCTTCGGCCTTGAAAAAGGTGATCCTCGTCGGCGGGCCGACGCTCGCGCCGTGGTTTCGCGAGATGGTGCAGGCGGGGCTGGGTGCACCACTTGATTTCAGTGTGGATCCGCTCACCGTCGTCGCGCGCGGCGCGGCGGTCTTTGCCGGGACGCAGCGCGTGACGGGTGCCGCTGCGCCGCGCGCGAAGCGCGGCCAGTTTCAAGTCGACTTGAACTATTCGCCGATCGGTCCCGATCCTGATCCGACTGTGCGCGGGCAGGAGGAGGAGAGCCTTGCCGGTTATACAATGGAGGTGGTGAATGAGGCGACGCGCTGGCGCAGCGGGCAGGTGCGGGTGAAGGAGGACGGCGGGTTCCGGCTCGCGCTGCTGGCGGAGCGCGGCGTGCAAAATGCCTTCCAAATCGAGCTGCGCGATGGCGCCGGAAGCCTGCTGGAAACGGTGCCGTCGAGCTTTCCCTACACGATCGGCGCGGCTATTTCCGAGCAGCCGGTGATCCACAGCATCGGCGTCTCGCTCAAAACCAACGAGGTCGCCTGGCTCATCGAGAAAGGGGCACCGCTGCCGGCGCGCGGCACGCATCCATTTCGCGCCGCGACTGCGCTCCGCGCCGGCGAGCGCGGGGATGTGCTTTGCATCCCGATCATCGAAGGCGACCGCGATGCGGCCGATCGCAACAAGCTGCTCGTGGACCTGATCATCCGTGGCTCGGATCTGCGCCGCGATCTTTCCAGCGGCAGCGAGGTGGAGGTGACGCTGCACTACGACGAGTCACGCATGCTGAAGGTGACGGCTTACCTGCCGACACTGGACGAGGAGTTTCCGCTCACCGTCATCTACAGCGAAGTCACGCCGGGTGGCGAGCGGCTGAAGGAAGCGTTCGAGGGCGCGCTGATGCGCGTCGAGCAACTCGGCAGGAAAGCCGCGGACGCGGAGGAGGACGCGCTGGCCGATCGGGCGCGGGCTCTACGCAGCGGAGAAGCGCGCCGTGAGCTGGAGAATATCGTGGCGGCGGCGCAAGGCGACCGCGACGTGGCGGGCAAGGCCGAAGCGCGGCTGCTGGAGTGGCAGGTGGAGATCGACGCGATTGAGGATCAGCTCGCGTGGCCGGCGATGCTCGCCGAGACGCGCGAGCGGATGGCGGAAGTCGAGCGCCTTTCCGAAGACCAGCACGGCCGCGAGATGCAGACGCGGGTGGCGAAGCTCTGCCGTGAGTGCGAGGAGGCGATCTCGGCGGAAAAGCCCGACCGCTTGAAACGAAAGCTGCAAGAACTGAAGAAACTGGAAAACGAACTTGTGCTCGCGCAGGACAGTTTTTGGGTCGGCTACTTCCAGTGGATCGAGACACGGAAAGGCGAGCTGCGCGATCCGGGGAAAGCGGCGCGCCTCTTCGACCAAGGCCGGCAATATCTGGAAAAGAACAACTCGCAAGGGCTGCGCAGCGTGGTGATGCAACTGCATGACCTGCTCCCGCCCAAGGCAGCGGAAGAAGCCGCGCAGCGCGGCTACGGCTCGACGCTCGTTCGCTGAGCCATGGACAGCGCCGCGCCATCATGCCGTCTGGCTGTTCCGCAGCGCAGGCATCTGGGGCGATCCAAAAAAATGGGTGTTTTTCACCCTATTCTCTCGATGAAGCGGACGCCGCGATCACGCACTTAGCGGGTCCCTTCTGGCTGACGCCCCCACCGCTCACCACTTCCCCATTTTCATCCGCCGCCACAGCCACGCTACCTGAGCAGGCTATCGCCGTGCAGACCGGGCACCTTTCACTCGGCGCACACGCTTTGCGAGCCACGGTGCTGGTGGGAGCTTCTCATTGACTGACGCTCGCGGGAGAGCCTGAGAAGGTCAACACGCCATCTTCCGCATCGACGCGGATGGTGTCGCCTTCGCGGAAGCGGCCCTCCAGCAGCTCCAGCGAGAGCGGGTCGAGGATTTCGCGCTGGATGGTGCGCTTGAGCGGACGGGCGCCGAAGACCGGGTCGTAGCCGTCGCGGGCAAGTTTTACTTTCGCCGCGTCGCTGAGTTGCAGGTGGAGCTTTTGCGTTGCGAGCCGCTTGATCAGGCGGCGGAGCTGGATGTCCACGATGCTCGTGAGATCGGTTTCGTTGAGCCGGTCGAAGATGACGATTTCATCGACGCGATTCAGGAACTCGGGGCGGAAGTGCGCGCGGAGGTTTTCCAGGACGCGGGCTTCGCGCTGCTCAGCGTTGTCGAGGTCGAGGATGAACTGCGAACCGAGGTTGGAGGTCATGATGATGACCGTGTTTTTGAAGTCCACGGTGCGGCCCTGGCCATCCGTGATGCGGCCGTCGTCGAGCACCTGAAGGAGGACATTGAAGACGTCGTGGTGCGCCTTTTCTATCTCGTCAAAAAGGATGACGGAATACGGTTTGCGCCGCACGGCTTCGGTGAGCTGACCGCCTTCCTCGTAGCCGACGTAGCCGGGAGGCGCGCCGATGAGCCGGGCGACGGAGTGCTTTTCCATGTATTCGCTCATGTCGATGCGGACCATGCTGCCCTCGTCGTCGAAGAGGAACTCCGCGAGCGCGCGGGCGAGCTCGGTTTTGCCGACGCCAGTCGGGCCCAAAAAGATAAAGCTGCCGATCGGCCGGCCTTCTTCCTGCAAGCCCGCGCGGGCGCGGCGCACCGCGTTT
>CAXSDZ010000152.1:3246-3713 GCA_964235505.1 uncultured Chthoniobacteraceae bacterium
TGACACCGCTTTGATCGCGGGCTTTTGACCCACCACGCGTTCGGCGAGGTGCTGCTCCAGGCGCACCAGTTTCTGCCGTTCGCCCTGTTGCAAGCGCGAAACGGGGATGCCCGTCCACACCGCGACGACTTTGGCGATGTCCTCCTCGGTGACTTCCTCGCGGAGAAACCGCGGCACAGTTTCCCGGGAAGTGTGGGCATCCGGCCCGCCGAGCGACGCATCTTGCGTTGCGGCCTCTTCCTTTTGCGGCATGGCGTTTTGTTGCCGTTCGAAAGTTCGTTCGGGCAGAATCCCCGAACCGGCAGGCGGGACGCCCACCCTTCCCGCGGCTTCGATCTTCCGCTCCAGCTCGGGGATGCGGCCGTATTGCAGCTCGCTTGCCTTCGCCAGTTCACCGCGGCGTTGCGCCTGCTCCAGCTCCGTGCGCGCTGCTTCCAGCTCTTCCTTCCACTTGCGCTGCTCGTCGA
>CAXSDZ010000152.1:3723-8772 GCA_964235505.1 uncultured Chthoniobacteraceae bacterium
CGCGCTGCCACTCGGCCTTCATCGCGCCGCTTTGTTCGCGCAGGTCGGCGAGCTCTTTTTCGATCCGCGCGAGCCGCTCCTTGCTTGCGGTGTCCTTTTCCTTTGCGAGCGCCTGCCGCTCCATTTCGTGCTGCATGATCTCGCGCTCGATCACGTCGATTTCCGTCGGCATGGAGTCGAGTTCGATCTTCAAGCGCGACGCCGCTTCATCCACGAGATCCACGGCTTTGTCCGGCAGAAAGCGGTCTGAAATGTAGCGGTTGGAAAGCGTCGCCGCCGCCACGATCGCGGCGTCCCGGATGCGGACGCCGTGATGCACTTCGTAGCGCTCCTTCAGGCCGCGCAGGATCGCGATCGTGTCCTCGACGGTCGGCTCATCCACCTTCACCGGCTGAAAGCGCCGCTCCAGTGCGGCATCCTTTTCGATGTATTTGCGATACTCATCCAGCGTGGTCGCGCCGATGGTGCGCAACTCGCCGCGCGCGAGCTGCGGCTTGAGCATGTTGCTCGCGTCCACCGCGCCTTCCGAGGCGCCCGCGCCGACGATCGTGTGCAGTTCATCAATGAAGAGGATGACCTCGCCATTTGAGTCGGTGACTTCCTTCAAGAACGCCTTCAGCCGGTCTTCAAACTCCCCGCGAAACTTCGCCCCCGCGATCATCGACCCGATGTCCATCGCCACGATCTTCTTGTTCTTGAGGCTCTCCGGCACGTCGCCCGCGACGATGCGCCGCGCCAGCCCTTCCACAATTGCCGTCTTGCCGACGCCGGGTTCGCCGATCAGCACCGGGTTGTTCTTCGTCCGCCGCAGGAGCACCTGCATGGTGCGGCGGATTTCTTCGTCGCGGCCGATCACAGGATCGATCTTCCCGCGCCGCGCGAGCTGTGTGAGGTCGCGTCCGTATTTCTCCAGCGTCTGATATTTCCCCTCGGGATTCTGATCCGTCACCCGCTGCGAACCGCGCACCTGCTGAAGCGCTGCCATGAGCTTGTCGCGCGCGACGCCAGCCTGCTTCAAATAGCGCCCCGCGGGAGTCGTGGAATCGGTCAGCGCGAGCAGGTAATGCTCGCCGCTGAGATACTCGTCTTTCAAGCGCGCCATTTCTTCCTCCGCGGCGTTCAGGACCGTCGTCAGCTCTCGCCCGAGCGCTGGTCCCGCGTGGCCGCCATGCACGTTTGCCCGCCGCTCCAGATCGAGCCGCAGCGCGTCGGAAATGTTGCGCGGCACCACGCCGAGCTTTTCGAGCAAAGGGCGCGCGATTCCCTCCGGCTGCTCCAGCAGCGCGGCGAGCAGATGCTCATTGGAAATCTCGGAGTGGCTGGCCTTGGAAGCCGCATCTTGAGCGGCTTGCAGGGCTTCCTGCATTTTCTGGGTGAAGCGGTCGATGCGCATGGCGGATGGCTGAGTTGGTGGTGGAAGGGGACAAGCAGCGGCCCTGCCGCGGGATCGCCAGAAGCAGCCGCGCCGCGGGCGCGACACTGTGACTCTGGCATCGCGCGGCTCTGCCACGGCGCGCGTGCAAGGGTGGCGCAGCGCGTTTTCGGAGTGACTCGCGCGCGCGCGCTGGCAACGTGCCGGGCGCTTTCCCGCTCGCGATGAAACGCCCTCTTTTCCTCCTCCTTGCCACCCTCCTGCTCGCACCGCTCCTCCCGGCGCAAGCGCCCGCCGACGTGCCCGAAATCGAGGTGCTGCGCGGGCCTTATCAGCGAAATGTCGCGACCGTCCGCGCCGCGCGCGACACCCGGCTGGCGGGCATCGCGCGCACTTACGCCGGCGGAGTCGAGCGGCTCCAGCGCGAAACGACCGCGCGCGGCGACCTCGATGGCGCGCTGCTCGCGAAGGCCGAGATGGAGCGGGTCGGCGGCGGGCAGGAGCCCTCGGTCGAGGAGCGCAAAACGATGCCGCCCGCGCTGGCGACGATGCGCGCGCGGTTTGAAAAAGAGCGGGAGCCCGTCCTCATCGCCGCGCGGCAGCAGGAGACGGCGCAGACGCAATCCTACCTCGCCGCGCTCGATGTGCTGCAAAAGCGGCTGACCACGCAAAACCAGCTCGAGAAAGCGCTCGCGGTAAAAGCCGAGCGGGAGCGCGCGGCGACTGGCTCCGATGCGGCAGTGGCTGGGGCTGTCGCAGGGCCGGTCGTCGCACCCGGCACGCCGACCACGGGCAGCGGCGCTCGCTTGGAAGCCGCGATGGCGGACAAGATCCGGCAGGGGGTCGCGAGCAAGGCCTTCACGCAAACCGAGCCGTCGGAGCCGGGCAATCCCGGTGGCAAGGATGTGCCGGAGGATGGCGCGCTGCTGGTGGGCTTCGAGATCGACGAGGAACACACCGACAACCTGCTGGATATCCGCTCGCTGCGGCCCTTTTTTCTGACCCGCGATGGGATCGTGCCGGGGAAGGATCGGGGGCAGTTGACGAAGGTTTCAGAGAAGGTGATGGCGCGAAATGGCTACGCGGTGGGCGGCTTGCTGACGTGGCACAACAAGCGGCGCATCGGCGGGATTCAGGTCCTCTTCATGAAGATAGACGCGCGCACGGGCCGGCTCGATCCCAGCCCGGCGAACGCTTACAAAAGCAAGTGGTTCGGCGTGAATCCCAAAGGCAGGCCGCTGACGCTCGGCGGCGATGGCCGGCTCGTGATCGGGGTGTATGGCCGCACCGGCGCGGATGCGGATTCGATCGGGCTCGTGCAGATGCAGTGAGTGGATGGAAGGTGGTCCTCGCGGCGGGCTGAGCGTTGAGCGGTCACGCAGGGCAGGGCAGCGGCGCCCCTTCGCCGCTACGGCGCGAGCCGCCGCACTCTCACGCCGATGCCCATGACCGGCTCGCGGGGGTGCTCGAAAAGCTCGGTGAACTCGGCTTCCGGGCCGGTTTCGGTCTGGCGGATCAGCTCCCACACCGCAGGGACGCCGCCGAGTTCCAGCTCGAGATACGGCGCGTTGTGGACGTCGTGCAAGGCGCAAACTTTCGCGGCGCGTCCGACGTTTTGGTAGTCCGCCCAGGCCCACTCAAAGGAGTGGTCCCCATCGATGAAGACGGCGTCGAAGGGCGGGGCGTCGCGAAAGTCGAACGAAGTGCGGGGGACTTCGTAGCGGAGCGGGATGAGATCGCGGACTTCCGGGTAAAAGATGAAGCCGGGGAAAAGGTCGAGCGTGGTGGCGCGCAGGCCGGGGTTGAAGCGGTGGAGATACGCCGTCGCGAGGCAGGCCGTGGCACCGTTGAAGCAGCCGATTTCGAGGTAGCTCTCGATGCGGTGCTCGCTCAGGAGGAGGAGGAAGCGGGCGAACTCGCGCGGAAGCTGGATGAGGCCTTGCTGCGAGGCGTTGATGTATTCCGCTTCATCCGCGTAAGTGCGCTCGGCATCCGGGATGGTGACAAGGCCGACAGTGCGGATGAGCGCGACGAGCCAGGATTGGTCGCGGAGATCAGCCAGCGGCGCGGCTTTGATCGCGTGGACCGCATCGATGACGCGCTGAAAGTCGGCGCGCTCGGCTTCAAAACTGTCGAGGGAAACGTGCAGGGAGCGCGGCATGGCGTTGCGTGCTTTGCCTGCTCGCAGCTCTCCGGGCAAGGCGCTGGGAGGGGAGCGGGCGTCAGTGGTCAGCGCTCGGATTTCCGAAGCGATGCGCCTGCTGGCGAGTGCTCGTCGGCGGATGCTCCCTTCGCTTTCCGCTACTTCGCCGCGAACTGCGCGAAAATGCGGTTGGCTTCCGCGAGCGTTTCCTTGCTGCCGACATCGAACCACGTGCCCGGCACCTGCCACGTCTGCACGGGGGTGTGCTGGTAGAGCCACTGGATGTAGCGGCCCGGCTGGTCGGGGTTGTTCCCCGCGGCGAGGTAGGTGTGAAACATCGAAACGGTGCGCTGCGGAAAGTAGTAGAGCGCTATGCCGACGTGGGTGCTCTTTGGATCGGGGGGCTTTTCTTCAAAGGAAGTGATGACGCCGGTGCTGTCGGTGGCAACGACCCCGTATTTCTTCACCTCATCGAGACTGCCGACGTCATACACCGCGAGCACGGGCTGGTCTTTCTCGCGGCAAAAATGGCCGAAGCCTTCGAGACTTTGGGAGAAGAGATTGTCGCCCGCGACCACGGCGAGGTCGGAGTTGGCGAGGTCCGCGCGGAGGATGCAGAGGTTGATGTCGCCGATCGCACCGAGCTTGTCGGAGTCGCTGGTGGAGCCGTCGTTGATGATCTGGAAAGTGAGCTTCGGATGCGCGGTGCGGTAGCCATCCGCCCACGCTTGGAAATCGCCCGCGAACTTGGAGTTCGTCACGACAATGACTTTCTCGATCGAGTCGATCGGCGCCAGGTTGTCGATTACCCATTCCAGCATCGGCTTGCCGGCGACTTCCAGCAGCGGCTTGGCCTTGTTTTGGGTGAGCGGATACAGGCGCGTGGCGTAGCCGGCGGCGAGGATGAGGACGTTCATGAAGTGGAGAGTGAAAGTGGGAAGAAAGGGGCGCGCAGAGTGGAAAGCGGCGCGCAGAGTGGAAAGGGAAAAGTGCTCCGGTTGCCGTCGCGATGTATTTGATCGCGGATGGCGCGGATAAAACGGATAACTCCTTCGTAGGCGGAAAACCGATCCGTCTCCTCCGCGACATCCGCGGTTCAGTTTTCCGGGCACTTTACACTTTCACTCTCCCTTTCACTCGCTAGTGTTCTCCCGAACATGAGCACGCTGACGACCAGGCAGCAGGAGGTTCTCTCTTTCATCACCGAGGCGCAGGAACAGACCGGGGTGATGCCTTCCACCCGCGAAATCCAGGAGCACTTTGGCTTCGCCAGCCAGACGGCGGCGGTGAATCACCTCCGCGCGCTGGAACGCAAAGGTGTGATCCAGCGGCTTGCCGGCAAGGCGCGCGCAGTGGCGGTGGTGTCGGCGCTGCGGCGCGAGCCGATCATCGACATCCCGGTCTTCGGCACCATCGTCGCCGGCATGGCGGAAGCCGTGGAGCAGGATGCGGACAGCCTCGGCACGGTGTCGGTGGATGCCGTGTCGGCGGGGCTGCGCCGCGGGCAGCCGACCTTCGCGCTGAAGGTGCGCGG
>CAXSDZ010000152.1:8782-9083 GCA_964235505.1 uncultured Chthoniobacteraceae bacterium
TACCGACGGCGACCTCGCGGTCTTTGAAATGCGCGAGCCGCGCCACGGCGATATCGTAGCGGCGCTGATCGATGGAGAGACGACGCTGAAGCGCTACCTCCTCCGTGGCGGCTCGCCTTATCTGAAGGCGGAAAATCCTGACTATCCCGACCTTGTTCCCGTGGGCGAACTCGCGGTGCAAGGAGTCATGGTGGCGCTGATTCGGAAGTATCGGGACTAGGTGAAGGAAGGTTGATGGTTGGGAGTTGATGGTTGAGGGCCGCGTGGCGGAAGCTCCGCGCCTGTCTGGCGATTTCGCACT
>CAXSDZ010000152.1:9093-11307 GCA_964235505.1 uncultured Chthoniobacteraceae bacterium
GTCTCCACCCAAGGAAGAGCGTTCGCTGCCCGGCGGGCGCCCATCAACTCTCAACCATCAACCTTCCCCGCATGCGCCTGCTGCTTATCGACGGCCACTACTACGCCTACCGCTCCTTTTTCGCGATCAAAGGGCTGACCAACTCGCGCGGCGAGCCGACCAACGCGGTTTATGGCTTCATCAAAACGGTTCAGCGAATGATGCGCGATTTGAAGCCGGACCTGGGCGCAGTCATCTGGGATCAAGGGCTCCCGAAGCGGCGCACGGACTTGCAGCCCGAGTATAAAATGCAGCGCGCCGAGATGCCGAACGACATGAAGCCGCAGGTCCGGCTGATCCAAGAGGAGGTCGTTGCGGCGCTCGGCTTTCCGAGCTTCGGCGTGCCGGAGACGGAGGCGGACGACCTCATGGCTTCGTATGCCTGCGCGGCGCGGCGGCGGAGGGATGACGTCGTCATCGCGACGAACGACAAAGACCTTTTCCAGCTCGTCGATGACCGGGTGAAAATCTACACCACGAACAAGACCGAGCTCGCCACGCCGAAGGACACCCACGCGCTGCTCGGCCCGGAAGCGGTGCGGAAAAAGTGGGGCGTCTCGCCGGAGCAGATCGCCGACGTGCTCGCGCTGGTCGGCGACAGCGTGGACAACATCCCCGGCATTCCCGGGCTCGGCCCGAAGAGCGCGGCGACGCTGATCCAGCAGCATGGCGGCATCGCGCAGATGCTGGCAAATCTCGACGCTGTCGAAAAGGGCGGCATCCGCGAAAAGCTCCGCGCCGCGCAGGCGCAGATCGTGCAGAATCGCGAAATGGTGCGGCTGGACACGGATCTCGAGCTGCCGATCCCGCTTGATGAGATGCGGATCGTGCCGCGCTTCCCGGAGCTGCTCGCGCTGCTGGAGCGGTGCGAGTTCAAATCGCTGCTGACTGAATACTCTGCGGAGGCCAACCGCGTTCCGGCAGTGAAGCAGGGCGAGCTTTTCTGAGCGAAAATGCCTCCGTCTCGCCACAGATCGCTGGCGGTCCGAGTGCCCGCGATCACGGTTTCCGCACGCCGCAGCAACTTTGGTTTGCCCCTGCCCGGAGGGAGCGGCAAGCTGCGCGCTCGCTTTTTTTATCAGCCGCCCATGAACCCCAGCAACATCGAGTCGCACCTGATCGAAAAACGGGTCTTCAAACCCGCCAAAGACTTCTCGAAAAAGGCCCGCATCTCCTCCCTCGCGCAGTATCGCGAGATGCACGCGGAGTCGATCCGGCGGCCTGATAAATTCTGGGCGCGCGAGGCGGGCGAACTCGTCTGGCAGCAGAAGTGGACGGCTGTGCTGGAGTGGAAGGAACCGTTCGCAAAGTGGTTCGTCGGCGGCAAGCTGAACGTCTCGGAGAACTGCCTCGATCGCTTCCTCGGCACGCCGCGGCAGAACAAGGCGGCGATTCTTTGGGAAGGCGAGCCGGGCGAAAAGCGAACCCTCACTTTTCAGCAGCTCCACCGGGAAGTCTGCCGCTTTGCCAATGTGCTGAAGCGCAACAAAGTGCGCAAAGGCGACCGCGTCATCATCTACATGCCGATGGTGCCGGAGGCGGCGATTGCCATGCTCGCCTGCGCGCGCATCGGCGCGGTGCATTCGGTCATTTTCGGTGGGTTCTCGGCAGAGTCGATCAAGGACCGAATCGCCGACTGCGGCGCATCGCTCGTGATCACGGCAGACGGCGGCTACCGGCGCGGCTCGATCGTTCCGCTGAAAAAGAACGTCGATGACGCGCTCAAGGGCGGCGCGCAAACAGTGCGCAAAGTCATCGTCTTTCGCCGCGCGGGAAACGACATCCACATCGAAGAAGGGCGCGACCTCTGGTGGCACCGCGAGATGGAATACGTGGACGCGAATTGCCCTGCCGAGCCGCTCGATTCCGAGCACCCGCTTTTCATTCTCTACACGTCGGGTTCAACCGGAAAACCGAAGGGCATCCTGCACACCACCGGCGGCTACCTGCTTGGCGCTTACACCACGTGCAAATACGTTTTCGACCTGCGCGACGAGGATGTCTATTGGTGCACGGCGGACGTCGGCTGGGTCACCGGGCACTCCTACATGGTCTATGGTCCGCTCGCGAATGGCGCGACAACCTTGATGTATGAGGGCGCGCCGAACTGGCCGGAGAACGACCGCTTCTGGCTCATCATTGAGGACTATCGCGTCACCGTTTTCTACACCGCGC